>CAVINP010000030.1:0-20961 GCA_963643985.1 bacterium
GTTGCGACCAGCCCGCGCAGCAATTCGGAGAATTGCCGCGGCGCTGCCCGCCGCTGCAAAGCGTTGCAGCGCGGCGGGTGCGTACGAAGTAGATGACGTGAAAGGCACGCTCAGATTCGCCGCCGAATTAATCAGGGGATCCTTAAACCGATGCCCGCCGCGAATTCCGCCAGCTTGCGCCGCGCGACATCACTGTCGGCAAAGTTCTGGCTCTGGTCGCGGGACGCATCCGGGCCGGGCAGCCGGCCGCGGTAGGCCTTGGGTGAGCAGCCGAAACGCTTCTCAAACATACGCGTGAAGTACTTGACATCCGAGAAGCCGGCAGCCATGCTCACATCGGTCAGGCACAGCCCCGGTTCGTTCATCAGCGACAGTGCCTTCTCAAAGCGATAGGCCCCCAGGTATTCCTGAAAGGTCATGTTGAGGTTGTCGTGGATGAAGTGTGACAGGTAGGTCGTGCTCAGGTTTTCGCGCTGTGCCAGCTCCGAGAGCGTGATACGTTCGCTGTAGTGGGCGTCGATGTATTCGGTGATGCGGCGCAGGCGGGCGGCCCGCTTCTTGTGTGCCAGATAATCCGCCTCGGTGAGCTTGCGGTAGGGTACAAAGCCGATCAGTGCGGCAAAGAGCGTGCAGATGCATGAAATGCACCTGAGAGCATAGCCGTCGTCCGGCTCGGCATAGTAGGCCGCCAGCGTATCCAGCAGAAGCCGCGTCAGCCGCCGCTTCTCCTCGGGCGTGGTGCACCTCTCCGGATCGTTTTCCGACAGTTCGATGTCATGGAAGAGGCGCAGATAATCCCTGCAGAAGTTGTTCGCAATCTGAACATAGGCGATCGTCAACCCCTGGGGCGTACCGGAGATGATTTCATGCGATTCGTTGGAATTGAAGAACATGAGCGACCGGGCGTGTACGGCAAAGCAGCGGCCGCGCACGCGTATCTCGCCCGTGCCGTCCAGCACAATGCCCAACTCCATCTCGCGGTGCACGTGGCGGTTGCGGTAGACGATATGAACGATGTTCGCCGTCACATGCTTGAGTCTGGGATATCGGACGACTTCGTATTCCTCTGCTTTGGCCATCTGCCCGCCCCCCTGCCGTGGTATTCATGCTCCTATTATAAGGCCGGAGAAAAAAACTTACAAGACGCAACAGAGCAAAAATCTTCATACAATCGCGGCTGAAAACGTGCAAATTCGGGTGGTAAAATCTTTTCAAATTGAGGTGAATACCATGAACGAAGAGATGGAATACCTTGCGCCGGACTACTATCCGGAATTTGCCTGCAAGATGGGCGCGTGCCGGACCTGCTGCTGCGTGGGCTGGACGGTGTCGCTGTCCATGCGGGATTATTTTAATCTGTTGGGTGTCGACTGCAAAAAGAGCCTGCGGGACCGTCTGGACGTGGCCATGCGCCCCGCGCTCGAGCCGTCACCGGAGCACTATGCCGAGATACAGCACCGCTACGACGGCAACTGTCCGCTGCGCCTTCCCGACGGTCGCTGCGCGGTACACGCCGAGCTGGGGCCCGAGCACCTGCCGGAGATCTGCCGACTCTACCCGCGTGCGCTGCGCGACGAGGGCGATGCCGAATGCTCCTGCACCTGCAGCTGCGAACGCGTTGTGGAGATGCTGCTGGCGCATGACGGGCCGCTGCGCTTTGAGAAAATACACATAAACGATGCACCGCCGCACGCGCAGGGCAGCACGGTCTTTCGCGAACGCTTCGAAAATGAGCAGGCCGTGCGGCTGAGGCTGATCGATATCGTGCAGGATGGCACGCGGCCGCTGCCCGAGCGTCTGCAACGGCTGGGTCTTGAAATGGCACGACTCGAGCGCGGCACCGCGCCCGCATTCGATCCCGCCGCCGTCCCCGATCGAAAAACCGCGCTCAAGGCAGCCGAAAAGCTGGTTGACATGCTCGATGAGCGCAGCGAAAGTCTGCGCCCCTTCGGCGAAACCGTGCGCGGCTATTTCGGCGAGGACGCATCCCTGTTCGAGCGGGCACGGGCACAGTTTGGAAAACGCTTCCCCGACTGGGAGACCGGCTATGCCTGCCTGCTGGCCAATCATATGTTCTTCACGCGCTTTCCCTATTCCAACCCCGGCGAGACGCTGCAGCCGGAACACGCCGCGCTGTGCAGTGTGTATGCGCTCATGCGCCTGCTGGCCATCGGCTATACGGCTACGCATGACGGTGACGATGCCTTGGTGGACGTACTTTCGGCGCTGTTCAGGCTTATCGATCATTCCTCCTTCCACCACTATGCGGCCGTGATGCTGCAGGAGATAGGGTTTGCCGCGCCCGAATGCCTTGCGGCACTGACGAAGCTGTGACATACAACAAGGGAGCTGCACACGGCAGCTCCCTTCTTCAGTGGATGCTTATCCAGTTTTCCAGTCTGACAGCCACGTTCTTTTGCAGGTTACGGTAGTAGAACAGGTAGTCATACACATGGTACGAACCCTCGGGGAAGCCGGGGATCGCGGCGGGGTAATCCTCCTTGGTGATGCCCGTGGGACGGACAACGCCCGTATCGGTGTCGATGTACGCGCCGCAGAGCGCGGGTATCTCGCTTGTGATGTTGCCGTCATAGTCGGTAAAGCATGCGCCCTGGTTTTCTTCCTTCCCGGCGACCGTGCCGTCCGTCTTCCAGTTGAGCGGATTGATCGAGAGCATCACGGTGCCCGCCGGCAGAACGACCGAGCCGTGCACGCATTCATCCTCGCATTCGAAGCTGACGATCACGCCGGTGTCCGTTTCGCCCGTTGCGGGCACAAGCTGCGGGTACTGCCGGGTCATCTCCCCGGTCAGCGGCCAGCCGATGGCGTACACCGCCACGAGGCGATCTCTGAGCGTTTCGTCGGCAAAGTACTCCTCCATCAGGCGATAGCACATGTCCGCGCCCTGCGAAAAGCCGGCCAGTATGATCGGGCGGCCGTCATTGCAGTTTTCCAGATAGTAGGCAAAGGCAGCCGAGACATCCTCATAGGCGATGGCGAGGTACTGCTCGCGGTCCTCGGGTTCAAGATCGTAGGCCTTCATGGCAATCTGGCGATAGTAGGGCGCATAGAGCCGCGCACTTTCTTCGTAGATGCCGCGCTCCATGTTCAGTGCGCCCAAAAAGGAAGCTCTGGTCGCCGCGTCATCCATGGACATGTTCCACTCATCCTGCATATCCACCGTCGGACAGATCAGGAACACGTCCGCCGCCCTGTCCTCACCGATACCGAAATACGCCCAGTTGTCCGCATCGGCATAATCCGTCTCCGCGCTGCAGACCGCCACCGCGAGGGCGAGGAGCAATGCAGGCAGGAGACAGAGCAATATTCTCTTCAGTTTCATGCTATGGGCTTGCCTTCCTTGTCAAACAGGGGCAGTTCCTCCAGATAGATCAGGTCGTCGCGCTTGGTGGCATCGCCCTCGGCAAGGATCGACATGCGGCCCACGATGTTGCCGCCCGCGCAGTGCACCAGCTCTTCCAAAGCATGCAGGCTCTCGCCGGTGGAAATCACATCGTCCACGATCAGCACGCGCTTGCCGCGCATGTACTCGGCATCGTCGCCGTCCAGACAAAGCTTCTGGATGTGATCGGTCGTGATGGAGCGCACCTCGGCGGAGATGACGTTGCGCATGTACAGTTTCGGGCTCTTGCGGGCCAGCACGTAGCGCTTGTTGCCCTGCAGGCGGGCCATCTCGCAGATGAGCGGTATGCCCTTGGATTCGGCCGTAATCATCACGTCATGCTCGGGGGCACGCGCGTTGAGCGCCTCGGCGCAGGCCGTCGTCAGCTCGGGATCGCCGAAGATCACGAAGGCGCCGATGTTGATTTCATCGCTGATCGGGCACAGCGGCAGCGAGCGCTTGCAGCCCGCGATGGTCATGGTATAGTACATATCCTTCATCGATGTTCACCTCTTGCCATATTTCTCTGTCGTGTAAGTTTCGCCGAAAGTTTCCACGGTGGCGCATTTGATGCGCTGATCCTGCACGGGGCGGTCGTTGCGGCCCGTGCGCGTCCCGGCAATGCGGTCCACCACGTCCATGCCGTCGGTCACCATGCCGAAGGCAGCGTAGTCGCCGTCCAGATGCGGGGCATCGGCGTGCATGATGAAGAACTGGCTGCCTGCGGAATTGGGCATCATGCTGCGGGCCATGCTGAGCACGCCGCGCGTGTGGCGCAGGTTGTTCTCGCGGTAGCCGTTGCGTGCAAACTCGCCCCTGATGCAATAGCCCGGGCCGCCCATACCCGTGCCCTGCGGGTCACCGCCCTGAATCATGAAGCCCGGGATCACGCGATGAAAGATCAGGCCGTCATAGAAGCCGTCCTGCACAAGGTTGACAAAGTTGGCCACGGTGTTGGGGGCCTTCTCGGGATAGAGTTCGGCCGTGATGACGCCGCCGTCCTCCATTTCGATTTTGACAATCGGGTTGCTCATAAGATATCCTTCCTCTCTGAATCTCAGCCGTCGTCCTCGCCGGAATCGGCGGCGGAGTTGAATTCGATGTATTTGTGCGCCTGCAGCTGCTCCTCGACCTCGAGCTTGGAGGCCGTGTAGCTGTAGCCGTAGGTTTCCACGCGTATCGTCTCGATGCCCGGCACGGAGCCGATGGCGCGGTAGCTGCCGTCCACGGGCGTGGCCGCGATCTCGTCGATGACCTCCAGGCTCTCCTCGTCGGTCGCCCTGCCGAAGGCGGCATACTCGCCGTCGTACTCCGGATAGTTGCCCTGCATGATGAAGAACTGGCTGGACGCGGTGTCATAGCCCGTCTGCCGCGCCATGGAGATCGTACCGCGGGTGTGCGAGACGCCGTTTTTGATGCCGTTGGCCGAAAACTCGCCCTGAATCATGTGATCCGTGCCGCCGTAGCCGCTGTTTTGCGGATCGCCGGACTGAATCAGCACGCCCGATACGATGCGGAAGAAGCGCTGGCCGTCATAGAAGCCGCTGTTGGCCAGCTCCACGAAGTTCGCCACCGTGTTGGGCGCCTCCTGCACGAAGAGCTCCAGCGTGATCTTCCTGCCGTCGCAGAGCGTGATCGTCGCCACGGGATTGGGCACGTCGGCATAGGGAGAGCTGCTCCCGCAGCCGCCCAGCGTCACGGCAAGCACCGCGCACATGAGCAGGGCCAGCCATTTCCTGATCCTCAACGGTTCACCCCCTCGGCTCGACGAGCACGCGCTTGCGCTCGATCATTTCGTCGACGCGGCCGATGTATTCCTCGATGTTCTTCAGGTTCGCCGCACGCTCGATGCGCAGGTCGCGATCCCCGAAGAGCCACTTGCTGATGCCGCCCGCGCCCAGCGCCAGCACGCTCGCGGTCTCCTCCATGTTGCCGATGTTGTACAGGCAGGCCTTGCCGGGGCGCGCATAGCCCACGTTTTCAAGGTTGCCCGCCATGTATTTCTGGCGGTAGAGGTAGTAGGGTCGCCAGCCTGCCGCCGTCAGTTGCGTGCGCGCCGCGGCGATCATTTCGCCCGCACCCGCAGCGCCGATCTGGTTGTGGCCCGCACCCGAGACGTGCATCTGCTCATGCAGGCGGCTGGAGCGCTTGATGGCCAGCGAGTGCACCGTCACGGATTCGGGGGCAAGCCCGATCACGCGGCGCAGCGTCGCGTCAAATATCTCCGGGGTTTCGCCCGGCAGCGCGGCGATCAGGTCCATGTTGATATCGTCAAAGCCGATCTCCCGCGCCAGTTCGTAGGCCGCCACGGTTTCCGCGCCGGTGTGGCTGCGGCCGATGCGCACGAGCGTCTCATCGCAGAAGGTCTGGGGGTTGACGGAAATGCGCGTGATGTTCATGTCTTTGAGCATCTGCAGCTTTTCGCGGTCGATGGTGTCCGGCCGTCCGGCCTCCACCGTCCATTCGCAGGCGTTCGGGAAGGCCGCCCGTGCCGCGGCAATGACGCGCCGCAGCTGTTCGCAGCTGATGGACGTGGGCGTACCGCCGCCGATGTAGGCTGCGCGGATGTGCCGGCCGGCCTCGCGCATGAGCTGCGCACTGCCCTCGATCTCGTGCACCAGTGCCGCGACATACGGCTCGACCAGCTTGCGGTTGCGGCCGATCTCGCCCGAGGAGAACGAACAGTAACTGCACCGCGTCCTGCAGAAGGGGATGCCGATGTACAGGTCAAAGCTGTCCTCGGGGGGAATGCGCAGGCCGCGCTGCATCTCTTCGATGTCGCACATCAGCGTTGCGCGATCCTCGGAGACGTCAAACTCGCGCATGACGCGTGCCTTGGCCTCGGGCAGGCTCAAGCCCATGTCCAGCCCCTCGTAGAGCAATCTTGTGGGGCGGATGCCGGTCAGCGAGCCCCACGGCGGCCGCAAGCCCGTCATTTTCCGCAGCAGCTCATAGAGCACCTGCTTGACCTGACGCTTGCGGATGCGGCGCACGACGACCTCCTTGCCCGCGGGCACGGGCCGGCAGAGTCTTGCCGTATGGCTGCCGCTGATCCAGATGTCCGTGACCGTGTCGGCATTTTCCTCGATGATGTGCGCATAGTCCGCGCCTTCGGCAACCTCTGTCACCTGCACGTCGCCCAGAAACAGGCGCAGCATATCGCCGATATCGCAGAGAAACTCCGCGCAGGGCGTCGATACCGTGACCGTCATATGTTGTACCTCGCACGCTCGTTCATGAGCGTCGTCTCGATGCCGTGGCCGGGCAGCACGCGCGTGTCCTGCGGCAGGGCAAAGAGCGTGCGCAGGGAGGATCGCATCTCGCGGGGGCTGCCGCCGAAGAGATCGACGCGGCCGAAGCCCGCGCAAAAGAGCGTGTCTCCGCTGAAGAGCACGGCGTTTTTGCTGTCATAGAGGCAGACGGAACCCTGCGTGTGCCCGGGCGTGTGGATGACCTGCAGGCGGATGCCGCCGACCTCAATCTCATCGGTGTAGATCTGCGTCTCCAGATAATTGGGGCTTATCTGGGATGAGCACATGGCATCGTAGGCATTTTTGCCCGCATCGCAGAGCATGTCCCGATCGAGCGCGTGCACACAGACGGGGGCGTCCGTCTCGGCCTGCAGCGGCTGCGCGGAGAGCATATGGTCAAAGTGACCGTGCGTGAGCAGCATGGCGCAGAGCTTTTTCCCGCTCGCGGCGACGGCGCGGCGCAGGGCCGTCAGATCGTCGCCCGGATCGATCAGCACGCAGTCATCGCGCCCGTCGCAGGAAAGCAGATAGGCGTTTTCCTGATACGCGCCGCAGACGATCTTCTGTATCGTATAATCCATATTTTAAAATTCCTTCCTGCTGTCAAGCAGTATGGTCACGGGGCCGTCGTTCACCAGTTCGACCTGCATATGCGTGCGGAAGCGGCCGGTCTCGGTATGCACGCCGGCCTCGCCCACCAGGCGTACCAGTTCCTCAAAGAGCGGCTCGGCCACCTCGGGGCGTGCCGCACGTATGAAACTGGGTCTGCGGCCGTGCCGCGCATCGCCCAGGAGCGTAAACTGCGACACCAGCAGCACACTGCCGCCGACATCCGAAAGCGACAGGTTCATCTTGTCATCCCCGTCCTCAAAGACGCGCAGGCCCGTGATCTTCGATGCGCAGTAGGCCACGTCCGCAGACGTATCGCCCTCCTCTGCGCCCACGAGCACCATGTAGCCCGCGCCGATCCTGCCCACAAGTTCGCCGCCCACCGTTACTTGGGCACGCGTCACCTTCTGTACCACACAACGCATTGTTTAACCGTCCTTTTTTTCAGTGATCAGCGGATAGTGACCAGTCACTAAAATTTCACCCGCTCACGCGGCTGGCTTCGATCACGTCGGTCATGCGGCGCATGTCCTGAATGATCTTGTTGAGCTGCTGCGTATCCTTGATGACGATGGAGACGTTGAACACATACTTGCCGTCCTTGCCCGCATGCACCGTCATGGCGCTGACCGGCACGCTGCGCGAGGCGAGCATCACCGATATGTCTGCCAGAAGACCCGTGCGGTTGTAGGCAATGAGCCTGATCTCCGCCTCGTAGGAGGTGTCCGCGCCCTGCGACTGCCACTGCACGTCGATCAGGCGATCCTTTTCCACGCCCGCATCCTTGAGGCTGATGCAGTCGGCGCGATGCACCGATACGCCGCGTCCGCGGGTGATGTAGCCGATGATCCTGTCGCCCGGCAGCGGATTGCAGCAGCGTGCAAAGCGCACGAGCATGCCGCTCTCGCCCTTGACAATCACGCCGTTGGAGGCACTCTGCTGCTGCTTCCTGGGCTTTTCTTCCTCGTGGTTTTCGGGCAGAGCATCCTCGGGCTTGACGTTTTTCTTGTACTCGTCCACCAGACGGTTGATCACCTGCGCACAGCTCAGGCCGCCGAAGCCGACCATGGCGCCGATGTCATCCATGCTCTGGGCAGAATAGCGCTTCATGATCACGTCCGCCGCGTCGCCCTTGAGCAGTTGGGAGAGCTGATAGCCCAGGCGCTTGGCTTCCTTCTCGAGCATATCGCGGCCGAGTGCCACGTTCTCCTCGCGCTGTTCCTTTTTCAGCCATGCACGGATCTTCGTCTTGGCCTCACTGGTCTTGACAATGTTGAGCCAGTCGCGGCTGGGACCTCTGGACGAGGCCGAGGTCATCACCTCGACAAAGTCGCCCGTCTCCAGTTGGGAGGCCAGCGGCACGATGCGGCCGTTCACCTTTGCGCCGATGCAGCGGTTGCCGACTGCGGAGTGGATGCGGTAGGCAAAATCCAGGGGCGTTGCGCCGCGGGGCAGCGATATCACGTCACCGCGGGGCGTGAACACGAAGACCTCGTCGGCAAAGAGGTCCACCTTGACCAGCTCGCCGAACTCGCCCGGATCGCGGGCATCGCTCTGCCAGTCGAGTATGCGCCGCAACCAGCTGAGCTTCTGATCCAGCTCGTTTTCGTTGGCGCGGCCCTCCTTGTACCTCCAGTGCGCAGCAATGCCGTATTCCGCCGTGCGGTGCATCTCAAAGGTCCTGATCTGCACCTCGAAGGGGCGGCCCTGATTGACCACCGTGGTATGCAGCGACTGGTACATATTCTGCTTGGGCATGGAGATATAGTCCTTGAAGCGCCCCGGCACCTGCGGCCAGAGCGTGTGCACCACGCCCAGCACGAAGTAGCAGTCCTGCTGGGTATTCACCAGAACGCGTATGGCGATCAGATCGTTGATCTGGTCGAAGGTCTTGTTCTGGGATTTCATCTTCTTGTAGATCGAGTAGAAGTGCTTGGGGCGACCCTCGATCTCATACTTGATGCCCGCCGCACGCAGTTTCACGCCCAGCCGGGTGGATACGTCCGCGATCAGCTTCTCGCGCTCCTCGCGCTTCATGCCCACCAGCCGCACCAGTTCGTAGTACGCATCGGGATCGATATAGCGCAGCGCCAGATCTTCCAGCTCCCACTTGATGGTGTATACGCCCATGCGGTGGGCCAGCGGCGCATAGATATCCAGCGTCTCCCGCGCAATGGGCAGCTGGCGCTCGGGCTTCTGATATTTCAGCGTGCGCATATTGTGCAGGCGGTCGGCCAGCTTGATCAGCACCACGCGGATATCCTTGGCCATGGCCAGGAACATCTTTCGCAGCGTCTCCGCCTGTGCCTCCTCGCGGGAGGCAAAGTTGAGCTGATTGAGCTTTGTCACGCCGTCGACCAGCAGTGCGACCTCCTGGCCGAACTCCTGCTCGATCACCTCGAGCGTAACGCCCTCGACATCCTCCACGCAGTCGTGCAGCAGACCTGCGGCGATGGTCGTCGCATCCAGCATCAGGTCGGTCAGTATCACCGCCACGGCGCAGGGATGGTTGAAGTAGGGCTCGCCTGACTTGCGCTTCTGACCCGCGTGCGCCTTTTCGGCAAAGGCATAGGCGCGGCGCACCAGATCCATGTCGTCCTCGGGGTGGAACTTGCGCATGCGGCGAATCAGCTCATCCGCCGTCATACAGCCAACGTATGCGTTATCCGTCATAGATCAAATCCCCCCTCCCTTCAGGCGCTGTATGCTGCGCCAGATCGCGCTCGTCTCCGGATCGGTCTTTGCCGCCGGCAGCAGTTGCAGTGAGAACGGCTTGTTTCGTGTCTCGATCAGCTTCATGTCGCAGAGCGCCAACACGGATAAATGGCAGGCCGTTTGGGACAGGGCGCACTGCAGCGACAGTTGCTCCGTCCACTCTTCAAGGCTTTGCAGCCGCAACCCCTGCCGTATAAAAGCCCTTAGCGCCTTATAGACCTCGCGCATGCCGTCCACCGTCGGAACGTCCGCCGCGGCAAGGCCGCCCGCACACGCGAGTACATATGTTTTGATATCTTTGCCCGCAGCGATCGCGGGTACGCCCGCCGTCACCAGCGTACGCACGCCCCCGGGGAGGGACGTGATGTGCTCGGGGCAGACGATCACGCTCGAGAACGCACGCCTGTCCGCGGGCATGTGGCCGATGACCAGATCCGGCCTGACCTCGCCCGTGCGCCCCATGATATCCCCGGCGATGTCCAAAGATGCGCAGACAACCCAGACGCCCTGCGCATTGTCCTCAAGCAGCGCGGAAAGATCGTCCGCGCCGATAGCTTCGGCATCCGCATCAAAACGGATATCTCCATTATAGAGGAGATCTGTTAAGAATTTGCGCTGCATCTCCCCTTCATCGGGGCGTGCCGCGCGGATTCTGCACCCGGCATCCGTCTGCCGCATATCATGCAGCATCAGCTGCACGTCCGTGCGCCCGTTCCAGCTGTTCAGTTGAGGCGTGAAGAGTATCTGCATCTCCTCGTCCATGTCGTCCGCACGATCGCCCGCGCCGAAGAACACGCCCGTGCAGCGCTTGCCGTCCTGTGCGGCCACGATGCGCAGATGTGCTCCGCCCGCGCCGATCCTGCGCTTTTCGAGCATGCTGACATCGGCCAGAAACACCGGCTCGGGATTGTCCTTGCCCGTAGGCTCCAGCGCCGAGAGCATGCGCACGGTCGATTCGGAAAAATCCGCAATGGAGGCCGGTATGTCGTATTCGGCCTTGGGCAGCCAGACCTGTGCGGGAATGTAGTCCGTCAGATAGCGGTCCAGCCGCTCACGCAGCGCGTCAAAATTGCCCGCCTCGAGTGTCAGACCCGCCGCCTGCGCATGGCCGCCGTATTTCATGAGCAGATCGTCCGCGCGGCAGAGTGCCTGAAAGATGTCCACGCCCTCGATGCTGCGGCAGGAACCGGTCAGCAGGCCCTCGTGCTCGGCAAACACGATCACGGGATAGTGATATTTTTCCTTCAGATGCGAGGCCGCCAGCCCGATCACGCCGGGATTCCAGCCCTCGCCGCGCACCATGATGATGCGATGCGCTGTAAAATCGAAGTCCTCCAGCTGCGTCTCGGCCGCCTCGCGGATCTTCTTTTCGATCTCGCGGCGGCTCGTGTTTTGTGTCTCGAGCAGATCCGCATCTGCGGTGACCTGAAAGTCATCCTCGGATATGAGCAGCTCGTAGGGCACGCTTGCCGAGCCGATGCGCCCGCCCGCATTGATCCTGGGCCCCAGCCGGAAGGCGATGTCCCGTGAGGTGAGCGTGCCGACTTTCAGCCCCGCATTTTCGATCAGCGCCTTCACGCCCTTGCGCGGGGATGCGTTGATGCGCTCAAGCCCCAGATACACGATGGCGCGATTTTCATCCTTCAGCGGCACCACGTCCGCCACGGTGGCGATCGCCGCCAGATCGATCAGTGCCATGGCCGCGTCCCTGCCGCCCAGCGCCCAGACGAGCTTGAACGCCACGCCCGTGCCGCAGATGTAGCCGAAAGGATAGCCGCCAAGCAGCGGATTGACCACGGGGCATTCGGGGATCGTCTCGCCGGGGCGGTGGTGATCCGTCACGACGCAGGTCATGCCCAGGGACTTGGCCAGCTCGATCAGATCGTGGCAGGATATGCCGCAGTCCACGGTGAGCAGCAGCTTGCAGTCCTTTGCGATCTCGCGCACGGCGTTTTCGTTGAGGCCGTAGCCCTCCTCGTGGCGCGAGGGCAGATAGATGCGCACGTCGGCACCGATCGAATGCAGATAAAGATACATCACGGCGCTTGCGCACACGCCGTCCACATCGTAGTCGCCGTAGACGCAGATCTTCTCGCCCGCCTCGACGCTGCGGCGGATGATGCCCACGGCTTCGGCCATGTCGCTTAGCAGGAAGGGGTCGCGCAGCTGCGCCTCACAGGGATGCAGAAACGCCTCGGCCTCGGCTGCGGTGGTGATGCCGCGCTGCATCAGCAGGTGATGCAGTACCTCGGGCATGCCGTCCGGCCGCCTGAAGAAGCCCCGCTGCTCCCCTGAGCGCTGCGTAAATTCGAGCATGCTGCCGCCTCCTTCTTGTTGGGTTCATCACGGATTCCTGCCGCCGCTGTGCCGGTTCCCGCTACAGCCTTAGTGAGTAGTGGATAGTGGTCAGTGAAACAGTGCAGTGTCCCAAACCATTCAACTGTCCACTGTTCTGATACTGTGGATAAACAAGCAAATCAGGAATCGGCTGCTTCGGGTCGATTCCTGATTGTATATAGGTGTCCTAAGGTCAGGCAGGCTTCTTTTCAGCCTGTTTCTGCGCCTGCTTTGCGGCGCGGCGGGAAACCCACATGGCCCAGATCTGGCCGCTGAGCAGCATGGAAGAGTAGCTGCCGGCCAGCATGCCCACGATCAGCGGGAAGGCGAACTCGCGGATGGCTTCGACGCCGAAGATGTAGAGCGCCACCAGCGTGATCAGCGTGGTCAGCGAAGTGTTGATCGTGCGGCTGAGCGTGCTGGAAACGGACGTCTCTACGATGTCCATCTGCGGTATCTGCGTTGCGCCGGGCTTCTTCAGATTCTCGCGGATGCGGTCGAATATGATGATGGTGTTGTTGATCGAGTAGCCGACGATGGTCAGTATCGCGGCGATGAACGAGCTGTTCACCTGATAGACACCGCGGAAGAAGACCATGAAGGCACACATGATCAGCACGTCATGCACCAGCGCCAGCAGCGCGGCCACGCCGGAGAAGAAGTCAAAGCGAATGGCGATGTAGATCAGCATGCAGGCGAAGGCAATCAGCAGTGCCTTGACCGCATTGCTCAACAGGTCATGGCCCGCAACCGCGCTCACGTGGTCGATGGACACGAAGCGGAAGTTCGGGTACTTGGCCGTCATTTGGGTCTCCAGCAGTTCGCGCACGCGGGAGGCCTGGTCGTCGATCTTCACCAGCACGCGCAGATCGTCGCCCGTTTCCTCGGCCTCTTCGGTCTCCTCGGCGGCGCCGGCGGTCTCTTCGGTGGTCTCGGTTACTTCTTCGGTGGTCTCGGTTGCTTCCTCGGTGGTGTCGGCAGTCTCCTCGGCAGCTTCGGCCTCGGCATCATAGCGGACGGCCGTCACGGCATCGAGGGAATAGTTCTCGGCCAGTGCCGCCTGCACCGCATCGATCACGGCCTGCTTGTCAAAGTCTGCGCCCACGGTGAAATCCACCATATAGCCGCCGGAATAGTCGGAATCTATGCTGTAGTTGACGATCACGGACTTGGTCAGTTCGCGGTACTCGGCCTCGCTCGCCCCGGGCAGCACGCCTGCCACGGCCTGCACGATCGCATCCTCCAGGCCTTCGCTCTCATCCACCAGATTCAGGCGGATCTCAAGGTCGGTCATGCCGTCCTGTCCGATGCCGGACTTGTCCATGTCAAGCAGCAGTTCGGTGGTCTCTTCGGTTGCTTCCTCGGCCGTTTCCTCGGTGGTCTCCTCGATCGTTTCCTCGGTGGCTTCCTCGGTGGTTTCCTCGACAGCTTCCTCTGTCACTTCTTCGGTGGTCTCCTCGGTTGCCTCCTCGGCGGTCTCCTCGGCAGCTTCCTGTGCCAGTTCCTCCTGCAGCGCTACGGATGCATCCGAAGGCGCGGCCTTGGTGATCTGGCTGCCCTCGTAGCCCGCGCTGGCCAGTATGGTCTCGACATCCTTGACGTCATAATCCTCGCCGACGGAGTAGCTCAAAAGCGAGCCGCCGGTGAAGTCAATGCCCAGATTCAGACCCACGCCGCAGATCTGCATGATCAGTGCGGCAACGATAATCACGCCCGAAATGCTCAGAAAGAGGCGCGTATGACCGGTGAAAGTTTTCTTCATTGCTTATGCCCTCCCTCTCAGCGCGTGTAGGCGCTCAGCTTGCGAATGTCCAGCTTGCAGATCAGATTCAGCAGCCAGCGCGTCACGACGACGGCCGTGAACAGCGAGGCCAGCACGGAGATCAGCAGCGTGGTGGCAAAGCCCTGAATCGAGCCGGTGCCGAAGATCATCAGCACGACGGCGGCGATGAGGGTGGTGATGTTGGAGTCTGCCACGGCGCGGCCGGCGTTCTTGAAGCCGAAGCGCACGGCGTTGACGGGCGTGCGGCCGTCGCGCAGCTCCTCGCGGAAGCGCTCGAATATGACGACGTTCGCGTCCACGGCCATGCCGATACCAAGCAGTATGCCGGCGATGCCCTGCAGGGTCAGCTGTACGCCGATGATGGCCATCACATAGAACACGATCAGCACGTAGATCAGCAGTGCCAGATCGGCGGCCACGCCCGGCAGGCGGTACATGATCAGCATGAAGAGCAGCACGGCGGCCAGGCCCACGATGCCGGCCACGATGGCGCCGTCCACGGCCTTGATGCCCAGCGTTGCGGAGATGGCGCGGGTTTCGACCTCTTCGATGTCCAGCGGCAGTGCGCCCGACTGGATCAGCATGGCCAGATTGTTGGCCCACTCGACGGATGCGTCACCCGTGTCGGAACTGCTGGTGATCATGCCCGTGCCGCCGGTGATCGGCTCGTTCACGACGGGCGCGGAGATCAGCTCGTCATCCAGATAGATGGAGATCGACTGTCCCTTGAATTCGGTGGTCGCCTCGGCAAAGGCCCGGGTAGCCGTCTTGTTGAGCGTGAAGCCGACGCCGGCCTCTGTGCCGGTGTCATCCGTCCACTGTGCAGAGGCCTGGGTGATGTCCTTGCCCTCAAAGAGAACGTTGCCGTTGGGGTCGCGGAATTCCAGATGTGCGGGCGTGCCGATGATCTTCGTCACTTCCTCGGGATCGTCCACATCGGGGATTTCAATCAGTATGCGGTCCGTGCCCTGAATGGCGACGGTGGCCTCGGTGAAGCCCGCCTTCGTCAGACGGTTGCGCAGCGCTTCGACGGTATTGTCCAGCAGTACGGAATAGCCGTCCACGTCGGTGTCGGTCACGATGTATTCGGTGGATACGCCGCCGCGCAGATCCAGACCCAGGCTGATGGCCTCGGCCACGGGCTTGAGGCGATACTTGCCGATCTGCACGCCGTTCAGCGCCAGAAACGCCACCACCACGATCAGCAGCGCGACGATTCCAAGTTTGATGATGCTCTTGACTTTCATTCGGTTTCCTCCCTGCAACGCGCATTCTGCGCGATGCTATCGTCTATAGATATGTATTATACCGATTTTTATTGAAGTAGTCAAGTTCTTAGCGGCGTTTGGCGACCAGCGCGCAGACAAAGTTTACGGCCAGTGCCGTCAAAACTGCGTAAAGCAGCTCCGGGGCACGTGTGAGGCCGCTCGTATAGTGCGCACAGAGGTAGATCAGCCCCACGTCGATCACCGTGCCGCTCAGCCCCAGTGTCAGGCAGCCCAGCGGGGCGGTCACAAGGCGCAGCAGGGGGCGCAGTATCAGCTGTGCCACGCCCAGCAGCGCACCCATGCGCAGCAGCGGCAGCCAGTCGCGCCAGTCGTGCGTGACGGGTCTGTACATAATATAGTATATCGTGGGAACCGCCAGCACGCAGCTCAGGAAAATCGCCGGGCCGTGCGGCATGCCGCCCTTCTTCATTTCTCTTCCTCCGCGGCCAGTGCCTGCAGCCGATCATAAAAGAGATGCCAGATGCCCGTATCCGGCGGCAGGGCGTGCAGGGCGATCCTCTCGTGCGTCGTTGGATGCCCGAGGGTCATCTCCCACGCCCAGAGCGCAATCTGCCGCCCCGGCACGCCGTGGCCGTAGCGCATGTCGCCCCAGAGCGGATGGCCCGCATGGGCATGCTGCACGCGGATCTGGTGGCTGCGGCCGGTAAAAAGTTGCACCTGCGACAGCGTGAGGCCGTCCCGGACCGCCAGCGGCTGCGTCAGGAGCCGCGCTTGCTTGCCACCCGCTGTCCCTCGGGGCACGACGCGGACGTTGCCGCTCTTCGGATCCTTGAGCAGACAGTCCTCCAACTGCATTTCCCCGGGGCAGACCCCCTCGAGCACAGCCAGATAGCGCCGATCCTGCGCGTGCGTGCGAAAGCTTTCGCTCAGGCGCGAGGCCGCCTTGGAGGTTCGCGCAAAGACCATCACGCCGCCTACCGGCCGGTCCAGACGATGCACCAGCCCCAGATAGGCTGCGCCGGGCTTGGCAAATTTCACACGGATGTATTCCTTTAATATGCTCAGCAGGTCGTCATCGCCCGAGCTGTCGGCCTGCGAGGGCAGGTTCGGCGGCTTCACCACCGCCAGCAGGTGGTTGTCCAGATACAGCACGGGGATCTCGTATGCGCCGTGCCTGATCACGTCCGACATGGTGGCTGCCTCCGTTTCGCTTTTGTTCACGGTTTCATGAGGGATAATTCACTAAGGATACACTGATTAAATGAGGTGGTAAGCTGAGCAGTGAATTTTGCGAAAGCAGTCGCCGCACTGCTGCGTCCAGCAGCGGCGACCAGCTCGCGCAGCGATTTGAAAAATCGCCGCGACGCTGCTGAAGACTCTGCTTTGCAGAGGCTTCAGTGCGTGTCTAGACGCAATTGCAAAAATCGAAGGTTTACTGGAGGTAAATCAAGAATTTTGCAAGAAGCGGATAGCGCAAAAGGCACGCTCAGATTCGCCGCCGAATTAATCAGGGGATCCTTAATCCCGCCTTCCCCGATGCTTTCTATTATCCCCTTTGAGACGGCGGCTGTCAAGCGCCGACGTGTTTGCCATATTAAATTTGCTTCCGTGACACGCAGGGGCTTTACGAGCAGGGAAAAATATTCTATAATAAATAATGGTATTTTAGGGGGAATTTTATCTTCTGTGAAGGAGCATACCCATGCGGGAAGTGGAACTGAAGCTGCCGGCCCAGCGCAGCATGATGCTGGTGATCCGTCTGACCACGGCGGGTGTGATCGCGCGTGCAGGTCTGGGCGTGGATCGCATGGACGATGTGAAGATGGCGGTCGAGGAGGCCTGCTCCTGCCTGATGTCGGGCGGCGCGTCCGGCACGCTGAGGCTGCGCTTTGCCGAAGAAGACGGCAGCCTGCTGATACGCATCTGCTCGGACGACGGCTGTGCCGCCCCGCAGGCCGATCCCGACGAACTGCAGGTGGAAAAGTGCATTCTGGAGGCGCTGGTGGACGGCGTGACGCTGCATGTGCAGGATGCGGCCGTGCGCGGCGTGGAGCTGCGCGTTGCAGCGGGGGCGTAGAAAAAGATGCAGGCGAATGAGACCCTGCGGCTGATCGGGCACTACCGCGAGACGGGCGACAAATCCCTGCGCGATGCGGTGGTGGAGGGGCATCTCTACATTGCCCGCATCATTGCGCTGCGCTTTTCCGGGCGCGGCGTGGACTATGACGACCTCTATCAGGTGGCCGCGCTGGCGCTGGTGAAGGCACTGGAGCGCTTCGATCCCGGGCGCGGCGTGCAGTTTGACAGCTTTGTCACGCCCGCGATGGTCGGCGAGGTGAAAAACTACTTCCGCGACAGGTCCCGTCTGATCCGTCCGCCGCGCGGCAGCCTGGAAACCTCCAAACGCCTGTCGCGGCTCATTGCGGATCTGACGCAGGCACTGGGCCGGTCGCCGCGCGTGGATGAGCTGGCCGAGGCTGCGTCCCTGCGCGAGGACGAGGTGCTGGAAGCGCTCGAGGCAGCCGCGCCGATTGCCTCGCTCAACGAGGAGACTCAGGAGGGCGACGGCAGCGAGCTGTATACCCTGTTGGGTGCGGAGGAGACGGGCTATTCGGACTTTGAAAAGCGTGATATGCTGGAGCGTGCGCTGGCAAAGCTGCCCGAACATGAGCGCGAAATCATGCGCCTGCGCTACTTTGAAAACCTGCCCCAGCGGGCCGTGGCCGAGCGGCTGAATATCTCCCAGATGAGCGTCTCGCGCAGGGAAAGAAATGCGCTTTCGGCATTGCGGGAACTGATCAACAACGAAAGGTGATATAAATCGGATGAAATGGATTGCAAGTGCCGCATTCGGCATGGAAGGCATGACCGGGCGTGATCTGAAGCGTCTGGGGGCGAAGAACGTAACCGTCATGGATGTGGGCGGTGCGATGTTTGAGGGCGAGTTTGAGGACGCGTTCCGCGCCAATCTCCGGCTGCGCACCTGCGACCGCATCATGCTGGTGATGACCCAATTCGAGGCGCATTCCTTTGAGGATCTCTTTCAGGGCGTGAAGGCCGTCGACTGGGCAGCGCTCATGCCGGAGGATGCACGCTTCCCCATCCGCGCCAAGTGCGTCAAGTCTCAGCTGATGAGCCCGTCGGACGTACAGAAGATCGCCAAGCGTGCCATGGTCGAGCGCATGAAGGCGGCCTACGGGCGCAGCTGGTTTGACGAGACGGGGGCACTGTTTCAGATCGACATTTCCATCCGCAACGATATCGTGACCGTGTGCGTGGACGCCTCGGGCGAACCGCTCTCCAAGCGCGGCTACCGCACATGGAACGGCGAGGCGCCCATCCGTGAGACGCTTGCGGCGGCGCTGATACTGCAGAGCGGCTGGCATCCGTGGCAGCGGCTCTACGACCCCTGCTGCGGCACGGGTACGCTGCTGATCGAGGCGGCCTTCATTGCGCTGGGACGCGCGCCCGGACTGACGCGGGACTTTGCCATGGAAGCCTGGCCCTGCGTGCCGCACGAGGAACTGCGCAGGATCCGCAGCGAGGCCAAGGTGAAATACGAAGAGACCTCCAAGCGCGAGATCCGCATTGCCGGCTCGGACATCAACCCCGAGGCCATAGAGCTGGCGCAGCGCCACGTGAAGCAGGCGGGTCTGGCCGGACGCATACAGCTGGAAGTCAAGGACCTGCGCGACGTGACGCTCACGGGTGAGCCGGGCGTGTTCGTGGCCAATCCGCCCTACGGCGAACGTCTGGACAACATCCGCGCCGCCCATGCCGTGGCGCGTCAGCTGGGCAAGCTGCAGGAGCGCAACGAAGGCTGGGCGCTCTGCGCGTTCTCGGCGGACATGGGCTTTGAGCGCGAGTACGGCCGCCGGGCCACGCGCCGCCGCCGCTACTACAACGGGCGCATCGAGTGCGAATACCACATCTTCGAGCCGGGTCTGCCGGATACCGGCAAGGAATGGGCGCACAATCATCGAAAAGCTACGCGAGGTGAAAAGAAATGAAACCTATCTTCAATAAAACGCCGCTCACGCCCAACACGCTCTCTCCCCTGCCGCTGGGCAGCATCCGTCCCGAGGACTGGCTGAAGGACGAGCTGAGTATGCAGGCTGCGGGGATCACCCGCGACTTTGCCGCCGTCTGCCCGGAGCTTGCCGAGGACGGCGCGTGGCAGATCGCCGCGGACGGTGACTGCACCCGCGCGATATACTATCTGGAGGGTCTGATCGCGCTGGGCTGGACGTTGGGCAATGAGGAAATCATCGGCCGCGCCCAAAAGAGCATCGATTGGATACTGCTCAGCCAGCGCGAGGACGGCTGGTTCGGCCCCGAGGGCAATGAGGACTACTGGCCGCTGATGCTCGCGCTGCGCGCGCTGCGGCTGTACTTCACCGCCGCGAATGACAAGCGCGTGCTCGTGCTGATGGATCGCTTTTTCAAGTATGAATATCAGAACCTGAGGACCCGCCCGCTCAAGGAACTGGCGGTTGCCCGTGGCGGCGAAAACATGGAAATCGCGCTCTGGCTGTACAACATCACAGGGCAGAAATACCTGATCGAACTGTGCCGCCGTCTGCGCGAACAGACGCTGGACTGGCCGAACTTTTTCCATACTTTCCCGACCGTCGCACCCATGAACAAGTCTCAGAAATGGGAACGGCTCTGTGAAGCGCTGGAGGAAGAAAAGGACGAACCGCTTTGCGGTGAAAAGCGCCCCTACTTCCACAGTCAGTACCACCTCACGCAGGGCGTCAATGTGGCGATGGGCTTAAAGACACCCGGCGTTATCAACCTGTTCAAGAGCGGCTTTAAGGAGCAGGGGGGCTTCCACTTCGGCGTGGAGAAGCTGACCAAGCATCACGGCCTGGCCAACGGCCTCTTCGGCGCGGACGAGCACCTGAACGGTGCCAATCCCACGCAGGGCACATCGCTTCAGGCGCTGGTCGAGTTGATGAACACGCTCGAGACGCTCATCGGCATCGGCGATTTCGGCGCAGAACCGTTTGACCTGCTGGAAAAGCTCGCCTACAATGCGCTGCCCGCGGCGTTCTCGCCGGATATGAGGCATTACCAGCGCATTCAGCAGGCCAATCAGATCAAGATATCCGATGAGCCGCGCAAGTGGTACAGCGCAGGCAATGACGCGAACCTCTTTATTCCCGCGCATCCCGACCCGGACGGCGCGGCGTGCCATCAGGCGTGGCCGAAGTTTACTTCTTCGCTCTGGTATGCCACGAATGACGGCGGCCTGTATGCCGCGAGCTACGCGCCCTGCACCGTGCGCTGCGCGCTGGACGGCAGTCCCGCACGTCTGCGTGTATCCGGCGGCTATCCCTTCATGCAGACCGTCGAAATCGCCGTGACGCTGAAGAAGAGCGCTGAATTCCCGCTGTATCTGCGCATTCCTTTCTGGGCACGTCAGGCGATGATCTATCTGCCCGACGGCGAAATCATGCAGGTACGCGCCGACGAGTGCGCCTGCGTGCGCCGCAAGTGGTCAAACGGCGATGTGCTGCGCCTGGAAATGCCCGCCGTACCGCGCATCACGCGCTGGTATCATCAGTCGGCCGCCATCGAGGTCGGCCCGCTGCTGATGGCGCTGCGCCCCGAGGCCGCATGGTATGAGAC
>CAVINP010000031.1:0-20806 GCA_963643985.1 bacterium
ATTGCAACTTGCTATTGCAATTTGGGAATTTGAAATGATCCGACCTTTTTCGAGATCTTACACTTTTCCCGGTTTTTGCATGGTATATCCCTTGGTTCAGTGTTCATAATCCTATCGATGTAAATGCATTATGCTTTCTTGACCGTGGCACTGGCCTGCGCGGCGAGCTTTGTGATAACATCGAAATTGCCTGCGGAAATGTCGGCCTTCGTGCACAGCCAGCTGCCGCCTGCTGCCAGAATGAAGGGGGCAGAGAGATACTCCTTCAGGTTGTCGGCATTCACGCCGCCGGTCGGTATGAACTTAATTCCGACAAACGGGCCTGCCAGGGATTTCATGGCTTTCAGACCGCCGTAAACATTGGCGGGGAAGAACTTGAAGACCTTGATGCCGGCGCGAAGGCCCTGCATGATTTCCGTGGGCGTAACACAGCCCGGCAGAACGGGGACATTGTTTTCCAGACACCAGTTCACGAGCTCCTCATTGTATCCGGGGGAGACGATGAATTTTGCACCTGCATCCACACAGGCCTTGCCCTGATCGAGCGTCAACACGGTGCCCGCACCGACGATCATGTCGGGGCAGTTTTTGCTGACGATGCGAATGGAGTCGAGAGCAGCTGCAGTGCGCATGGTGATTTCCATGACGCGGACATTGCCCGCCAGCAACGCGTTTGCAGTGTTGACGGCATCGTCTGCGCTTTCCAGAACGACAACCGGTACGACACCGGATTCGGCACAGATTTTATAAAAATCCATTGAATTTCCCTTCTTTCAAAGTGTATTCAGGCGCTGATAGAAGCCGTGCAGTTCATGCGTAAATTCGGCATAGGTGCGGATATACTTCCGGTAGCTCTCGCACACGGCCTCATCGGGCGTAAAAGCGGTCTTTTCATGAACGTTGGCCTTGGCTGTGCTGCGCAGATCGGCAATATTTCCGGTGCCTGCGGCAGCCAGAAGTGCCGCACCCCAGAGTGCCACATCCTCGCGGTCGAGGCGCACAAAGCGTCTGCCGGTGATGTCTGCAAGCAACTGCGGCCAAATCGTCGAACGTGCACCGCCGCCGATCAGCTTTATGTCGCGATCCCGGTATTCGGGATACTGACGGTTCATGGCTTCCAGCGTGAGCGCCAGATCGTAGGAAAAACTCTCCAGAAGCGCATGATAAAAGTGACCGCGATGATGCGTCCAGCTGTGGCCCATGAACAGACCACGCATTTCACTGTCAAAGGGCATGGCGCTGCCGCCGAGCAGGCCGATGGCGAGCAGACCTTCGCTGCCTGCGGGAATGTCCTTTGCCAGCTTTTCGGCATATGCAAAGGCTTGGGAAGCGTCCATGTTCTGCTCGCGCATGAAGTTGTTGACAAACCAGTCGGTGGTGATGCCCGAGCCCTGAATGTACTTGTGTGCGTAGTAGCTGGAGGCATCGATGCCGCCGATGATGTCGTAGCTGCGCGAAGCGTCATCGAGCTTTACGGACGGCACCTTGCAGCTGACTGCGCCGTAGGAGGCCGCCTCAAAGATCATATCGCCGTCTTCGAGTATGCCTGCGCCCGTGCAGCCGCTGACTTTGTCACCTGCGCCAACCACGAGAGGTATGCCGCCGGGAAGTCCGAGTGCCTTTGCTGCCGTCTGACTGAGATAGCCGCCCACATGAGTGCAATCAACAATCCCGGGCAGCATGGCCATGTCCACGCCGAAGGCATTGCACAGTGTCTCGGACCAGTTGCGCTTGCGGATATCCGCAAGGCCCGTCCAGGTGATGAGTGAATAGTCAATTTCCGCATCCTCTACCGGTATGCCGGAGAGCTTGCCGATAAGATAGCCGTTGAGCATGACATATTTGGCAATGCGCTTGTGTTCCTGCGGGAATTCGTTCTTGAACCATTCGTATTTGGAACACATGACGGGCGCATTGGTGGCACCGATTTCGAACAAATCGTCGCCATGCGCCTCGCGCTGACGGTCGGCATATGGAAGATACCGGTTATCCAGTGAGCAAGACCAACCTGTGATGTCCTGCCATTGTTCGTCAACGCCCATGGAGCCTGCCATCTGTCCCGTGAAGGCGATGGCAGCCACATCGTGGGAGCGCTCCTGCAAATCATGAGCGGCATGAAAAATACAGGCACAGGCTGCAGCATAGAGCTGTTCGCCGCGCTGAATAAATATGCCGGGCGCGGGGCGTTCGTCCGGCACCGCTTCACTTGCAATGGCAAGGCAGCGCCCGCTGAGATCATAGACACCCGCTTTGATAAAGCTGGTGCCCAGGTCAACGGAAAGGAAAAGCTTATCCATACGGATACCTCCCGTGTTGTTGCGTTACTTGAGCAGATAGCGGCAGGGCTGTCCGCTCAGCACGGCGATGGCATTTTCAACGGCCATCATGCCCATCTTTGCGGTGGCGTCGGCCGTGTGTGCACCGGTATGCGGCGTGAATATGACGCGCGGCAGACCCTTGAGCGGGGAATCAACCAGGGGTTCCTGTTCAAATGCATCCAGCCCCAGGCCCGCAAGCTTGCCGCTGCGGATGGCAGCTGCCGCCGCAGTTTCGTCAATGAGACCGCCGCGGGCCGTGTTGATAATGATGGCGCCGTCCTTCATCTCGGCAATCTGCTTTTCGCCGATCATGTGCCGGGTTGCATCGGTCAGCGGCACATGCAGGGAGACGACATTGGCGCTGCGAAGAAGCGTATCCAGATCGGCCTGCTTTATACCGTTGGCCTCGGCAAATGCTGCATCGAAATAGGGATCATAGGCCAGAACATCCATCTCAAATGCCTTGGCACGCAGTGCCAGACGCTTGCCGATGGCGCCGAAACCGACAATGCCCAGCGTCTTTCCGGCAAGTTCAATGCCCTCGCTCCTGGGCCACTCGGCATTGGTGACGGCCTCGTGCAGCTGCGGAATGTTGCGTGCCGCACAGAGCATGAGCGCAAAGGCGAGCTCGCAGACGGAGGTGGAATTTGCACCGGGCGTGTTCGTCACGGCGATGCCGCGGGCCTTGGCGGCAGCCAGATCCACACGGTCCACGCCCACGCCGTAGCGGGAGATGACCTTGACGCTGTCGGGCATCTTCTCGATGACATCGGCAGTGATGTAGTCCACACCGGCAATGTAGGCATCGCAGCCTTCCAGACGGGAGAGAATCTCCTCGCCGCGAAGCGGTACACCAAGGTCATTATATACGATTTCGTCAAAGAAGTCAGCAGCTTTTTGCCGGGCTTCAAAGTTTTGGGGCTTCGTGAAGGACGTGGTGCTGATGAATGCTTTCATAAGCTGCCTCACTTCCAGTTCGGGTTGTCGATGATGGTGGGCACGCCGTTCTTTTCGACCAGCAGCTTGCGATAGCCCTTGGTTTCAATAGTGCCGTAGTCATGGCCGGCATCTGCACGGAAGACGAAGAAGGTGATGAGCTGCTCATCGGCGCTGACATTGATGCTGCGATGCGCATAGCGCGGCGGCACATAGACCACCTGACCGGCCGTCATTTCCTGAGCGGACCAGTCGCCTTCGGGATTTTCAAGCAGCATATAGCCGTGGCCCTTCAGGCAGTAATACACTTCACCGGTCTCCAGAATGGTGTGGAAATGCCCCTTGGTGAAATAATACTCGTCACCGACCTTGCCGGGATTGAGTATCGAGCAGCCAAAGGCAAAATCACCCGCGGTTTCGGGCACGGGCAGGCCGTGGAACTCGTAGATCAGGCTGTCGCCTTCATTGGCGATCTTCTTCTCGAGTGCGGCTTCATCGGCGAACATGCCTCTCATCTGGCTGAGATAGCGCTTGCCGGTCTCAACGGTCTTGGAAAGGCCGGTGGTCAGATCAAAATCAACGGTGCAGCCCCGCAGAAAGTCCAGGGGCTTGTCGGATACGTTAAAGCCTGCCATGTTTCTTCCTCCTTAAGTGCGGTTGTTAAAGCGTGCGGCGATGCGGGACATCTCCTGCAGACGCTCGCCGAGGATTTCGGTATGGAATACGTCGGCAATGACCTGCGTCCAGCCGAAGATAAAGTACATCCAGCCGTCGATCACGGTCACGCCGCGCGTTTCACGCTGTGCTTCGGCCTGATGCATGAACAGGCGCTCGCCGCGATAATTGAGCTCCCAAACAAGAGCATCCTGCGGGAAGACGGCATTGTCCGTCAGCGGGGAACCGGGGCGATCCTTGCCCAGACCCGTGGCGTTGATGACCAGAGAGCCGCGGCCCATCTTGGCCATTTCGGCATCGTTCTGACCCGGTTCGGGCGTCAGACGGTATTCGGCGGGAATGGTGTCGGGATAGAAGTGATTATTGATCTTTTCGCATTCCTCAAGACGCGGGAAGCTGCGATTGCAGACCACGATCTTTTTCGGATCATTGCCCTTGCCGCTGTTGCGCATATAATAGGAACACATGGATATGCAGCTGCCGCCTGCGCCCATGATAAATACGCCGGCTTCGGGGTTGTTCTTCCAGTAGTCGGCGGGAACGAACTCTTCCATGGCCATGCCGCAGGTGATGGGATCCTTCGCGTCACAGCAGAACTTGCCGTCCTTCTTGTAAATGGAAGAGATTTCGCCGAACTGCTTGGCGTAGATGCCCTCTTCGTCAAAGATGTCATGTGCGGCATTGTAAATGTCGATCTTATGCGTGGTGACGAGTGCGCCCAGGGAAAGCGGATCGTTCTTCAGGAAGGTCACGACCTCGCGATAGACCTCGGGTTTTTCATGAATGGCGATATCGATGCCCTTCATGACGGCATCCTTCAGGCCCAGTGCCTTGGCCCATTCCGGGAAAACCTTCATGATGGAAGAGCTTCCGGTGGTAACGCCGATAAAATACATGGTGGGTTGAGTTGCTTTTTCAAGATTCATGGCAGAGAACCTCCCAAGGATTAATATTGAAGAAAGTGAGCTGCGTTTTTCCTGCACATGGCTTCGATGTGCGCATTTTTTATGCCGCATTCGTGCAGCCGGGGAATGAACGTGGTGAGTATGTAATCCAGCCCCATGTCGCTTGCGTTGTAGGCACGCAGGCGCCGGTTGGTGGTATCCAGACTCAGCACGATGCGATCCGCATAGCCGTCGGCGCACATCTCCTTAATGAGCGCCAGCTCCTGTTCGGCAGAGACATATTTTTCGCGGTGAACGCTGTCATAGCAGAGCGTGCAGCCCGTATCGAGCACGCGGCGATGGTATTGTGCATCGTGATGCGTGCGATCCAGATGGCATATGAGCAGCTTTTGAGCGGGAACACCACAGTTATTCAACCATTTGATCAGGCCGAGTATGTCGTTGCCCTTCTCGGTATGCACCATGACGGGGGCTCCGCTTTCCGCCGCCGCCCTTGCAGCCGCCGAAAAGAGCGGAGCATAGTCGCTGTCCGTCCAGCCACCGCGTTCATAGGCAAGCTTCACCAGGGCCGCCTGCGCATCAAGCCGTCTGCCGCCGGGGCAGATGAGTCCCTGCTCCAGCTCAGAGAGAAAGAAGGATGTCATATCCGCCTGAGACATACGCCGAAGCGGCGCATCTGCTTCCATAAACTGCAGCTTATGAAAGCCCGTGACAGCGAGAATATGCACGCCGCCGGTGGTGTCAAGCTTTTGCAGCATCCCGGCATCCCGACCAAAGCCCGCAGGCTGTGCGTCGACGATGGCCGATCCGCCTGCACTGCGGTATTCACGCAATTCCGCGAGTGACTTGTCAAAATCGTCCATGCAGAGCGCAGGGTTGCAGTCCGCCGAAGGGCCACGGCGCAGCCAGATGTGCTCATGGCATTGCACGTGACCCAGTTCGGCAGGATTCAGCGGCCCGCTGACGCTTCGGCAAAAGCCTTTAGAACTCGATGACATGCTTGATGCCCTTGGCCTGACGCGCGTTCTCAAAGGCATTGCAGATGTCCGCGAGCGCGTAGCGATCCGTGATCATGGCCTTGACGTTCAGCAGACCCAGGGAAACGAACTCCAGCGTCTTGCGGAACTGTGCAACGGAAGAGCGCGTGGAACCGGTGACGTAGAGCTCATGATAGTGGATCTGGTTGGTGTCGATGGCGACGGGCTGCTTGGCTGCGGGAATGCCGCCGAAGAAGTTGACGCGACCGCCGTAATTCATCATCGGCAGCACGGAGGCCTGAACCGCGGGAACGGGGCAGGCGGTGACGGCAACATCGAGGCCGCGGCCGCGCGTCCACTGCTTTACGAAGCCGGGCAGATCGTTGCCGCTGTAGGTCTCAACGAAGGGCAGACGTGCCTTGACATCCGCAAGACGATCCGCGGAGAGATCGTTCATCAGCACGGTGGCACCGGCCATATGCAGCAGCATGGCATGGCAGAAGCCGATGGGGCCTGCACCGACGACCATCGCATATTCGCCGGGCTTGACAAAGAGCTTGGTGAAGCCGTTGTATGCGCAGGAGAGCGGCTCGGTGACGGCAGCCTCGGCGGGAGAAACACCCTCGGGCAGCACCATCAGGTTGCCGCGCGTGACTGCATCTGCGGGAATTTTGACGTACTCTGCGAAGGCGCCGTCCATGTTAATGCCGAAGGCGCGATAGTCATCGCAGAGGTGGAAATTGCCGCTGACGCAGCGGTCGCAGATGCCGCAGCCGATGTTGGGCTGCATGCCGACCTGCATGCCGGGCTTGTAGAAAGGAACATTCTTGCCGACTTCCACGATGGTACCGGCAAACTCATGGCCCAGGATCAGGGGATGATCGGCATCCACACCGGCCTGACCGTTCTGCCACATGCGCACGTCCGTGCCGCAGATGGCAGCCGCATCGGTCCTGAGCAGAATTTCATTGTCATTGATCTGAGGGACGGGGACTTCTTCGAGTCGGATGTCCTTTGCACCATAGAGACGAAGTGCAAGCATAAAAGAAACCTCCCTTTCTTATCTGACGTTCTCGATGGCTTTGTTGGTGATGGAGAGATTGCCGGCCTCGACGGTGGCCACGGCCATGCGTCCGTCATAGCCGCTGACCTCAGTCGGAGTGTCGTTGAGCACTGCGTTGACGAAGGACGTATCCTCAGCCAGGTAAGCATCGATGAAGAGTGTCATCCAGCTGTTGACAAAGGGCGTTGCAGTGCCGTTTTCAACGGTCGTGCAGTGCACAAATTCCTTGTCGGAGCGGCCGACGCAGATCTTGCCCTTCGTGCCGATGATTTCCATCTTGGAATCGTAGCCGTACTGTACGTAAGCTGCACCGTCGATGCAAAAGTGAACGCCGCTCTTGAGCGTGCCGTTCATCAGGACGCTGTCATAATAGTCCGGATACTCCGCACGTGCCTCGGGATTGCGGAAGTTGCCTGCGACGGCGTAGACGCTCTCGATGTCGCTGTCCGCCATCCAGCGCACGGCATCGATGTCGTGGCTGTTGACCTCGGCCAGAATGCCGTTGGACTTCCTGATGTCATACATCCAGGGGCGGGGCTTGCTGGGGCCGCGGGTATTGGAATGGATCTGCACCAGATCGCCGATTGCACCGGAGGCGAGCAGCTGCTTGGCCTCGCGGAAGCTGGCATCGAAGCGGCGCATGAAGCCGATCTGAAGCTTGACGTGATGCTTGTCACAGGCGGCGATCATCTCGTCGCACTCTTCCACCGTCATGGCCATGGGCTTTTCACAGAAGATGTGTTTGCCGGCAGCAGCGCAATCCAGCACGATGGGCTTGTGCAGATTGGTGGGTGCAACGACGATCACGGCATCGATTTCGTTATCGGCGAGTATATCCTTATAGTCGGTATAGTACTTTTTGATGCCGAGTTCCTCTGCAGCGGCCTTGGCAGCAGCCTCCACGGTGTCGACCACCGCGACCATCCTTGCGTTTTCGATCTTGTTCTTATAGTTTCTGGCATGGATCATGCCGGCTCTGCCACAACCGATGAGGCAGACTCGAAGTTCGGAATGTGCCATAATCGTTTGACTCCTTTTTTGTAGTATAGTGGTTCCGAAGCCCGGACTCCCAAGCCCCGAAATTGAACCTTGTCTACAGTATAGCATATGTTTCTGTCAAACGCAAGCGTTTATTTTTGTTTTTTGTCGTTTTGCGGTGAATGCACAGAAAGTACGACGAATATTTTCGCTAATAAAAGTACTGAAAAAAGATTGATAAGCGATGGCTGATATGTTATAATGTACAGTGAAGTATAAAAACGGAGGTAAAAAAGTGGCTAAACGTCGGAACAGCGTATTTGCGGAGGTACGTTTGCAGAGAATATGCTCGCTGTTGCGCGAAAAGGGCGAGGTGAGCGTGGCTGACCTTTGTGACATGTTTTCGGCATCTGCGGCCACCATTCGCGCAGACCTGGCCAAGCTGGAGGCTCAAAACCTGCTCAAGCGGACCCATGGCGGCGCAATTCCCGTAGAAAAGACCGCTCAGGAATTGACGACCACGGAAAAAATGACGCGTAATGTGGAGGCCAAGGCTGCCATCGCTCAGAAGGCACTCGAATATATTCGCCCGGGCATGGCGATTGCTCTGGACACCGGCACGACGACCATGGAGCTGGCCAAGCGCATTCAGAACATACCGAATTTGACGGCCATCACGAACGATACCGAGATTTCGCTGTGCCTGGAGCAGGCGAGCGGCATCGACATATTGCTTCTGGGCGGGCTGGTGCGCAAGCAGTTTCACTGCACGGTGGGCGCAATGGTGCAGCAAATGCTCGACCAATTGCACATCGACACGCTATTTCTGGCCACAAACGGCCTGAATCTGCAGCACGGCCTGAGCACGCCAAGCATTGAAATGGGTAATATCAAGCGTAAGATGATGGATGTCTCCGGCAAGGTGGTGCTGCTGGTGGACAGCAGCAAACTGGACAATAACTCGCTGATCTGCTTTGCGCAGCTTACCGATGTGGACGTGATCATATCGGATGCCGATCTCGGCGAGCAGCTTCGCAGCGATCCGAAGACGGCGCACATAGAGTTCGTACATGCCGAGGTCTGATACAGACCGGCGGGAGATTTCAAGCGGTATCAATTTTCAATTGATACCGCTTTTGATTGCTTATATGAAAAAGATGGGCTGAAACCGCGATATAAACGATGATAAACGACAATATACACAAAAGAACGCATGAAATTTTGTAAATACCGAAAATTGACAGCAGATTTTTTACATGATATCATTAATACATACGAAAGCCAAAGCATTTCATGTGCGAAAAACAAGAAATAAAACGTTCAAACGACAATATGAGAAAAACGCGGAAGCGAGGAGGCAGGTTCGATGTTGAAGGCAAAGGTTCAACCGGTTTATTTTGAGGAGATCAACGAGCGCGAAAAGAAAGAGTATGAGGCACAGATGCAGTGTCTGCATGGCTTCTACGATGATGTTGCGGAGTTTTTGCCGCCGATCCTGCTGGGTGAAGAGATCCCGGCCGAGGCCGACGTGGTCGGCTTCCCGCAGATGATTTTCGCGGCGTTCAGACACGACGACCTGTTCAAAAAGATCGACAAACCGATGATCGTGCTCACGAGCAAATTCGGCACCGTGGAGATGTGGGACTGGGAGATCATCACCTACCTGCGCGATCTGGGCTGCGAGGTCTTCTCCCCCTACAGCGTCGATCTGGCCAAGACGATACTGCGTGCGTTTGCCGTCAAGGCAAAGCTGGCCGGCGGTGCAAAGTTTGTCATGTATCAGGATACTCCCGGCGAGGGCATGCAGGCGAACATATTCAAGAAGTTCTACTGGTGGGAGAAGCAGAGCACTGAGAAGATCGAGCAGACTTTTGGCTGCAAGATCATCTACCGCAGCTGGAAAGAGCTGAGCAACCGTGCCCGTGAGATCTCCGATGAAGAAGCCAGGCAGGTTTCCGCAGATTGGGATATCAATCAGGAAGGTGTCTGTGAACGTGCATTCCTGAAGGCCGTCAAGATCTACATCGCCGTGAAGGCGGATCTGACGGCGATCGGCGATGTCGCCGGCGTCGGTGCCAACTGCCTCAACGAGTCGTTCAACTGCGACACCACCCCCTGCCTTGCATGGAACATGCTCTTTGAACGTGACGGCATCATCTGGGCCTGCGAAGGCGACACGCTGACGATGCTTTCCAATTATATTCTCTACTCCACGCTGCAGAAGCCCACGATGATGACCAACCTCTATCCCTTCCTGGTCGGCATGGCGGCGCTTGCACACGAGAAGATCAAGGAATTCCCGCAGGTGGAGGATTCCGACAACTGCGCACTGGGCGTGCACTGCGGCTACTTCGGCTTCGTGCCGCGCAAGTTCTGCTCCTGCTGGACGCTCAGGCCCAAAGTACTTGAGATCGTCAACGACGACGCAACGATGGTGGATGCACGCCTGCCCGAAGGCGATGTGACGCTTGCCAAGATTTATCCCGGCTTCGAGAAGCTGAGCATCATCCCGGCCAAGCTCGAAAAGTACGTTCAGTACGAAGGTTCGGATTGCCGCAACGGCGCTCTCTTCCGCTACAATGACGGGCACAAGGTGATGGATGCGCTCTGCTCGCACCACGCAATCGTAATTTCCGGCAACGTCAAGGCAGAACTGCTGCAGCTGGCGAAGATCTTCGGCATGCAGGCGATGGACTTGTCCTGACATGGATCCCTAGGTCTCTGATAAGATGGGATCATCAGCATGAAAAGCAGAGAAACATCGTCACTTTTGCAAAGCGGGAGACACTCAACTAATCAGGGACCGGGGAGGATGCAAATATGCGTATCACAGAAAACAGAGTGCAGACCTATGAAACGAAGCACGCAGAACGTGTGGCAAAAAGTGCCGCAGAATGCACGATACTTCTGAAAAAAGACGGACATTTCCCCCTGCGTGGGGCCGGTGAAATCGCGTTGTATGGCGCAGGCATTCGTCACACCATCCGCGGGGGCAGCGGTTCCGGCGAGGTGAACATCCGCCGCTTTGAAACTGTTGAGGAGAGCATGGAGGCTACCGGATTTACTGTCACCTCAAAATCCTGGCTTGACGCTTACGACAGGGCCTTGGACGAAGCCGGCAAAGCCTTTTATCAGCAAATCAAGGCTGCCGCAGAGGCGGCAGGCGTGCCCACGATCTTTGCCGCAATCGGTCAGATTGTGCCGGAGCCGGAATACGAATTTCCGATTGACGGAGCCGGCAATACGGCGATCTATGTGCTCTCTCGCAACTCCGCAGAGGGCAGCGACCGTACAAACGCGGAAGGCAATATGCGTCTGACCACTACGGAGATTCGGGACATTCTCGCCGCCAACACCATGTATGAAAACTTCATGCTTGTACTGAATGTGGGCGGTGTCGTGGACCTGACACCGATTATGGAAGTCAAGAACATCCTCCTTCTCGGACAACTCGGCACACCGACCTCCAAAGTGTTGGCAGACATCCTTCTGGGCAAACAGGTTCCCTCCGGCAAGCTGACCGCTACCTGGGCTGCCCCGGAGGCATACCCATCCACCGCGGGTTTCGGGGCGCTGAACGACACCCTGTACCGTGAAGGAATCTATGTAGGCTACCGTTACTTTGATCTGGCGGAAAAGAATGTCATATTCCCCTTCGGTTACGGACTTGGATATACGGATTTCCGCTTTGAACCGGAGTCGGTCCGTGTGGAAAAGACCCGTGTGACCGTATCGGTCAACGTCACCAATATCGGCCAATTTCCCGGAAAGGAAGTCGTGCAACTCTATGTGACTGCTCCCGGCCAGGAAATAGACCGTCCATGGAAAGAGCTTGCCGCAGCTGTCAAGACCTCTGAGTTGAAGCCGGGAGAGTATGAGACTATTGAACTATCCTTTGACCTGCTCGACCATCTGTATTACGAAGAAGCAACGGCATCCTGCGTGCTGGAGGGCGGCACCTGGCTTGTCCATGCAGGAACGAACAGCGAGAACCCCGCATGCATCGGCAAACTGGATGTTACGAAGAGCATTTGTGCAAAGAAGCTCAAAAATGTATGCCCATGCACCCGTGAACCGGAGGAGCTGCCGGAGCTTAGTGCGTTGAAGGAACGCAGGAATGTGCACTATCAGCAGGCCCTTGCAGAGAGTGCTTCCCTGGCCGCCTGCAGCATTGACCTGACCGGGTTTGAGACGGAAACGGTCCGGTACAGCAGCACGCCCGCCTATAAGGAAGCCGTTACGAAAAACGCCGGCTGGCAGGATGTGCTCTCCGGGAAGCTGAGCGAGGAAGCTTTTGCCGCCTCGCTCACGGACAAGGAACTTGCCATGCTCGCCTGCGGTAGCCGGACGGATGAGAAAGATCCCGGCAGCATCATCGGCGCCGCTTCGGACAAGGTGGCAGGCGCTGCGGGTGAGACGAATCCGCATCTCTTCGAAACAAGAGGTATCCCCAGCCTGGTTACAGCCGACGGCCCTGCGGGCGTTCGTATCAGTCCGATCTGCACGATAAGGAACGGCAAGGCAAGGTCTGCTGTTATAGCCTTCGGCAGCGACATGGGCGCATTTTTGCCTCCCGAAGATATGGCTGTCATGAAAGCGATGCTCGGAATTACCGAAGAGAATACCGATGATGAAACGTACTATCAGTATTGCACTGCCATTCCGGTGGGAACAGCAGTCGCACAGTCCTTCAATCCCGGGCTCGCGGAGGAATACGGCGACATTGTCGGCACGGAAATGGAGCTGTTCGGCGTGTCCATCTGGCTTGCTCCCGCCCTGAACATCCAGCGCAATCCGCTCTGCGGGCGAAACTTTGAATACTATTCTGAGGATCCCATTGTTGGCGGATTGACAGCTGCCGCCGTGACCCGAGGCGTGCAAAGGCACGCGAAACGTGGCGTAACCATCAAGCATTTTGCCTGTAACAATCAGGAGACCAACCGCTACCGCAACAACAGTGTTGTCTCCGAGCGGGCCCTGCGCGAGATTTATCTCAAGGGTTTCGAGCTTGCGATCCGCGAAGCAAAGCCCGCTGCCGTCATGACCTCCTACAATCTGATCAACGGCGAACACGCATGCAACAGCCATGATCTCCTGACCGCTGTCCTCCGGGACGAATGGGACTTTGACGGCATCGTTATGACAGACTGGTTCGTAACCTCCGAACAGGTTGGTTCGACAGAGGACGCAATTTATCCCAGCGGCACTGCCGCCGGCTGTGTAAAGGCCGGAAACAACCTTACCATGCCCGGCCAGGCTTCTGATGTGGAGGATATTATGAAAGCACTTTCCGATCCGTCTCACCCCTACGCTCTGGCACGTGCGGATCTGATTCACAATGCGGCACAAATGCTGCGATTCATTCGCCGTTTTTCATAACGGAAAACCATGAGCATTTGCAGAGCAAAGCAAACATTTACAGGCAAACCGTGCTGCACAATCCTCGCTATACTTGTATCAGAAACCACAAAATAAGATAAAGTATATTGTTGGCTAATGACATTATACTAAAAGAGGGGGTACTGCTCATTTTTTGCAAAAGTGGCGGAAACCCTGATAAATAAAGAAAGCTACGTGTCGCAAGGCACGGTTAAGTTTGACACTACGATTCAGAACAGGAGGCACAGAAAATGAAAGTCGCTGTCATTGGCGCAGGTATGATCAGCGAGATCTATCTGAAGAACATGCTCGAGATGTACGACAACCTGGAGGTCCTGGCAATCGCGGATCTAAACATGGAAAGTGCCAGGAAAAGAGCGGAGCAGTTCCACATTGAAGCCCGGACGGTGGAGGATGTCCTGGGTGATCCGGAGGTGGAAATGGTCGTCAATTTGACCCCGGTAGGCGCGCATTATTCGGTGGTACGTCAGGCTCTGGAAGCAGGCAAGCATGTCTATACCGAGAAGACGATCGCACAGAACTCGGAGGATGCGAAGAAGCTGCTTGCGCTGGCGGACGAGAAAGGGCTCTATCTGGGATCTGCCCCGGACACTTTCCTTGGAAGCGCGGTTCAGGCTGCCAAGACTGCCATTGAAGACGGCATTCTGGGCGAAATCCATTCCTTTGCAATCTCCGCAAATCGGTCTAACTCGATTTTGATCAGCCTGATTCCGTATCTGAGAAGACCCGGCGTCGGTGTGCTGTTGGACTACGGCGTGTATTATGTGACCGCGCTGGTCAGTCTGTTAGGTCCTGCCGCAAAGGCAGGCGGCGTGGTATCCAATCCCTACCCGACACAGATTGGCATTCTTCCGGGCAGCCCGGAATTCGGCCAGCCGCTTTCGTCTCCTAATGAGAGCCAGGTATCCGCCATCATCCAGCTGAAAAACGGGATCACCGGCACCTTCCACATTGATACCGACTCGAATCTGTTTGACGAAACCTATTTTGCGATTTACGGCACAAAGGGCATCCTCTATCTGACAGATCCAAACCAGTTTGGAGGCCAGGTCAAATTCCAGCCCAGTTACACGGATCCGGCCCATCCGACTCCGCCCACCGTGCTTTGGTCCTTTACGCCGTATTCCGGCAATTCCAGAGGCATTGGACCTTCGGAGATGGCAGATGCCATCCGTGAGAACCGGCCCAACCGCACCTCAAAGGAGATGGCAGAGCATGTGCTGGAGATCCTCGAGGCCATTCTGTCCGGTGGGCAGGAGTTTACATTCCGGGATATCCACAGCACCTTTGCCGTGCCGGAGCACCTGAATCAGAAGCCCGTAGAGATTAACAACATCGGCCACATCAACTTCCAGGTAAAGCATGCGGAAGAAATGACGCGCTTTTACACGGAGATCCTCGGCATGAAGCCGCAGTTTACGCTGACCGTGCGAGATCTGGTCGGCAGCTTGAAGAAACAGTATGGAGAGGAAGCGGCGGCGAACCTCAAGCCCCTGTTGGAATGCGGAAAAGAGATCCCGTGGATTCAGTATTTCAAGCTCTCTGACCGGCAGTTCCTGGAATTCTTCTATGATCTGGGCAACGAGTACGGAGACCCCGGCAATTACGAGGATTACTATGGTTTCCGAAAGGTCAATTATGAGGTAAAGGACGCCGGGGAAATGCGGCAGAGATTCATAGACGCCGGTGTTGCCATCAAGGACGAGCTGCATCCGACCGCAGACGGTTCCATTGAGTTTTCTGTGCTTGACCCGGATGGGAATGAGATCCAGTTTACCCAGTATACAGAAGACACCAAGGTGCCGCTGGGCGAGGACACCCATAAGAAATGGGTATCCCATGTGTGCAATACCACACAGGTTGCTCTGCAGATCCGGGATGAAGTGAACATGGTGAACTTCTATACCAAGGGTCTCGGGCTGAAGAAGGTATATACCCTGACCTACGGTGATCTGGCGGATTACATGCAGAAGATGGGAATGGGCGATGAGCAAACCATTGGCGGCCTGCGGATGATGAGTCAGATGCCCTGCATCGATTACATAGAGGTAGCTCCTCACCGTTATATTGAGTTCTTCTATATGACCGGGCAGCAGAAGAACGACCGGGGCGACCGCAGCAAGCTTTACGGCTATCAGCACATTTGCCTTGAGGTGCCGGATATTCAGGAGGCGTGGAAGGCAGTGACCTTTAACGGCATCAAGCCGGATACCGAGATCACGCTGGGCATTGAGGGCGCATATCAGTTCTGGCTGACGGATCCGGACGGAAACAAACTGGAGCTGATGCAGTATACGCCTGAAGCAAAACAGCTTCTGTGATTGGCCCTTGGACACGATAGCCATTTCACACGAGAAATGAGGTATATGAGATGAAGGTAGCAAATTATTTTGAAGATCCACGCACACCCCATGTCAATACTCTGGCAGACCGCGCATATTACATTCCCTTTTCCGATGCCGAGAAGGCAAAAGAAAGCCTGCGGGAAAACTCGGACCGGCTGATCCTCTTAAACGGAGCCTGGCGCTTTTCCTGGTATCCCAGCGTGGAAGCGGTACCGGAAGGCTTTTTCCGGGAGGACTATGACGCCGCCGGCATGGGCTACATCGATGTGCCCGGCTGCTGGCAGCCGCAGGGATACGACAATTTCCACTATGTAGGGGCCGAGCATATCATTCCCGCAGATCCACCGTATGTCCCGGCTGATAACCCCTGCGGTGCCTATATCACTGAATTTGATTACCGGGCTGATGCCGGATTGCCGATTGCCGAACTGGTGTTTGAGGGCGTCGATTCCTGTTATTACGTCTGGATCAACGGCAGTTTTGTTGGATACAGCGAGGTATCCCACTGCACCGGCATATTTGACGTTTCGCCATACCTGCACGATGGACGCAACCGGTTGGCGGTGCTGAATTTGAAATGGTCCACCGGAACGTATTTTGAGATTCAGGATAAATTCCGTCACACCGGCATCTTCCGGGATGTCTATCTGTTAAAGAGACCGGCCATGAAGCTGCAGGATTTTTCCGTGAAGCAAACACTGACGGATACGCTGGATGCCGCGGAGCTCCGTGCGGAATTCCTTCTGGAAGGGGATATTCCCAATGGGGCTATGATGACGTTCCGGCTCTTTGACCCCGCCGGCAAGGAGATTTTTGTCGAAGAAAAGGCAGTTGCTCCCTGTACTTCGCTGACTGTTGCCGTGGAAAATCCCGCACTCTGGAACGCAGAGGAACCGAATCTGTATACGCTTACTGCGCAGTTCCCGGAAGAAGCGATTTCACAGAAGATTGGCTTCCGTACCATCCGGTCTGTAGACGGCAAAATTCTGATTAACGGGAAGCAAATCAAGATCAAGGGCGTAAACCGGCACGATACTAATCCGGAAACCGGATATACCGTATCCAGGGAACATATGCGCCGGGATCTTGTGCTGATGAAGCGGAACAACGTAAATTCCGTGCGTACCGCCCATTATCCGAACAGCCCGATTTTCATGGAAATGTGCGATGAAATCGGTCTCTATGTGATGAGCGAAGCGGATCACGAAACCCATGGCCTGTTCTATATGAACGGCGGTGATCCTCAGTCTCCTCCGGGCGAACCGTTCAGCGTTTGGGCTGCGTTCCGGGCGTTTACTCCGCTCATCAATGACAGTGAGGAATGGCGCGAAGCGGCAGTAGACCGGATGACTAAACCCTATAAATGCTTTAAAAATTACAGCAGCGTCATCTTTTGGTCTCTGGGAAATGAATCCGGCTGGGGGAAGAATCAGGAGATTGCCGGCAGTTGGATCAAGAAACAGGATCCGGAGCGACTCCTGCACTATGAATCGTTGCATCCGGCCTATGGGGCGGAATACGACTATTCCTGCCTGGATATGATCAGCAAGATGTACGCCGGTCCGGATTATATCCGGAATCTGTACGGTGACAACCCGGAGTATATTCCGCACTATGATTTCATCTCCAACGGATCCGTCCCTACCGAAGCCTGGATTCGGGAAAACGTCGGAAAGAAGCCGATTATTTTCTGTGAATACACCCACGCCATGGGAAACAGTTGCGGCGATGCAGAGGAGTATTTTGAGCTGTTTGAAGCCTATCCTTCCGTGGCGGGCGGCTACGTCTGGGAGTGGGCGGATCACGCAAAATATGCCGGCATGGAACGGGATGGGCGTATGAAATATCAGTACGGCGGAGATTCCGGCGAATTCCCCACGGATGAGAATTTCTGTATGGATGGACTGAACTTCCCGGATCGTCGGCCACATACCAGCCTCAAGGAATGGAAGAATGTCATGCGTCCCGTACGGGCGGCCTGGGGGAAAGAACCGGGTGAGATTTGCTTCCGCAATCTTCTGGACTTTACGGATGTCTCCCGTCAGCTCTATGTCCGCTATACGCACACCTGCAACGGAGAAGTCATAGAGCAGGGGCGAATGGAACTGCCCTCCGTGATGCCTCGTGAAACTGGCGCGGCACGGATCAGCCTAAGAGAACTGGCTGAGGGAGAGCAGTATCTCCTGCTGGAGTATCTGACAAAGGAAGCTACTGCCGCAGTGCCGAAGGATTTCCGCCTAGGATTCGATCAGCTGCCGGTGAAGAACACCGAGCTAACGGGTACGCAGTTTATGAAGGCTCCCTCCGCCACCGCGCCCTTGCGTTTCACAGAATCGGACGGATTCTACACCGTATGCGGTCGCAATGAAGAAGGAGACTTTACCTACACCTTTGATAAAAAGCGGGGTGCATTCCGGTACTTGACAATGGGCGGCCGGCAGCTTTTGACCAAGCCGATGGAGCTTTCGATTTTCAGGGCACCCACTGACAATGATCGGGGTGTTGCAGGAACTTCACTGCAGAATCTGCAGAAGATTCGCTATGACCGGGCTGTAACCAGAGTGTATGCCTGTCATGCGAAAGCGGAAGCACAGGCCATCGTGATCGACACTGATTTGGGGATCGCCGCTGTTTCCAGAGGGAATTTCCTGAAGGCAAATTTGAAATGGACCATCGAGGCATCCGGTTTGATTCATTTCGAGATGGATGCGCATCGCAATACCGCGATCATGGACCTGCCAAGATTCGGCCTTCGCGTGCAGCTGAAAAAAGACGCAAATCAAGTCCGCTACTTTGGATTCGGCCCCGACGAGAGCTATGTGGATAAACATCATTTGAGCTATATGGGCCTGTTTGATACGGACGTCGATGCGATGTTTGAGGACTATGAGCGGCCGCAGGAAAACGGCAGCCACTGGAATACCAAGTATATCCGTTTAAGAAATACATCCGGCGCAGGTCTGGAAGTGGCGGCGGAAGGAAATCCGATCAGCTTCAGCGCCTCGCGCTATACGCAGGAACAGCTTTCCAACACCCGTCATAACTATGAACTGACGCCTTCGGAGAGTATTGTCCTGAATCTGGATGTGATGATGAGCGGAATTGCGTCCGATGCCTGCGGACCTGCCAAAAAGCCGGAATACCGGCTGATCGGTGAGCACTTTGAAATGAAGCTGTCCCTGCTCCCCAGAGGGTGAGCTGGTAAAAACGAATGATTTGAAAGGAGAATGTAATCATGGCTAAGATAGGAACGCACAAAACTTCAAAAAAACTGATGTTTGCATGGCCTACAATGGGAATGGCACTAACCGTAGTCACACTGATGATCGGCTACACCAAGTATTTCGCAACCAATTTCCTGGGAATTTCTGCTTCTACCATTGGTACGTTGATGGCTGTTGCTGCGGTGTTCGATGGTGTTACCGATATCGTCGCCGGATACCTGATCGACCATATCAATCTGAAGATGGGAAAAGGCAGGCCGTTCCAGCTCAGTTTTATCGGCATTGCAGTATCTATGGCGCTGATTTTCAGTACGCCGCAAATGTCGACTGCCGCCAGCAGTGCATATGTGTTCGTGATGTATGCAATGTATTCCGCGATTTTCCGGACATTGATGGAGTGCTCCGAACCTGTTTATATGGCGAACGCGATTGATGATCCCAAGGATGCTGTCAATCTGTCTTCCATTAATGGCGTGATGGCCCTTGTGGTCGGCATGATCTCCGGTATTGTGCTTCCACAGGTCATCAAAAACTACGGCACCACCCGCCAAGGATGGACCGCCATCGGCTGGGTGGTTGGGCTGCTGTGCGCAGTCTTTGCCATGATTCGTGTTGCGCTCATCAAAGAAAAGAAAAAGAACTCCGCGCAGAAGCAGGAGCCGATTACCTTTAAGGGACTGTTTAAGGCAATCTTCTCCAACAAGTACATCCTTCTGGTGGCCCTGATGATTCTCGTGAGCGGAGCCGCCACCGGTATCCAGATGGATATTGTTGTTTACTATACACAGTATATTCTGGGTGATCTGGGAGCGCAGTCCGTCCTGGGTCTTGCCAATCTGTTCGTGGTAATTATTATGATGGTTGCCCCGGCGATCTCCAAGAAGTTCGGCGTCACCAATATGCTGAAGATAACAACTGCCATCACCTTTGTCGGTGCACTGATTCGCTTGATCAGCCCCTCCAACCTGATGGTGGTATTCATCGGTTCGTTGCTGGCAAGCTGCGGTTTTAACATCACCGTAAACTTTGCCAATGTCCTGCTCATCGACTGTATGGACTACGGCGAGTGGAAGAATGGAACGAGAGCCGAAGGCGCGCTTGCCTGCGCAAAGAGCGTTACATCAAAAATCGGTACAGCCGTTGCCTCTGGATTGTTCGCCATGCTTCTTGGTATGAGCGGATATGATGGTGCTCTTGCAGTTCAGCCGGCCAGTGCAAACAATATGATCATTGCCATGTATACAATTATTCCTGCAATTTTTGCCGTCCTTTTGCTTGTGATTCTGCACTTCTATGATCTGGAAAAGCATCTTCCGAAGATCCGGGAGGCGCTGGAGGCAAAAAAGCAGGGCCGGTAAGAAAACAGTGAAATTGAATCATCTCGGATTACAGGGGATGATTCATGGGCGGCAGCTTATGCAACTGCAGAAAGGGCAAATATGATAAATGTAATGATGAATCGGAGCTTTATCCAGATCTGTATTGTGACAGACGATGTTGACAAAGCGAAGAAACGGTTTGCGGCATTCTTTGGCTTTGAGGAAATCCCGGCAAATGACCCCTTTGCCGCGCCGGATGTGGCAAAGGTTGAATGGAACGGGACTCGGGTGGATAACATAGAAGGTTGCTCTGCCAATTTCACGTTTGGAAACCTGCAGGTTGAATTCATTCAGCCGAACGATTCCCCCAGTTCCTGGAGAAACTGGCTGAACGAGCACGGGGAGAGCATTCACCATGTGGCGTTTACTACACCCAGTTTGGATGATGCTGTGGCAGAAGCCATCAAACATGGTGGTTCCATTGAACAGAGCGGTATCTGCGCAGATGGCGTCAGCCGGTATGCTTACGTGGATACAAAGGGAGCGCTTCCCTGCCGGGTGGAAATGATGGAGATCCCCTGGCTGACCCAGGCACAGCAATAAGCCTGTAGGCCGCTTGTTTCCCCGCGAATAAAGAGAGAGGGCTGAAAATCAGTCCTCTCTCTT
>CAVINP010000032.1:0-20732 GCA_963643985.1 bacterium
TGAAGCAGTCGCGCCACTGCGCCTGCGATACATCGCAGTGGCGCGACTGCTGTTATGAAATTCACTGCTCAGCTTACCACTTCATTTAATCAGTGTATCCCTGGCAGCTGTCATCAGCTATGGCGAAACTGGTTGTACCGCCTTTTTGCGGGCCGGAATTAACATTTTATGATCAGTAAACGGAAAGAGGCTACCAGACGATAGCCTCTTTTCGTATCGGAATTACAGATTTCTCAGCAGTCGTATGCAGCGGCCGAGGACCTTGACCTCGGGCGCGGGTGCGATAACCGACTCGAACTCGCGGTCAAACGACTGCATCTGCAGCCTCATGCCGTCCATCTTGAGCATCTTGCGCACCAGACGGCGGCCCTTGTATTCCACCAGCATCAGCGCACCGTCCACGGCGCGGTTGTCCGGCACGGTCAGCAGCATATCGCCCGCATGCACGCGAAAGCCGCGCAGGCTGTCGTCCGCCATGCGGTAGTAGAGCACCTTGTCGGGCGCTCCGCCCTCGATCTTGCCGCCGATGATCGGCGTGAGTATATGGTCGATCACCACGCCCTTTTCATCCATCACCGGCACACGGCGCACCACGCCGCCCAGCGCGTCCAGCCAGGCATCGGTGGACTCATTGATCCGCTTCTGCTGCTCGGCACTCGCGTCCTCCACGGGCAGCACATAGGCGCGGGGGCGGGGACGCAGCTTCACCTCAGGTTCGGCGGCCGCTTCCAGTTCTGCTGAGATCATCTCGTGCGCGCCCAGAATCTTGAGTATACGCTGCGCCTGATCGTCGGCCACGATGCGGCGGCCGGACTCGATGTCCTTGATGGTGCCCTCGGACATGCCGCACTTCTTGCCCAGCGCCTTTTCCGTCATCTTGGCGGCCAGACGCGCCTTACGTATGCTGTCTCCCAAACGGCTCATGACTGTGTTTCCTCCGTTTCATCTTCTCTGCGCACGATTTCGATGTACTTGCTGCCCACATAGCCCGTCTGTCCGTCGTATTCGACCAGCGACCAGACCAGCCCTTCGTTGAGAACGCGCACGGGTGTGCCCCGCGTGAGTGTGGCCAGCTGCGCTTTCTTCACATCCGGGCCGCTGCGCAGCACCAGATAGGAGTCTGCCTCGACCGAGACCAGCGCGATGGTGCCCTCCATCTGCGAAATATCCGGTGTGGGACTGGGCGAAGGCGTCGGTGTGGGCGTCGGCGTAGGTGTGGGCGTCGGGGTGGCCGTGGGCGAAGGCGTTGGGGAAGGCGAGGGCGTGGGATCGGGCGTCGGACTCGGCGTGGGGGAGGGCGAGGGTGTCGGGATGATGGCATCCTGCGTCAGCAGCATCTCCTGCTGAGCCAGGGTGAGTACGCCGCTCTGGTACAGACCGCGCGAATTCTGCCACTCGCGCACCAGTTCCTCGGTTTCCGAGCCGAATACGCCGTCGATATACTCGATCTCATAGCCCAGATCCGAAAGCTTTTTCTGCACCGTGATGACTTCGTCGCCCTTGTCACCCTTGTGAAGCGCGTATCTGTACTCCATGAACTCATCGTAGCTCATCACGTCGCGGTCGAAGGTCAGTATCTTCAGCACGGAGCGCAGCTCTTCGTCAACTTCTGCATCGTCAAATATGTGCACGGTCGTGCCGGCGGGGCAGTTCTCCGCGATCCACCGGGCATCCTCGACGCGCAGGCGGATGCAGCCGTGCGAGGCCTTGCTGCCCAGAGAATGGGTTGAACCCCAGGTCGCAGTGGTGCTGCCCTTGCTGGAGAAGAGCACGGAATGGAAGAGTATGCGGTTGTGGATGCGCGTGGCATACTTTGCCCAGATCTCGTATTCGGTAAAGTAATACCAGGGCGAACGCTCAACGTCATACTTCTTTTCGGGCAGTGTGAATGTGCCCGTCGGCGTGCTGTTGCCCACGCCCGTGGAGCAGATCATCCGGCGGACGATGTTGTCTTCGTCTCTGCGCTTGCCGCTCTCGTAGACGGTGACGATCTGGTTGGCGATGTCTACATCGATGTAGTAGGGAACCGTCTCGGCCTCTACGACGGGGCAGAGGGGCATCAGCACCATGCACAGTGCCAATGCAAGAATGCGCTTGAGTTTCATGTCTGTAAAATGTCCTCTTGCTTTTTAGTGGTCTGTGGGCAGTGGCCGGTGGTCAGTGAAACAGTGCGGCGACGAGCGGTGATCCGAAGCCCGCAATGTCGGTTACCGGCATCCGGTATCATGTTCTCAGCTTCTCCAGCCATTTGGTAAATCGTGCTTCGGGCGGCGCTTCAAAGAGCATTTCCCTGCCGCTGCGCGGATGCACGAAGCCGATGCGGAAAGCGTGCAGCAACTGACCGCCCTCCACGGGATAGGGCATGTGTCTTGGACCGTAGACCGGGTCGCCCAGCAGCGGATGCCCGAGCGAGGCCATGTGCACGCGAATCTGGTGCGTGCGCCCCGTCGCGAGGCGGCATTCCAGATAACTTGCGCCGCGCAGCTCTTCGAGCACGCGCCAGTGCGTCACGGCACTGCGCCCGCCGGGGACGATGGCCATCTTCTTGCGGTCCGTGGGATGTCTGCCGATCGGCGCGTCTACCGTGCCGGAATCCTCGCGCATGTGTCCCTGCACGATGGCAATGTAGGCCCGCTGCACGCTGTGGGTGCGGATCTGCTCGCTCAGACTCAGGTGGGAAAAGTCGTTCTTGGCGACCAGAAGCAGTCCGCTGGTGTCCTTGTCGATGCGGTGCACGATGCCGGGGCGTATCTCGCCGCCGATGCCGGAGAGGTGATCCAGATGCTTTAGCAGCGCGTTCACCAGCGTCCCGTCGGGATTGCCCGCCGCAGGATGCACCACCATGCCGGAGGGCTTGTAGACAACGGCCAGATCTTCATCCTGATAGAGTATCTCTATAGCGATGTCCTGCGCCTCCACGCGTGCGGGCGCGGCATCGGGCAGCGTGACGCTGACCTCGTCATCGGTTTTCAGTGCGTAGCCCGCCTTGAGGACCGGCACACCGTTGACCAGCACCTGTGAGGCCTTGATCAGTGCAGCCGCCCGGGAGCGGGTGATGCCGGCAATGCGGGATGCCGCCGTGTCCAGCCTCTCCCCGCCGCTTTCGGTCACTCCGGAATAAATATCAGCCATGCTTTTTGCGTGCCTCCGAAATGATCGTATCCAGCAGCATCAGCGCGGCCCCCACGCAGATGAACACATCCGCAGGGTTGAACACGGGGAAGCGCACGAAGCTGAATTCGATAAAATCTATCACGTAGCCGTAGACCAGACGGTCGTACAGGTTCCCCAGTCCTCCGCCCACGATGAGCCACAACGCGCTTCGCAGCAGATTGCCGTACTGCGGACGCAGCAACAGCACCAGCACGATGGCCGCCACCATCAGAAATATCAGCAGCGGCAGCAGCGCGTTGCCCGAAAAGAGGCTGAAGGATATGCCGCTGTTGTGCACGGGCGAGGTGAAGCGCACAAGCCCCGGCAGCACATCCCGGCCGCCGCAGCGCACGATCAGCATCTTGCCCACCCGATCGACGACGGCCGCAAGCAGCGCGATCCACCAGCCACGAATCCTTTTTTTCATATCGACCTCTGTTGCATGCAAAAGCGTGAATCGGCTTTTCCGATCCACGCTTCGCGAGTGATCATGTGATCAAGTGTGGACTTACTTCAGCAGCGCATCGCTGGCATGCAGCGCGGAAAGCTGTTCGTCCAGCAGCTTTTTGAAGTTGTTGCGGTAGGCATTGACCACGCCCTGCAGGCGTTCGGCCTCGGCGTTCATCTCGGCCACGGCCTTCTTGGCACCCTCGGTGATGGCATCGGCCTGGGCATTGGCATCGGCCAGGGTCTTCTCAGCCTGCGCGTTGGCATCGTCGATGGTCTGCTGCGCCCTGGTATTGGCGTTGGCGACCGTCTCGTCGGCAATGCGCTGTGCACCCACCAGAGATTCGCGCATGGCGTTCTCGAGGTTCTTGAAGTAGTCGCCCTCGTTGTAGTCGGGCTTGCGGTTCTCCAGCTCGGTCTTCTGCTCTTCGAGCTCCTTGACCCGGGACGTCAGTGCCAGGTTTTCGCGCACGAGCCTGCTCAGCTCCTCCGCCAGCTCATCGAGATAATCGTCGACCTGTTCGACATTGTAGCCGTCGAGTTTCTGCGTCGAGAATTCCTTCTCCTGAATATCCTTCACACTGATTGCCATATGCTCTTCTCTCCTTTTCTTGGTTGATGCGTAAAACTGCACCCGTCAGATCAGGCGCAGCAGATAGTAGAGTTTCCACCAGAGCTGATCGATGATCGAAATGCCGATCAGCGCAAACCAGCAGGAAAAGTCCAGCGGCAGGCGCGTCTTGGCCGTGATCCACACGCTCAGGCGGCGAAACGGCGCTATGAACGGCGTCACAAAGTGTTCAAGCATGCCGTACAGCTGCCAGCGTGGCCGAAACCAGCTGAGCACTGCATAGATGAAAATCGCGGCGCGTACGATGTACAAAAATGCCGAAGCCGCATAGAAGACCTTGTAGAGCGACATGCGCATACCCCTCGCTTTTTGTCAATCAGAAGCGGTGATCCACGTCGTAGTTCTCGTTGACCTCCACGTTCATCGGCGCGATCAGGTAGGTGCGATCGGAGGCCTTGCGGATCGTGGCATGCAGGGCAAACACCGCGCCGGAGAGCGTATCCACCGCACGCTGCATGATCTTGGGATCCAGATCGTCCATGGTCAGCACCACGGTGTTGTTCAGGATCAGGTTGTCGATCACGTCGCAGCAGTCGCGCAGCTCGTGCAGCGCAAACATCATCGTGCGCTGGCGCGAGGCGGCCTGGGCCTTCGTGCTGCGCTGCACAGGTTCTTCAACCTGCGTGCTGCTGTCAAAGCGCGAAGGACGCGGTGAATAGTCGTAGCGCGAGGCGGACGACGTTGGGCGCTCCTCGTTGTAGAGGCGGCGCGGGGAAGAAGAGGCGCTCGCCGAGTCAAAACGGCTCGGTGTGCGGCTCATGCGCGGCGTGCGCGTGGGCTCATAGCTTGACGACGACGCGGAATAACGCCTGGAGACCTCCTGACGGGAACGCGTCGGCTGCGTCGGCTGTGTGCTGCGCTTGGGCTGATAGGCCGGGCGCCGTCCGTCGTTGCCGGAGTCATATTCATCTTCGTAGTTGTCACGCGGCTCCTCGTCATCGACCAAACCGATGAATTCCAGTACCCTGCTGAAGCCGCCCTTTTTCCGCGCCATAAGTCTTCATCCTCCGTCGTAAAGTCATTCGTTATTTATGCGTGCGCTCGCCGAACAGGTTGCGGCCGAGGCGCACCATCGTGGCCCCCTCCTGGGCAGCCACAATGCAGTCAGAGGACATGCCCATGGAGAGTATGTCCATGCTTGTGTCTTTGATGTTCATATCCCGCAGCCGGTCAAACAGGACGCGCATGCGCCTGAAGTAGGGGCGGACGTCCTCGGGGTCGTCCGCGACCGGCATGATGGCCATCAGCCCCCGCACGCTCAAGCCCGGAAGCTCGGCACAGCGGCGGATGAAGGGGAGCAGTTCGTCCTCATCGATGCCGCCCTTCTGCGGTTCGCGAGCGATGTTGACCTGCACGAGCGCAGGCATCACGATGCCCGCCGCCGTGGCGCGTTTGGAGATCTCCTCCGCCAGCGCGTCCCGATCCAGCGACTGTATCATCTCCACGCGGGAGATCACGTATTTGACCTTGTTGGTCTGCAGCGTCCCGATCAGGTGGATGTGCAATCCGGGATCAAATTGATCGATACGGCTTAAAAGCTCCTGCACGCGGTTTTCACCGATCAGCGACAGCCCCGCCTCGTGCGCCAGATTGACCGTCTCGGCGCTCTGCGTCTTGGTGACGGCACAGATCTTTGCGCCGCCCCACTTGGCCGAAGCCTCGGCAATGCGCTCCTGCCAGAGCGCGATGTTGGCAAACAATTCTTCGCGATCCATTCTGTCTCGCCTCTTACTTGATCAGCACGCGCTGGCCCAGTTGGATTGCGCCTTCCACCAGTGGCTGAATCAGTGCGGTCTTGCCGTCGTTGGAGAGCACCTCCACGGGGATGAACGTGCCGCCCGAGCCGTCATCGAGCCATACGCCCATCTGGCCGTTCTGCTCGTAGAGCGCGTCTGCCGTGACGGACAGACCCGAGAGCGTGATGGAAAGCATGGCCTTGCCGGTGCGCTGGTAGATCAGCGGGCCGATGGGGTCGTTGACCTCGAATATCGCCAGGAGTGTGCCGCTTTCCTTCTGCACGCTGGTGACGGAGGCCGTGAAGGCCAGATCCTCAAAGCCCTGCATCTGCAGATAGTATTCCTGACCGACCACGGGGTTCCAGGTGTCGGCGTTGGCCACGAGCGCCACATACCAGTGATCCTGATTGACCAGGCGGTATACGCCGGTGGACTTGCTGCTCTTGGTTGAGGAGAGGGAGCCGCCGGCCAGCACGGTCTTGATGTCCGAGGTGGACAGGGATGTGACCGTGTCCGCATTCAGGTCACTCTCGTAGCCATCCAGATAGAAGGACACCACGCCGTCGGACGGGGCCGTCTCGACCTGCCGCCAGGACTGTATGCTGGTCATGCGGGTGTTCTCTTCGTCGTAGAGCTTGGTCAGTTTCGTGTCGCTGCGCTTGTTGGACCTGAGGTATTCCTGACGATTGACCATCGCGGTCTCCAGCTGGCGTGCGGCGGTGAGCAGGCTGCCGCGCGTGTCGTGGTTGACCAGATGCTTGAACTCCACTACCATCAGATCCACGATCGTGTCGTAGCGCTCGAGCGTTGAATCCTTGATGTTGTTCAGGATTGTGTTCTTGTGGTAATCCTGAATCTTGGCGCGGGTCTCCTCCAGCTTGGTCAGCAGGTTTTCCGAATAGCCCGCCGTGTAGATGTAGGCCACGGTGTCGCCCTTGTTGACGTAGGCATCCTCGGAGGCGATGTATTCGATGCGGGCGGTGGATTCGGAGGTGATCAGCTGCTCATCGCGGATCAGCACGCAATCCATCATCTGCGTGTACTGCGTGTTGGCATCCATAATGACGGCTTCCTTGGCCTCCAGCCCCAGATACGGGCGCACGATCAGAAAGACGATCACCAGAAGGATCAACAGGAAGACGTAGAATCTTCCGGTCACTCTTTTCTTTCTGCGCATATGCCTATCTCCGAATACAACGTTTGATATCAGGGCAGCACACGACTGCCCAATAAAAAGCCTATTGTGTATTATAACCGATAAAAGCCGTTCATGCAACATTGATGTATTGACATTTTCATGCTAAATTGATTATAATGGGTAAAGATTGCGGAGGAGTGATATGATAGAACTGACACGGAGCGGGGTTGTGCTCTTCGGCTTTGAAATATACTGGTACGCGCTGCTGATCGTCTGCGGCGTGATCGCGGCCGTGCTGCTGGCCTACCTGCGCGAGCAGCAGCTGGGCTTAAAGAAGGATACCACGGTGGATCTGGCGCTGGCGGTGGTGCCCTTGGGCATCATCTGCGCACGCATCTACTACGTGCTCTTCTCCTGGGATTACTACGCCGCGCACCCGCAGGAGATACTCTCCTTCAGACAGGGCGGGCTGGCCATATACGGCGGCGTGATCGGCGGCGCACTGGGTGCATTTATCTACTGCAGGGTCAGAAAGATTTCCCTGCCCACGGTTGCCGACCTCATTGCGCCGGGGCTGGCGCTGGCGCAGGGCGTCGGCCGCTGGGGCAACTTCGTCAACAACGAGGCCTACGGGGCAGCGGTGACAAACGCCGGGTGGCAGTTTTTTCCTCTGGCGGTCGAGATTCCGGGCGAAGGCTGGCACTGGGCGACCTTTTTCTATGAATCCGCATGGTGCGTGATCGTCGCCGCCGTGCTGCTCATTGCCGAGCGGCGCAAAAAATTTCGCCGCAGGGGAGATATCTTCTTGTGGTACCTGCTGCTCTACGGCCTCGAGCGGACGCTGGTGGAGGGCCTGCGCACGGACAGCCTGTATCTGATGGGTCTGCGCGTATCCCAGCTGCTGTCGTTGTTGGCGGTGCTGGGCGTGTGCATCTGCTTTGCACTGCGCGAGAAGGGGCAGCCGCGGCTGATTCGCCTGATACCGCCTGCAGACGCGATCTTTCTGGCCGTGAGCATTGCGCTCAAACTGCACGGACTCAGCGTCGTGTTTGCTCTGCTGCTGCCGGGCTTTGCGGCGATGATGTATAAAGGAACAAATTTTATTCCCGACAGAGAAGAGGAGTAGAGGCATATGAGAAATTTGACCATGCTGACGGACCTGTATCAGCTCACGATGATGTACGGCTACATGAAAACCGGCATGCGTGACAACATCGCCACCTTTGACATGTTCTACCGCAGCAAGGACGAAAGCACGCACTATGCGGTCATGGCGGGCCTGGAGCAGCTGATCGACTACATCAAAAATCTGCATTTTGACGAGAATTCGCTGGATTACTTGCGCTCTCTGGGCATCTTTGACGAGGAGTTCATGACGGCCCTGCGCGACTTCAAATTCCACGGCGACATATTTGCCGTTCCCGAGGGCACGATTGTCTTCCCGGGCGAGCCGCTCATTCGCGTGACCGCGCCGATCTTTGAGGCGCAGCTGGTGGAGACCGCACTGCTGAACATCATCAACCATCAGACGCTGATTGCCACCAAGGCCAGCCGCGTGGCCCAGGCCGCGCAGGGCGACACAGTCATGGAGTTCGGCCTGCGCCGTGCCCAGGGTCCGGATGCGGGCATCTACGGTGCGCGTGCCGCGATCATCGGTGGCTGTCAATCCACCAGCAACGTGCTCACGGGCGAGATGTATTCCATACCTATCGCCGGCACGCATGCGCACAGCTGGGTGATGTCCTTCCCGGACGAGGTGACGGCCTTCCGCAAGTACGCCGAGATGTTCCCGACCAGCTGCCTGCTGCTGGTGGACACCTACGACACGCTGCGCAGCGGTGTGCCCAATGCCATCACGGTCTTTAATGAGCTGCGGGCGCAGGGGCACGAGCCGGTCGGCATCCGCCTGGACAGCGGCGACCTGGCCTATCTCAGCCGCGAGGCCCGCAAGATGCTCGATCAGGCCGGCTTCCCGAACACCATCATCTGTGCCTCGGGCGATCTGGACGAGAACCTGATCCGCGATCTGAAACTGCAGGGCGCGTGCATCAACACCTGGGGCGTGGGCACGAAGCTGATCACCAGCGAGGACTGTCCTTCACTGGGCGGCGTGTACAAGATGAGCGCGGAGGAGATCGACGGCCGCGTGGTACCCAAGATCAAGATCTCCGAAAACCCCGTGAAGATCACCAACCCCGGCATCAAGCGCCTCTGGCGCATCTACGACGGCCAGAACGGCAAGGCCGTGGCGGATCTGATCGCGCTGGCACACGAAGAATACGATACAAGCAAGCCCCTGACGATATACGATCCGGTCAACACCTGGAAGAGCATGACGCTGACCGACTACACCATGAAGGAACTGCAGGTGCAGGTCTTTAAAAAAGGCGAATGCGTATACGAATCACCGACGCTTAAGGAGATTCAGCAGCACTGCCGCGAGGAAATGGACACTTTCTGGGATCAGTACAAGCGCCTGCTCAATCCCCACCGCTACAAGGTCGACCTCTCCGACAGCCTCTGGATGCTGAAGAATTCGATGCTGCAGAGCTACAGGCACTGAGGGTGTGAAGGGACGAGGAAACAGGATTAGGGATCAGGAATTGCGGGAAAGGACTGCGTTTCCTCGGTTCACCTGACTCCTAGCCAACCCCTCGGCCTTCGGCAGCTCCCTATAGCAGTCGCTCCCCTGCGAAGCAGGGTTGCGACCGGCCCGCGCAGCGATCTGAAAGATCGCCGCGGCGCTGCCGGAACTTCGCTTCGCGAAGTCTCCGGTGCGTATTTTCAGGGGCGCCACCCCTTGCCTCCCTCACCGGGGGAGTGTCAGTAACTTATCCCCCAAGAAAACGTGATGAACCAAAACAAAGCGTGAGCGGAGGCAACATTGCCCCCGCTCACGCTCAATTATTTATATGGGGATTACAGATCCGGCTGCAGCAGGCCGTAGGTGCCGTCGTGGCGGCGGTAGAGCACGTTCATGATCTCGCTGTCCTCGTTCTGGAAGAGGAAGAAGTCGTGGCCCAGCAGCTCCATCTGCGTGATGGCGTCCTCGACGGTCATGGGCTTGACGGAGAACTTCTTCACGCGCACGATGTCGTAGCTCTGCTCCTCGTAGGCGCTCGCATCCTCGGCCGGCTCGATCTCCGCGGGGCGCAGACGCTTGTCCAGCTTCGTGCGGTGGCGGCGGATCTGGCTCTCGAGCTTGTCCACGGCGCGGTCGATGGAGAGGTACATATCGTTGGAGGACTCCTCGGCACGCAGGATCACGCCGCCGGCGTTGATCGTGATCTCGACGATGTTGCGTGCACCCTTCTGCACCTTGAAGCGAACGCTGGCTTCGATCTCATCGTGGAAGTAGCGCTCAAGCTTGCCCAACTTTTTCTCAACGCGGGATTTCAGGCTGTCGGAGATAACCATGTCCTTGCTGGCATAAACAAACTTCATGTATAATCGCTCCTTTATCGTATAATCGGCGCTTCGCACATCGGATCGGATCCGTTGCGGTGACCGTATTAAGTTAATTCTACGTGCACCTCCGAAATTCCTGCATGTTCTGAAACAAAATTTTTACTTCTTTTTTGCAGATGCTTTCGATACGGTTTTGCGGCGCGGCTTGAAGCGCTCCTGTTCGAACTGCACGTTGGCGGAGGCATTTCTGGCGGCATCCACCAGGAAGACGGCAAAGCGGTCGATGCCGCTCAGGAAACGCTCGGACTTGGCTGTGCGCTGCGCGACATCCTCGAAGCCTGCCATGGCAGAGAGTGCCTTTTCCCATTTGCCGGTGGTGGCCGCGGAGGAGATCTGCTCGGGAACGACCGATATCAGCTTGCGCCCCTTTTCGGTAGAGATCAGCTTCTTGCCCGATCTTTTGGCATAGCCCACCTGAATCAGGCGCTCGATGATCGAGGCTCGGGTGGCGGGCGTGCCCAGTCCAGAATCCTTCAGCTGCTCACGCAGCGCCTCGTCTTCGATGTCGCGCCCCGCATTTTCCATCATGCTCAGTATGGAGGCATCCGTATGCGCCTCGGGCGGCTTGGTCTTGCAGGCCTTGATCGCCGTTTTTTCCACCTTGCGCGTATCGCCCTCGGCCAGCCTCGGCAGCATGCTCTCGCCCTTCTTGCTCTTCTCGCTCGGGCTGAGCTTTTTCCAGCCGGGCTGCAACGGCATGGAGCCGGTGGACTTGAACGTATGGCTGCCCACCTGCGTCAGCACGCTTGCCGCCTCGTATTCGTAGTTCGGATAGTGCACAGCGATCAGGCGGCGGGTGACCATGTCGTATATGTTCCTCTCATCATCCGTCAGTGAAGCAAGGTTGACGGCCTTTTCCGTGGGCACGATGGCGTGGTGGTCGCTGATCTTGCTGTTGTCGTAGAAACGCTTTGTGTGCATACCGAGGTTCATCTCCGGTGCGGCGACAAAGCCCGCGTACGGCTCGGGCAGATGTGTCAGTATCTTTTCAACTTTCGGCTTCATGTCATCGGGCAGATAGCGGCTGTCCGTGCGCGGATAGGTGAGCACCTTGTGCTGCTCGTACAGCGCCTGTGCAAGCTTGAGTGTCTTGTCGGCGGAATAGCCGAAGCGTGCATTGGCTTCACGCTGCAGCGATGTCAGGTCAAACAGCTGCGGCGGCGGTATGCGCTTGACCTCGCGCTTGCTCTGCGTGACGGTTGCAGTCTGCCCGGCGCACTCGTTCCTGATGCGCTCGGCCAGATCCTTGCTGTCGGCTCTGGTCTCCTTCGTATCCGGATTGACCCACAGGCCCTCGTAGTCGCCGAAATTCGCACGGACCTCCCAGTAGTCCTTCGGCACGAAGTGCTCGATCTCCAGATCGCGCTTCACGATCAGGCTGAGCGTGGGCGTCTGCACGCGACCGATGGAGAGATGTGCATTGTAGCGCAGGGAAAAGGCCCGACTGGCATTCATGCCCACCAGCCAGTCGGCCACGGAGCGGCAGCGTGCGGATTCGTAGAGCGCATCGTAGCAGGCGGAGGGTTTGAGCGTCCTGAAACCCTGCCTGATGGCGGCGTCGGTCATGGAGGATATCCAGAGCCGCTCCACGGGCTTTGTGCAGCCGGAAAGCTCGTATATGTTGCGGAAGATCAGCTCGCCCTCGCGCGCGCTGTCGGTCGCACAGATGACGGAGTCGATCTTGGATGAGCACAGCAGCTTTTTCACCACCGCATACTGATCCTTGGAGGCCGGCAGGACCTTGAGCGGTATGTGCTCGGGCAGCATGGGCAGATCGTCCATGCGCCATTTTTGCCACCTCTCATCGACCTCACCCGGTTCGCAGAGCGATACCAGATGTCCCAGTGCCCAGGTGACGACATATTCATCGCCGTACAGAAAGCCGTCTCCCCGGTTGCTCACGCCGAGCACGCGCGCGATATCCCGCGCAACGGATGGCTTTTCCGCGACGATCAGTTTTCTCATATGCATTCACACTCCCATAGTCCTGTTTCTATGATATCAGCAGGGAGCGCCGAATTCAAGGCAAAACTGGAAAATTCGCCGAAGAAGCGCTGTATGCTTGTAAATTTACACCCGCCGTGCTACAATGAAAACGTTATTGATGGGTCATTCAGCGGCGGCATGCCGCGACATAAGAACAAAGGGGGTTATTTCTATGGATACCAGAATTATCGTCCGCAAGGCACTCGAAAACGGTCTCGTGGTTCCCGCCTTTAACGTTCCGCATCCGCCGATGCTCAAGGCCATCGCGCAGGCCATCGTTGATGAAAACAGCGTGGCCATGATTCAGGTCGCTCGCCTCGAGTGGGAAAAGTTCGAGGCCGTCAGCCTTGAGAGCATCGCCGATGAGTACGCCAAGTATGCCGTCGAAGGCCATACCCTGCTGCATCTGGACCATGTGCCGGTGATCGATGAGGATCATCTGGAAGTGGACTACATGTCCCTGATTAAGCGTGCCATCAGTGCGGGCTACGGCTCCGTGATGGTGGATGCATCCCGCCTCTCCCTGGAAGGCAACATCGAGGCAACCCGAGCGGTTGCGGATCTTGCGCACGCTGCAGGCATCCCCGTCGAGGCCGAACTGGGCGCGGTGATGGGCCATGAGACCGAGCAGACCGCCATTCCCTACGAAGAGATCTTCGCCAAGAAGATGGGCTTCACCCGCATTGATGAGGCGCAGAAGTTCGTGCGCGAGTCCGAATGCGACTGGCTGAGCGTTGCGGTCGGCAGCGTCCACGGCGCCATCGCAGACAACCTGCTGGACAAGAAAAAGCCCGCCGCCAAGCTGGACGTCGAGCGCATCTCCGAGCTGCGCGAAGCGCTGAACATCCCGCTGGTGCTGCACGGCGGCTCCGGCATCGAGCAGGACTACATCACCCGCGGTATCAAGGCCGGCATCGCCAAGATCAACGTCGGCACCGAGCTGCGTCAGCCCTACGAGCGCGCCATGCGTGAACGCAACGACGTCGAATATGCCCGCGAGTGCGTCTACAAGCGCTGCCGCGAGTTGATCCGCGACTTCCTGCACACCGCGGACGATGCCAAGATTCTGTTCTGAAACCAAAGAGGATAAGTCAAAGTGAAACGATTTTTAGCTGTGTTGCTGTGCGCATGCATGCTGCTCTCCGGGACGGCTGCATTTGCGCTGACCGGCGAGGAGGCCCTGGGTCTCGGCGGCGATGACGGCGAGAGCACGGGTCTGGGCGGAAGCTATCCGACGTTGCAGCTCGGCTCGCGCGACGAGGACGATGCAGGCGCTTATGTTGTCATGCTGCAAAACCGACTGCAGGAGCTGGGCTATCTGGAGACGGCCGCGGACGGCCAGTTCGGCTCCGCGACGGAATCCGCGGTGGTGGCTTTTCAGGAGAACAACGACCTGACGCCCACCGGTGTTGCGGACGATACCACGCAGTCCGTACTCTATTCCACGAGCGCGGTCGCCGCACCCGCAGCTGCCGAGCCGGATTCAAACGTGCTGCGCGTCCAGCAGGCGCTGACCCGCTGGGGCTTCATGATCGGCACCGCCGACGGCGTATCCGGCGAAAAGACGGAGACGGCCGTGGCAGAGTTCAAGGACTACGTGTTCAACACCTATGCAGCAGACTATGCCGAATACCAAAGCGCACCGCCCGTCGCCACGGCCACGCCGGATCCCAACGTTCAGCCCGTCGCGGAGGATGAACTCCTCAGCGGTCAGATCAGCGTCAACGGTCAGGACGGCACGATCACCGAGGATGTGCTCAAGTTTGTGACCGGGGAATACACCTTCCGGGTCTATCGCGAAGACGTGATGAACGGCTCAAGCGGCACGGAGGTGTGGCGCGTTCAGCGCAGGCTCAACCAGCTGAAGTATCTCTACAAGCCTGACGGCGCATACGGCTCTCTGAGTGAGCTGGCCATCAGATATTTCCAGAGAAAGAACGGCCTGACCGAGACCGGCATTGCCGATCAGGCCACGCAGGAGCTGCTCTTCTCTGCGGAGGCGCTTCCGGCCGAGGAGTATGTCTTCCCGTATAAGATCGGTGTGGACCTCTCCGAGCAGCGTGTGCATATCTACGAGTGGAACGGCGAGAACTATGACAACGAGATCAAGCAGTTCAAGTGTTCCTCCGGCATGAGTGGCTACGATACGCCCATCGGCACGTATCAGTCCGGCGGCAAGGTCACCTCCGGCATGTGGTACTACTTCACGGACTACAACTGCTATGCCAAGTATGCCTACCGCATCGTGGGCGGCATACTCTTCCATTCCGTGCTGTACAATGGCCGCAAGCAGGGTCCGACCCGCTCGTCGGTGTCCGCGCTTGGCCGCAAGGCCTCGCACGGCTGCATCCGCCTCTCCGAGGACAATGCCGAATGGATCTTCAACAACTGCCCCGAGGGCACGACAATCGTTATAAGATAAGATATCTGTAAAAACTGCCGCATGAGATGTAAATCATGCGGCTTGTTTTTTGCCTTTCCCATTGGTATAATAGATGTGTAGTAAAGAAATATGAAAATACGGCGAGGGTAAATGATTCGCAATCTGAACAAGTACAACTTTGCCGACTACGGCAGTGTGTCGGAAGAAAAGACGGACAATCACGCATTCCCTTCCGGCTCCCGTTGGCGTGTCCAAAAGAAGCACATTGTCGGGCAAACGGACGACATGTTTTGCTGCGAGAATGCGGATGTCTACCTGGATTACGACAGCGGCATGGCCGTATTGCAGGTGTCTGCACCTGAGCGCACAGGCGAGAGCGAATCGTTCTATCTGGACAAGTCGGTTTGTGTACATGCAGGCGTGTATTTTTGCGTATTGCCCTTTGATGAGCACTGCGATATCTACATCTGTACCCGTGAGGATGCGGTTATGCATCGCACAGAGCGCCGGGGTCGGCACGGCCCGGAGATCATCAGCGCAAACATGGGTGTCCGCAGTATACGGACGCTGTTCTGTCAGGTCAAGGAGGGTGGTTTCTTCTTTAAGGGGGAGGCACATCGCCAATACGAATTGACGTACATGCAGGAGGGCAGCATGCATTCCATCGTCGGCGGTCGGGATTACGTTCTCCTGCCGGGAGATATGATGCTTTACGGCTCCAATCAGTGGCATTCGCAGTACAGTGAGGATGAGGCTCGCGTGTGCTTTGTCACGATCGCCTTCGACATGGATTGCGAATATGCAAGCCTTTTGCTCAATCGAAAGATGAATGTGGATGCGGCCGGGCAGTACGCGCTTCAGGATATTCTCGCAGAGGCCCGGCAGGCCGACATACTCAGCGGCGATATTGTCTGCTGCCGACTGATGGCGTTTTTGCTGGACATGATACGCTGCGTCTGTCGAAGCGAGGGCATGCGCAAACTGATCGCATCGCATGCGCTCAACAGCGAAAATACGCTGGTGGATCAGGCCCTGCGCTACATCTCCCGCAACATATATGCCAAACTTACGGTGGCCGATGTGGCCGGACAGGTAAATGTCAGCCCGTCTTATCTCTCTGTCCTCTTCGGGCGGCACCTGAAGATCAAACCGAGCGACTACATCCGCCGCGAAAAGCTGGAGGAGGCCAAGTGCCTGATACGGCAGGGCAGCATGAACTTTACCCAGATTGCCGATCGGCTGAAGTTTTCCTCCGTATGCCACTTTTCAAATCTGTTCAAATGCGCCTACGGCATGACCCCCACGGAATATGCCCGCAGCGTGAAATAATCGTTCAATTCGGAAGGAGAAGTGTCTATGAAAATCCATGTCTACGAAACGCCCGAACTGGTAGCTCAGGCCGCTGCTTCCATCATTGCCGCCGAAATTCTGGACAAGCCGGATCTTGTGCTGGGTCTGCCGACAGGATCGTCGCCCGTTCTGACCTATCACGAACTGGCTCGCATGAACAGGGAAGGCATGATAGATTTTTCGCTCGTTACGACCTACAATCTGGATGAATACATGGGGCTGGACGGCAACCATCCGCAGAGTTACCGCCGCTTCATGAATGAAAATCTCTTTGATCACATCAACGTCAAGCCTGAAAACACGCACGTGCCCTGTGGCATCGGCGACGGCGAAGCCAATGCCCGTGCCTACGAGGCAGCCATTGATGCAGCGGGCGGCATCGACCTGCAACTGATGGGCATCGGCCGCAACGGCCACATTGGCTTCAACGAGCCTGCGGACGCGTTTACCGATACCACGGGCATCATTAAGCTGACGCCCTCCACCATAGAAGCGAACACGCGCTTCTTTGCCTGCTCGGACGATGTGCCGCGCGAAGCCATATCGATGGGTGTGGGCACGATCATGCGTGCGCGCAGGCTGCTGCTGATCGCTACGGGCGAGCAAAAGCGCGACGCGATTCACGACATGGTCCACGGCGACGTCTCGCCCAGACATCCGGCCTCCGTGCTGAGGCTGCACAGGGACGCGGTCGTGCTCTTGGACAGGAGCGCGGCGGCAGGAATTTAAGGTATAACAAAAGGGTGGTTGCTCCGTTTCCCGAGACAGCCACCCTTTTTATGTTATTACCTTATGCAGCCACAGGCTGCATGATCAGTTTGCACAGCAGCGGAGAGAAGACCCGGAAATGTTCCAGCGAACGGCCGGGATACAGCGTCGTCAGGTTCTCAAGCGTGTCGTATTCGGTGTTCATGAACATTCCGTCATAGCCCACGGAGGCATCCGAAACCTCGAAATAGCCGGTGTAGGCATCTTCGCCGCCGTCGCCCGCAGCAAACCAGTTGGTCGCCTCAAGGTAGAGGTAGGGGATGCCCGCATACTTGAACGCGGCATGATCGCTCCAGTCGCCTGTGGTGGGGGAAACATTGCCGGCATTGGCAGGTGCTGGGTTGGCGCTCGTCCAGGGATTGGTGTAGAGCGCGTTCGTCTCTATGGCGGGGCCTTCACCGTTGGCTGCGTAGTAGCCGTCCAGATCCTCGGTGGTGTAGACATTGATGCCGAGGCTTCTTGCGGTGGTCACGGCCAGGTCATAGGCCTCGGTCTGCGTCACATTGCCGTTTTCGTCGGCAACACCGCCGTAGATGTTGCAGTAGTCACCAAAGGCAACGGAGTCAATGTTTACCATGAACACGGTGGAGGCGATCTCCTCTTCGCTCATGGCGTTGACGTAGTTTTCCGCACCGACCAGGCCGACTTCCTCACCGTCCAGGAAGATGTACTTTACGGTATAGAGCGGGGTTTCGCCGGCCAGACCGCAAGCAGTGGAGAGCAGCAGCGCCGTGCCGGAGCCGTTGTCGCCCACACCGTCGCCGTCATAGTGTGCAGCCACAATGATCTGCTTGCTCGTGTCCTGCCCTTCAACGGTGAGAACAATGTTCGTCACAGGATATTTTTTCTCGTCATAAGATGAGGACATCTCGGTTTCATGTACGATCTGTTCGTCGGCATATCCGGCGTTTTTCAACTCGGAAAGAATCCATTCGATGGTTTCCTCATGCGTGCTGGTGGGGTCCTCTTCCTCACCCTCGGCGACCACGTTGCGGTTGGTGAGGTTCGTGCCTATATAGGTCAGATAGGTCTCCGCCTGCTCGGAGAAGTCATAAGTCGTCTCCTCGGCGCTTGCCACACAGCACAGCAGCAGCGTGAGCGCAAGTACCGGTGCTATCATTTTTTTCATGCGAAACATACTCCTTTCTGAGAGTGAGGTTATTATACGCTGTCCGTTTTACGGTATTCGCAATTCCACTTTGTTTTTTCACTAACATCGCTTGACGGAATTGTGCCATATTGCTATAATACAGCCGAAATGATTTGAGACAGGGGAGAATGATTTCCATGCTGCGCATAGAGCATCTGAGCAAGGTATACGGCGAACATAAGGCCGTGGATGATCTGAATCTGCACATACTGCCGGGCGAGATCTACGGCTTCATCGGCCACAACGGCGCGGGCAAAACCACCACCATCAAGTCCGTGGTGGGCATACTGCGCTTTGACGCGGGCGAGATCTATGTAAACGGCAAGTCAGTAAAAAAAGAGCCGCTCGCCTGCAAGCGCGAGATCGCCTATATTCCGGACAATCCCGATCTTTATGAGTACATGACGGCCGAGAAGTATCTGAACTTTATCGCCGACATATTCGGCGTGAGTGCGCAGGAGCGCGCGGAACGCATCCGCGAGAACGCCGAGCGTTTTGAGCTGGCGGGCAAGCTGGCCCAGCCCATTGCCGCCTATTCCCACGGCCAGAAGCAGAAGCTGGCGATCATCGCGGCCTGGCTGCATCAACCCAAACTCATCATCATGGACGAGCCGTTCGTGGGCCTTGATCCCAAAGCATCACACCTGCTCAAGGGCATGATGCGCGATTTTTGCGACAGGGGAGGCGCGATATTCTTCTCCACGCACGTGCTGGAGGTGGCGGAAAAGCTCTGCGACAAGGTGGCCATCATCAAAAACGGTAAGCTGATCCGTTCCGGCACGATGGATGAGGTGCGCGGCGATGCGTCTCTGGAGGATGTATTCCTTGAGTTGGAGGATGACGGGTCATGCTGAAGATACTGCTCAAAAAGCAGCTGACCGAGATCTTCCGCAGTTGCTTCTACGATGCCAAAAAGAACCGTGCCCGCGGCAGGATCGTGACGATACTCTCCCTGCTGGGCTTTGGTCTGCTGCTCTTTGTCGTGCTCGGCGGCATATTTGCGGCTCTTGCGTATGCCATGGCGCAGCCGCTGAATATGGCCGGCATGTCTTGGTTGTACTTTACGCTGATGGGGCTGATTGCCGTCATGCTCGGCTCATTCGGCAGCATATTCAGCACTTATTCGGTACTGTACCTGGCCCGGGACAACGACCAGCTGCTGAGTTTGCCGATCCCCGTGAGCACCATCATGGCCTCGCGCCTGCTGAGCGTGTACCTGATGGGCCTGCTCTACAGCGCCATCGCATTTCTGCCGGCACTGATCGTGTATTGGCTGCGTGTGTCCGCCGATCCCGGTGCACTGCTGTGCGGCGTTGTGATGCTGCTTCTGATCTCGCTGATTGTGCTCATAATCTCCTGCCTGCTGGGTTGGGTGGTGGCGAAGATCAGCGTAAAGACGAAGCGACGCAGCATGATGACCGTGCTGATTTCTCTTCTGGGCGTGACCGTCTACTATTTCGGCATGTCCAAACTTAAACCGCTGCTGACCGATCTGATTAAGAATGCGGCAAGCTACGGCGTGTCCATCAGACGTTCAGCCTATCCGTTGTACCTGTTCGGCAGCGCCGGCACGGGCGATCTCGGAGCCATGCTGATCGTTGCCGCTGCGGTGTCAGTGCTGCTGGGGCTGACATGGCGGCTGCTCTCGCATAGCTTTTTGTCGATTGCAACCGCATCGGCGGGGGCGGAGGGCAGGAAGTACCGCGAACCCACCGTGAAATCGGCGAGTGTACACGCTGCGCTGCTTCGGCGCGAATTCCTGCGCTTTACGGGCAGCGCCACCTACATGCTTAACTGCGGCATGAGTACGCTGGTAATGCCGGTACTGGGTATTGCACTGCTGGTCAAGGGCGATGTGCTGCTGAACATGGCGGGAAACCTTCCCGCAGAGGTCTTTTCCGTTATGCCGCTGCTGCTCCTGGGGGTCATGTGTATACTGATTTCGCTGAACGGCACGGCAGCCCCCTCCGTATCGCTGGAGGGCAAGACGATATGGCTGATACAGTCGCTGCCGGTTTCCGCTTGGCAGGTGCTGTGGGCCAAGGCAGAGATGCAGATGATACTGGGCGGCGTGCCTGCGCTCTTCTGCCTGATTTGCGTGGCAGTCGCCTGCAAACTTTCGATGGCGGACACACTGCTCGGTCTGCTGATGGTCGGCAGTTTTCTGCTCTTCTCGGCCATGCTTGCCCTGGCCGCCGGTGTGAAGTATGCAAACCTGAACTGGATAAACGAGAGCACGCCCGTCAAACAGGGCATGAGCATGTTCATTTCGCTCTTCGGCGGTATCATCTATGTTGTCGTGCTGCTGGCCGCCATACTGTTCCTGCTGCCCATGGTCTGGACGGCGGGATATATGACGTATTCTTTGGCGTTTTCGCTGGTGACGCTGGTGATGGCTGGGCTGCTGTACACCTGGCTTCGCAGGCGCGGCTGCGCGATTTTTGAGTATATGCGCGGTTCCGTCTAGGGATCCCCTGATTAATTCGGCGGCGAATCTGAGTGTGCCTTTTGCGCTATCTGCT
>CAVINP010000033.1:0-20580 GCA_963643985.1 bacterium
AAATGCAGGCAAAGACGCCGAAAATGCATCGTGGCGAATTTAGAAACACGCTCTAAAGGCAAACCTGAAAACCATCAGGTTTTCAGCCTCTACCTTCGATTTCTGCAATCGTATCTGCCGCAAAATTCACTGCTCAGCTTACCACCTCATTTAATCAGTGTATCCCTGTGTATGTTCAGGGTGCCGCAGCCTGCGGTGAAAAGGGAATTCGGTGCAAATCCGAAACAGCTTCGACCTACTGTGAAGGGGACGGGTGCACAAAAAGCCATTGGCCGGACGGCTGAGAAGGCGTGCGATCCCGGATGAACCCAAGTCAGGAGACCTGCCCCGGACGACAGTTCATTTTGCGGGGAAAATGAAGACTGTTTAAGGAATATCGATCAAAGCCGTTCCCCGATGCGGGAAGCGGCTTTTTGTCTTTCCTGACGGTCAAAAAGGAGACGATGAGTATGAAGAGACGTTGTTTGGCACTGCTGATGGCGCTGGCCATGCTCCTTGGCATGACGGGCGGCGCATGGGCCGAAGAGATTGAAACCATAGCCGAGGAGGCCCCGGTCGCGGAAGAGACGCAGGAAGCCACCGCGGAACCCACGGCCGAACCGACCGCGGAACCTACGGCCGAACCGACTGCGGAAGCCACTGCGGAATCCACTGTGGCACCCACAGCGGAGCCGACTGCGGAAGCCACCGCGGAAGCGCTTCAGTGGGAACTGGACGATGACGGCACGCTGACCATCTCCGGCAGCGGCGCGATGGACGACTACTCCGACAAGAGCCGTCCCTGGGAAGAGAAAACGGAAGACATCCGTGCGGTCGTCATCAAAAACGGTGTCACGTCCGTCGGCAACAAGGCCTTTGCGGGCTGCACCTCCCTCGAGTCGGTCAGCCTGCCCTCTACGATAGAATCCGTCGGCGACGATGCCTTTGCGGGCTGCACGGCGCTGACGAAGGTGAGCCTTGACGGCGATATGCCCGAGATCGGCTCCGGCAACGATGCTTTTACCGCCGCACTGAACGCCGAAAGCGCCGATAAGGCAGAGAACGTGCAGCACGTGATCGATCTGATCGATGCCATCGGCGAGGTGACGATCGATTCCGAGGCCGCCATCACCGAGGCCGAGGCAGCCTACGCGGCGCTGACCGAAGAAGAGCGGGCGCAGGTGAGCAACTATGCCGCGCTTGAGGCGGCCATGGCAGCCTTTGCCGAACTGAGCGGTGCAGCCGCCCCCGCCATTGCAGGCAGCGGCACGCAGGAAGATCCCTACCTGCTCACGGGCGCGAGCGACCTTGAGGCCCTGCGCAAGCGCGTGGCGGGCGGCGAGAGCTTCGACGGCCAATATTTCTCCGTGACGGCGGACATCACGCTCCCCGACGGCTGGAAGCCCGTCGGCGAGTCGAAGGAGCTGCCCTTCAGCGGCAACATTGACGGCGACGGTCATACACTGACCGTACCCGAGGGCGGCCTGCCGCTGCTGGGTTACGTCAAGAATGCAAGCGTATCGGATCTGAACATCTACGGCAAGAAGATCGCGGGCTACGGCCTGGTCAACAACCTCTCGGGTGTCGGCCTCTCCGGCACGGCGATCAGCATCAGCAACGTCACGCTCAAGTCCGGCTCCGCCACGCTCAAGTCCGGCCTGATCGGCGCTGAGATTTCCACCAACCGCTATGCCGGCTGCTCGGCGGGCTTTGTGGTCAATATCACGGACTGCACCATCGAGAGCGGCGTCACCGTCGGCTACAACAAGGATCAGAGCATAATCGGCGGCATCGCGGGCCGCGTCAACGGCACGATCTCGGGCTGCACCTGCAACGCGACCGTGTACGGCACGGACTACGTGGGCGGCATACTGGGCATGCGCGACAATGCCATGGGCAACTGCGCCGTCTCGGGCTGCAATTTCGGCGGCAGCGTCACGGCGAGCGGCTCGTTCGCGGGCGGCATCGTCGGCGGCGGCTACAATGACTCTTCCGCGCCCAACGGCATCCGCGTCAGCGTGAACAACTGCAAGGCTTCGGGCAGCGTTTCCGGCACGGACAATGTCGGCGGCATACTGGGCGGCGACGCCATCGTGGCGCAGGCCTGGAACGAGTACAGCTTCACCAAGAACAGCTTCACCGGCAAGGTTTCCTCGAGCGGCAGTAACGTCGGCGGCGTGATCGGCTACTATCGCAGCCTGAACAAGTTTGACGACATCTCCGCCAACTACTACGCATCAAACTGCGGCGCCAAGGCGGGCATCGGCAAGGTGGACTATGTGGACACCAACTGCAAGACCCACGAGACCACAAGCGGCGCACTCTATTTCAACACAGAGACGGGCACGGACGGCTGCCCCGAGGTGACCGGCTGCAAGTGGAAAAAGGCACACAACCGCACGGATGACCCGCTGGGCGCGGATTCGACCAAGCTGGTCTACACCGATGATACGGTTGTCGTCGATGTCACCGGCATCAAGCTCGACAAGAAGGAACTTTCGATCAAGGAAAAGGCCACGGCGACCCTGAAGGCGACCGTCACTCCCGATGATGCCACGGACAAGACCGTGCAATGGTCCTCCTCCGATGAGAGCGTTGCGACCGTGTCGGCCAAGGGCGTGGTCACGGGCAAGGGCGTCGGCAAGGCGGTTATCACGGCCACGGCGGGCGGCTTCAGCGCAAGCTGCAACGTCGAGGTCAGCGAGACGGGCATGATCAAGGTCTGCCTGACGCTCATCGGCGACAGCAAGCACGGCAGCGGAAAGGTGCATACCCTCGCCACGGGCGGCCTGACCACCTGGATGAAGAAGACGGAGTACACCGTCAAGGAAGGCTCCCTCGTCTGGGACGTGCTCAAGAAGTGCCTGGACGATCACGGCTGGAAATACAGCAACTCCACCGGCAACTATGTCGCCTCCGTCCGCGGCCTGGGCGAGTTTGACAACGGCAAGAACTCCGGCTGGATGTACACCCTCAACGGCAAGTATCCGCTGCTGGGCGTCTCGGAGCAGAAACTCAAGGACGGCGACAAGATCGTATTCCACTACACCGACGACTATACGCTGGAGAACACCGGCTTTGACAACAGCACCGGCATGGGCGGCTCGAGCGGCTCGGGCGACGGTACGGACGATGCCATGGTGACGGCGGTCATCGGCCTGATCGACAACATCGGCGAGGTCAGCTTCGATGCAAGCTGCAAGGCAAAGATCGATGCGGCCCGCAAGGCCTACAGCAAGCTCACGGACGACCGGAAGGCACTGGTCACCAACTATGACACGCTGACGGCCGCCACGCAGCGCTATGTCGGGCTCGGGGCGCAGAATCTCTACCGCGAAACGGGCGAACTGCTGGAAAACCTCGGCACCACGGACTATGAAGAGGCGTGGACACTGCTGGGCCTGCTGCGCAGCGGGCGCACGGCCGACACGGAAGGCTTCATGGAAAATGCCGCGGAATACTTTGAAGCAGAGGACATCGACTGCACCACCGATACGCTGCGCGTGCTGCTGGGAAATGCCATGGGCGAGGCGGATGTCAGCCTTCGCTGCGAGGCGGGCGATGCGCAGGACATCACAGACATGGCATGCCTGCTGATCGCGGATCACGTGCTCGGCACGGCCTCCGGCAATTACGAGGGCCTGAGTGAGCAGCTGGTCCCCATGCAGCTTGAGGACGGCGGCTGGGCGGCGGATGACGAGGCAGAAGCTTCGGACGTGGCCACGACCGCACTGGTGCTGACCGCGCTGAGCTATTACTATGATCCCGAAGCAGCCGAGGACGATGCAATGAAGGCCGCCATCGAGACGGGTCTGGAGTACCTCTCCGTGGCCCAGCAGGAGGACGGCGGCTTCGGCAGCTATGACGATACCGAAGCATTGGTCGAGAACTGCACGGACACCGCACGCGTGGTGACGGCACTGTGCACGCTGGGCATCGACCCGCAGAACGATGAGCGCTTTGTCAAGGGTGGTGTCTCCGTGCTGGAGGCGCTGGTGAACTACGGCATCTCCGGCGGCGGCTTTGTGCAGGACGCGGAAGGCACCTACGACCGGACGGCCTGCGAACAGGGCTATGCCGCGCTGACGGCCTACGCGAGATACCTGCTGGATATGACGACCTTCTTTGATATGAGCGATGAATTCGATGACGGTTTGAAGCTTACCGGGCCTCTGGAGCTGTACATCGAAAGCGAGACGGCCGAAGCAGAGACGGCGGAAGGAGAAGATCCGGCATGAAAAAGCTGACAGCATTATTTCTGGCACTTCTGATGATTCTTCCCTGCGCGTTTGCGGAGGGAATGATGGCGGACAACGTCAAAGCGGCCTACGAAGCCACAGGCGACTATCTGGAGTCGCTCGGCACGCCGCAGGTCGGTTCGGTCGGCGGCGAGTGGATGGTCATCGGCCTGGCCCGCAGCGGGCGCGAAGTCGACGAGGGCTACTTTGCCAACGCCGAAGCCTATGTGCGCGAGAATGCGGACGAGAACGGACGGCTGCATCGTGCCAAGTCCACCGAGAACTCGCGCATGATACTGGCGCTCACGGCCATCGGCGCGGACGTGACCGATGTGGCGGGCGTAAATCTGCTCGAGGCGTTGGGCGACATGGATTTTCTGGGCAAGCAGGGCAACAACGGCCCGATCTGGGCGCTGATTGCACTGGACTGCGGCAACTACGAGCTGCCCGACAGCGCGAACTACATCCGCGAGATGCTGGTGCAGACGGTGCTGAACATGCAGCTTGAGGACGGCGGCTGGGCCTTCTCGGGCGACAGCGCCGATTCGGACATGACCGGCATGGCGCTGCAGTCGCTGGCACGCTACTACGTGCACGAGGGCGAGACGGCAGAGTTCGGCGTGGATGTCAATCCCGCGGTGGACGCGGCGCTGGATCGCCTCTCTCAGATGCAGTTTGACGACGGCAGCTACGGTACCTTTGACGGCAACGGCAACATCGTGCCCACGAGCGAGTCCATCTCCCAGATCATCGTGGCGCTCTGTGCACTGGGCATCGATCCCGCAACGGACGAGCGCTTTATCAAGAACGGCCGTTGTGCCATCGATGCGCTGATGGACTACTACGTCGAGGGCGGCGGATTCAAGCACCTTTTGGACAACGATCTCAACGGCATGGCAACCGAGCAGGCCTACTATGCCCTGACCGCCTATGACCGCCTGATCTCGGGCAAGACGCGCCTGTACGACATGACGGACGCGATCGGTCAGTGACAGTGGTCAGCGGTCAGTGAAATTGCGAGGATCCGGTGTTCCGGCGTCAACTTAAACCGGCCAGCCACGAGTCACCGGCCACCGGCCATTAAACAGGAGCAAACACATGAAGCAGAAGCGGCGCATACAAAACATCATCATGGTGCTCATCATACTGGCCATCGGCGTGGCCGGCTTCTTTGTCGTGGGCAATGTCCGCGGCTGGTTCGGCGATGCCCGGTATGCAGCGAAGCTGACGCAGGTGCGCGGCGTGGTCAGCCTGACGCGCAGCGGCGTGTCCTATCCCGTGGAGGAGGCCACCACGCTGCGCGCGGGCGATGCACTCAGCTGCGATGCGGGTGCAACGGTTGCCGTCGGGCTTGAAGACGGCACACTCACGCTGGGTGACAGCGCCGAGATGACGGTCACCGCCGCCGAACGGGGCGCATTTGAGGCCCGGTTGGACGGCGGCGAGGTCTTTGTGAACACGCACAGCCCGCTTTTGATTTCCTTTGACGGCAGTACGCTCTCCTTTGAGGATGCGGCGGCGCTGCTGAGCGTGCGCGGCAGTGCGCAGACGCTGACCGTGCTGGACGGCAGTGTCGGTGATTTCACGGCGGGGCAGGTCATCTACTGGGTAAACGGCGAGAAGACCACGGGCGAGGTGAATACGGCAGCGCTCAACGACTTTGCCATTGCCCGCATCAGGGAGGCCAACAGGAGCCGCACGCTCTGCGTGAGCAATGAAGAACTGGACGCGCTCGAGCAGGAACGCTCTGCGGCGATCGCCTCACAGCTCACGAGCGGGGACGGCGACGGCCTCAGCTGCACGATCGCCATCTACTGCGACACCATACTGAACAATTGGGACAATCTCGATACCGCCAAGGCGAGCTATGTACCCGAGGACGGCGTGATACTCGCGCCCACTCAGGTGGACTTCGAGTCCGGCGAGACGGTCTTTGACGTACTCAAGCGCGTCTGCGAGGCCTACGACATTCAGATCGAGTACAGCTGGACGCCCATGTACGACAGCTACTACATCGAGGGCATCCACCAGCTCTATGAGTTTGACTGCGGCCCCGAGTCGGGCTGGATGTACAAGGTCAACGAATGGTTCCCGAACTACGGCTGCTCGGAGTACAAGCTCAGCGGCGGCGAGAGCATCGTCTGGTGCTACACCTGCGTCGGCCTCGGCGAAGACGTCGGTGGCGGCACGTTCTGACGGCATGAGACAGACATACTTTGCACAGCTGCACCCCGCCGTCTGCTTTGCCTACTTCATGGCGGCGATATGCACCTGCGTGCTGGTGCAGCACCCGGCGTACCTGATATCGTCCCTTGCCTGTGCACTGCTGCTGGATATCAGCCTGACGGGGCGCAGGGCCGTAAAGCAGCTTGCGGGGCTGCTGCCGCTCTGGGCGCTGCTCTCGGCGGTCAATCCGCTGCTCAACACCCGCGGCTCGCACGTGCTGCTGACGGTATTTTCCCGTCCCTACACACTCGAGGCGCTGTGCTACGGCATGGTGCTTGCGGGCATGTTCGCAGCGATGATACTCTGGTTTTCCGCCTACAACGCGGTGATGACCGAGGACAAATTTTCCTATCTCTTTGCCACGCTTGCGCCCTCCACGGCGCTGCTGCTGACCACCGTGCTGCGCATGATCCCGAACCTCATCCGTCAGGCCCGGCAGATCACGGGCGCCCGGCGCTGCATCGGCATGGGCGGCGGTGAGGACATCAAAAGCAAACTTCAAAGCGGCATGGCCAACCTCTCGGTGCTCACGAGTTGGGCGCTGGAGGGCAGCGTCGTCACCGCGGACAGCATGAACAGTCGCGGCTGGGGCGCGGGGCGGCGCAGCTGCTACCACAGCTATCATTTCGGGGCAGGCGACATCGTCGTGTCGCTCATACTGGCGGGGCTTATGGCCACCGTCATTGCAGGCCTCGCAAGCGGCGGCGCTTCGGCGGAATATACGCCCGTGATGGCCGTTGCGCCCGTGACGGGGCAAAATCTGTGGGGGCTGGCGGCGCACACGCTGTTTTTGCTCCTGCCCACACTTTTGAATCTGAAAGAGGACATACAATGGCACATTTCGAGATCCGGCATCTGACGTTCAGCCACGCGGGCGCGAAGGACAGGCAGAGCCTTTGTGACGTGAGCCTGAGCGTGAACCGCGGCGAATATCTGGTGATCTGCGGGCGCAGCGGCAGCGGCAAGACGACCCTGCTGCGCCACATGAAGAGCGTGCTCACCCCCGCGGGCAAGCGTACGGGCGAGGTGCTCTTCGGCGGCACGCCGCTTGAGCAGGTTTCGCAGCGCGATCAGGCGTCGAAGATCGGCTATGTGATGCAGAATCCGGACGAGCAGATCGTGACCGACAAGGTCTGGCACGAGCTGGCCTTCGGTCTGGAGAGCCTGGGCTGCGATCAGAAGACCATGCGGCTGCGCGTGGCGGAGATGGCCTGCTATTTCGGCATACAGGACTGGTTCCACCGTGACGTGGCGAATCTCTCCGGCGGTCAGAAACAGCTGCTCAACCTGGCCTCGATCATGGCCATGCAGCCCGAGGTGCTGATACTGGACGAGCCGACCAGCCAGCTTGACCCCATCGCGGCCTCGGATTTTCTCAACACCGTGCGCAAAATCAATCTGGAACTGGGCACGACGGTCATCATCACCGAACACCGCCTGGAGGACATACTGCCCTATGCGGACCGCGCCGTGGTGCTGGACGGGGGCAAAGTCATCGCCGACGGTACGCCGAGGGATGTCTGCGGCGAGCTTTACGCGCAGCACAATCCCATGTTTGCGGCCATGCCCACGCCCGCACGCGCCTTCTACGGCGCAGGGGGGAAGGGGAAGTGCCCGCTGACCGTGCGCGAGGGGCGCAACTGGCTTACGGATAGCCTTGAGGGCAAGACGCTCAAAAAGACGGAGCCGGATGCCGAGGCGGCGCCGGACGAGGACGGTATCGATGCGGCGATCTCCATGAAGGAGGTCTGGTTCCGCTACGAAAAGGACAGCCCGGACGTGCTGCGCGGCGTGAACCTCAATGTGCCCCGCGGCAAACTCTTTGCCGTCGTCGGCGGCAACGGCGCGGGCAAATCCACGACGCTCAAGGCGATCTGCGGCACCTGCCGCGCGTACAGGGGCAAGATCGAAATAGACGGAAAGCCCCTCAAAAAGCACAAAACCGTTGAACTTTTCAGGGGCAAACTGGCTATGCTGCCGCAGGACCCCAAGAGCCTCTTTGTGAAAAAGACCGTTCGTGAAGAGCTGGAGGAAATGAGCGGCGACAAGGCCGAACGGGAGCGCATCGCCGCGCTCTGCCGCATCGAAAACCTGCTGGAAAGCCATCCCTACGACATCTCCGGCGGCGAACAGCAGCGGGCGGCGCTGGCGAAGGTGCTGCTGACCCGGCCGACCATACTTCTGCTGGACGAGCCGACCAAGGGCATCGATTCCTTCTTCAAGCAGACCTTTGCCGAGATACTCTCCGACCTCAAGGCCCAAGGCATCACCATACTGATGGTCTCGCACGATGTGGAGTTCTGCGCCCGCTATGCGGATCTGGTGGGCATGTTCTTTGACGGCCAGGTGCTGACCGTGGACACGCCGCACCGCTTCTTCGGCCAGAACAGCTTCTACACCTCTGCGGCCAACCGCATGAGCCGCTGCGTGTTCCGAAATGCCGTCTCCTGCGAGGACGTGATCGATCTCTACCGCTGCAACACGGAGGAAGCGTAAATGAAAAAATCCACCATTGCCACGCTGATCGTGTTCTTTCTGCTGATCCCCGCCACGCTCCTGCTCGGCTCGGGACTGCAGGGGCGCAGCTGGTACATCACCGGCACGCTCGTGATCATTGAGGTGCTGATTCCCTTCATAATGGCCTTTGAGGGCCGAAAACCGCAGGCGCGGGAACTGGTCGTGATCGCTGTGATGTGCGCCATCGCCGTGGCGGCGCGTGCGGCGATCCCCCTGCCCCACTTTAAACCGATGTTTGCCATCATCATCATCTCCGGCTTCGCCTTCGGCCCCGAGACGGGCTTTCTGGTGGGCGCGGTCAGCGCGTTTGCCAGCAACTTCTTCTACGGTCAGGGCGCGTATACGCCGTGGCAGATGCTGGCCTACGGCACGGCGGGCCTGCTGGGCGGCTGGTTCTATGCCCGCGGTTGGGTCAGGCGCAAGCCGCTCGTCATGGCGATTTACGGCTTCCTCAGCGTGTTTCTGGTCGTCGGCCCGATGCTGGATACCTGCACGGTGTTCCTGACATTGACGGAAATCACGCCCGCGACCGCGTGGCCGCTGTATCTCTCCGGCCTGCCCGTCAACGCTTTGCAGGGACTGTGCACCTTTTTGACGCTGCTGCTGCTGGGCAAACCATTGCTGGAAAAGCTGGATCGCGTCAAGCTGAAGTTCGGAATCTCGGAGGAATGAAATGGGATTTTCGGCATGCCATCCGGCCATTAACTTTATCTATTTTGCCTGCGCCGTATCATCGGCACTGCTGCTCCGCCACCCCGTCTATCTGGCGATATCGCTTCTGTGCGCATGGCTCTATGCCATCCGCCTGCGCAGGCGGCACGGCGCGGTGCTGGGGCTGGTGCTCCTGCCCTGCATACTGGCCTTCGCACTCCGGTACGCGAGCTACCATCACTTCGGCGTGACGGTGCTGCGGCAGAACTTCGTGGACAACAACATTACCCTTGAGTCGCTTGTGTGCGGTCTGGCGCTGGGCACGGCCATCGCTGCGGCAATGCTCTGGCTGAGCTGCGTGCATGCAATACTGACCGCAGACAAGGTTGTCTACCTCTTCGGCCGCGTCAGCCCGCACCTGTCGCTCTTTCTGGCGATACTGCTGCGCATGGTGCCGCGCATCGGCCGTCAGGCGAAGAAGATCAACACCGCCCGTTGCGGCATCGGCATGGGCGCGGGTCAGGGCAATTTGGGGCAGCGGCTTCGCAACGTGCTGCGCGAGTTTTCGATGCTCATCACCTGGACGATCGAGATGCTCACGGGCGCATCCGAGTCGATGCGCAGCCGCGGCAGCAACCTGCGCGGACGAACCGCCTTCTCCATCTACCGCTTTGACAACCGCGACCGCGCCTACGTGATCGCGCTGTTCGCTTCGATGATCGTGCTGGGCATGGGCGTGCTGCTGCGGCAGTGCTACATACGCTACGCGCCCGCGATCGTCATGGCGCATGTTACGCCCGCATCGTACCTGTTCTGGCTGGGCTATGCCGCATTCTGCCTGATGCCGCTGATGCTGGATCTCTATACAGACCGGTGCTTTGAAAGGGCAAGGAAAACAGGGATCAGAAATTAGGGATTAGGGATCAGAGGAGAGTGTTTCCCGACTTTCCGCAATGAATCATAATCTGTACGAACTTTACAATCCAAAACCGTATCCCGCCGCGATGCCCAGTGCCGCGCAGGTCAGTATGGTCAGTATCGGGTGGCACTTCCTGAATGTGAGCAGGGCGGCGAGGGCGAACATCGCCGCGGACACGCAGACGGATGTCACGGTATAGCCCTCCGGAAAGAAAACCGTACTGCCGACCGATATCAGTGCCGAGGCGATCAGGCCGACCACCGCACATCTCATGCCGTAGAGGCAGCCGGAGACGATGCGGTTTTTTTTGAAGCGTTCAAAGCAGTGCGCGACAATCAGAATCACGATAAATGACGGCAGCGCCACGCCCAGCGTTGCGCAGATCGCACCCGCAAGGCCCGCACGCTGCATGCCGACATAGGTCGATATGTTCACGGCGAAGGGGCCGGGCGTGCTCTCGGAGACGGCGACGAAGTTCACCAGTTCCTCGGCCGTCATCCAGCCGCGTTCGGCGACCTCGGCCTGTATCATCGGCAGCATGGCATAGCCGCCGCCGAAGGTGAAAAGGCCGATGCGAAAAAAAGTCAGAAACAGTTCAAGCAGCTTCATTTGCCGCACCGCCCTTCGGTGATCAGCGAATACACAAGGCCCGTTGCGGCGCAGAGCAGTATCACGAGGATCACATTGATATCAAGCAGTGCCACAAGCAGCAGTGCCGCAGCGGCAGTGACGTGGCAGATCACCTTCTTGGGCATTTGTCTGTACATGCCCGAGAGTGCCTTGAGTATCAGCGCCAACACACCCGCACGCACGCCGAAGAAGGCGTACTTTACGGCACGCAGATGCGAAAATGCATCGAGAACGCGGCTGAGCAGCGATATGATGAGGAAGGACGGCAGTATCACGCCGAAGGTGGCACAGGCCGCGCCGCCCGCTCCCGCGACCTGCCGGCCCACAAAGGTTGCGGCGTTGACGGCGATGGGGCCTGGTGTGCTCTCGGCGATGGCCACGATGTCCATCAGGTCTGCCTCGGTGATCCAGTGCTTTTTCTCGCCGGCCTCGCGCTGTATCAGCGGAATCATGGCGTAGCCGCCGCCGAAGGTGAAAAGGCCAATCTTAAAAAAGGTCAAAAAGAGGGAAAGGCAGAGACGAAAGCGGTCTTTTTCGGATAATTGCGGCATATAACCCCTCCATCACTCACGGTGCAGCAACTGAGGGGTTTCATTCTTCTATTCCCTGCTCCCTACTTCCTAGAGCGTGTTTCTAAATTCGCCACGATGCATTTTCGGCGTCTTTGCCTGCATTTCTGCGTTGATTTCCCTTGATTTACCTCCAGTAAACCTGCGGAAAATCGCCTTGAACTGCAAGCAAATCCACTCGAAACTGCACATGTCTCATTTTAGAAACACACTCTAATCCCTCATCGTCATGCACCGTACCAGCTCTTCAAATGCGGCGTTCACACAGGCCATGCGCATCTGCATGCGGTCCATGTTTTCAAAGTGAAATTCAAAGGCCCGCGTGCCGCCTGCGCCGGATACGCCGATGAACACCGTGCCCACGGGCGTCTCATCCGTGCCGCCGTCCGGCCCGGCCAGCCCCGTGGCGGACACCGCCCAGTCTGCCCCGCTTATGCGGCGTGCGCCCTGCGCCATTTCACGCGCACAGGCTGCGCTGACCACGCCCACGGTCTGCAGCGTCTCGCGCGTCACGCCCAGTATGCGCATCTTCGCCTCGGGCGCATAGGTGACGTAGCTCTCGTTTATGACGGCGCTCGCCCCCGGATTTCCGATGAAGGTGGCGGCGATCAGCCCGCCGGTCAGGCTCTCGGCAAAGCAGACATGCTCGCCGTGATCCTTTAAAAGCGCAAATGCGCGTGCACAGGCTTCAGTCATCATTTTCGACGCGCTCCATTTCCAGCATGTCCAGCCGCGTATTGCCCCAGAGACGCTCGACCCAGGTAAAGCCGTCGTTCACCTGCGGGTCATCGATGATGCTGAACTGGCCGATGTCCTCTATGGTGTCAAAGTAGTTGCTGCCGCCGCCCACGCGGTCGGAGATCAGCGAGAGCTTGACCATGTACTCGCCGGGCGCGATGCCCTTGAGCGGGAAGGTCACGTGCAGGGTGAATTTCTCGCCGGCCTTCACGTCAAAGGGGCGCGTGTGCGTCATGGCGATGGGCACGGCGACGTTGTTTTTCAGTATCAGCCTCAGACGCAGGCTGCGCTCGTCCACATTGCTGACGCAGCAGATCTTGAACTCCCATGCACTGTCCTGCTGGAATTCCACATTGTTGGAATTGAGGGTGATCATCTTGAGCATGCGCATGCGCTCGCCGCGGTCGCGCGGACGGGTCATGCTGTTCAGATCGCGCTCGGTGTCGCGGTTGCCCGCGCCGCCGTAGAGCTCTATGGCGTGATCCGTGTCGCCGTCGTAGAGCAGCTTGCCGTGATCCAGAAAGAGTGCGCGGTTGCACAGCTGGGAGACGGTGCGCATGTTGTGGCTGACGTAGAGCACGGCGCGGCCGCTGCCGGCCACGTCACTCATCTTGTTGAGGCACTTCTGCTGGAAGGCAAGATCGCCCACCGCCAGCACCTCGTCGCAGATGAGTATGTCCGGCGCGAGGTTGGCGGCCACGGCAAAACCGAGCTTGACGTACATGCCCGAGGAATAGCGTTTGACGGGCGTGTCTATGAAGCGCTCGATCTCGGAAAACTCGATGATGTCGTCCATGCGCCTGGCGATCTCGGCGCGGTTCATGCCCAGTATGGCACCGTTCAGGTATACGTTTTCGCGCCCGGTCAGCTCCGGATGAAAGCCCGTGCCGACCTCCAGCAGGCTGGCCACGCGGCCGTGAATGCGGATCTCGCCGGTCGAGGGTGAGGTGATGCGCGAAATCAGCTTCAGCATTGTAGACTTGCCCGCGCCGTTGCGGCCGACCAGCGCCAGCGCATCGCCGCGGTCAACGTTGAAGTTGATGCCCTCCAGCGCCAGAAAGGTCTCGCCGTCGTGGCTGGTGTTGACGCCGATCTTGCGGTTCGGGTCCTCCTTGCCGAGCTTGCGGGCGATCCAGCTGTTGATGTCGCGGTAGAGCAGGCCGCCGCCGATCATGCCCAGGCGGTACTGCTTGGACACGTTTTCCACTTCGATTAATCTCTCTGCCATTTTGCCCGCTCCTTAGACGGTATCGATAAAGGTCTTCTCCACATGGGAGAAGGTGATGACGCCCAGCATGAATATGACCAGCGTCACGATGATGGAGAACCAGTAATAGCCCAGGTAGTAGGTGGCAGAGCCCAGATACGCGCTCCTGAACAGCTCGATCAGCGGCGTCATGGGGTTGAGCATGTAGTACTTGAGCAGCTGCGGCGCCTTCTGAGCGATCAGCGATGCGGGATAGGCCACGGGCGTGGCGTACATCCACAGGTGCACACCGAAGGCCACCAGCAGCGACAGATCTCGGTATTTCGTGGTCAGGGACGAGACCAGTATGCCGAAACCCAGCCCCAGCATGCCCAGCTGCAGCAGCATCAGCGGCGTGAGCAGTATCAGTTGCCAGTTGGGGTTGACCGCGCTGTCCGGCTGCAGGGCATAGTAGATAACGAAGCCGATAAAGAGCAGGTACTGCACAAAGAAGTTGATCAGCTGGGAGACCACCGTCGAGAGCGGCATGCACAATCGCGGAAAATAGACCTTGGAGAATATCTTGCGGTTTTCCTTTTCGACGAAGGTCTTGGAAGTGATGGTCAGGCAGTTGGCAAAGTACTGCCAGGCGATGTTGCCGCCCATGTAGAACATGAACTTGGGCATACCGTCCGTGGGCAGCCCCGCCACATTGCCGAAAATGACGGTGAATATGAGTGTGGTCAGCAGCGGCTGTATCACGACCCAGGCCGGGCCCAGTATGGTCTGCTTGTACAGAAGTGTGAAATCGCGCTTGACCAGCATCCACACCAGATCGCGGTAGCGCCACAGATCCTTGAAATCGATATCAAACCACCCGGTCTTGGGGCGGATGCGTGTTGTCCAGTAGCTCGCGCCGTGCGGCTTATCCATGTATCGTCCTCCCGAGAAAAATGCATACTTATCAATGTTATTTTATCACGGCATATGCTAAGATTCAAGGGGAGGGCAATGGGGCGAAAGGTACACAGTCGGCAAAATAGAATGACATTTTTAAGAAGCGGGATCAATGGTCAGTGGAATTGTATGGGATTGCGCGCTAAAACCGTATACGCTCACCATTCAGCTGATCACTGTCCGCTGATCACTCATCCCCGGTCCCTCCGTCCTCAGCACGAAATGATTCCTCTGAAACTCCAGCAGGCCATCGTCGCGCATCTTGCCCAGCTCCAGCGAAAGCCCGCTGCGCTCGACACCGAGGTAGTCCGCGAGCTGCTGGCGCGAAAAGGGGATGTCAAAGACGAAGCTGCCGTGCTTCTGCGCCTCCATGGAAAAATAGGAGAGCAGCTTGGCCCGCGTCGTGCGCTGGCCCATGTGCGTGCACTTCTCGCCGAAGCGCAGGTTCTTCTCGGCAAGATCGCCCAGCAGATTGCGAACGACGCGGCTGTGATGGGCGCAGGCGCTGGTGCAGACCGTCAGTATGCGCCGAACATTCAGGTACAGCACGGTCACGGCCGTCTCCGCCGTCACGCTGACGTTGAGCACCGCCCCCGGGGCGCAGGCATAGGCCACGGCGAAGGTCTGTCCCGGCGTGGCCTTGGAGAGTATGTTGCGGTTGCCCCAGATGTCCTCCTGCACGATCAGCACGCTGCCCGAGAGCACAAGGCCGATGGAGGCGGTGGTGTCGCCCGAGCGCAGCAGGAACGCATCCTTGGGATAGGACTGCGTCTTGGCCTCCAGACAGCCCAGCATGGCCGAGACCTCGTCCTTGGAGACACCCGAGAACAGCGGCGAGGAATGGATGATCGGCAAAAATTCTTTCATAAAATCACCTTCGTTGAATATTCAACCGACTTATTGAATATATTGTACTACAATAGAGTCACGGAAGCAAGAGATTTACGGGAGGTTTGAATATGAAGCGTCGGATTATTGAGATCGATCGCGAGAAGTGCAACGGCTGCGGGGCGTGTGCCGCGGCCTGCCACGAGGGCGCGATTGCCATGGTGGACGGCAAGGCGCAGCTGATGCGCGATGACTACTGCGACGGCTTCGGCGACTGCCTGCCGACCTGCCCGACGGGCGCCATCTCCTTTGTGGAGCGCGAGGCGGCGGCCTACGACGAGGGGGCGGTGCTGGCCAACAAGCAGCAGAAGATGCAAAAGGAAGGCATGCACCTGCACGGCGGCTGCCCCGGTTCGCGTGTGCAGACGATGAAGCATGACGGCGCGCCGACGGTTGCGGCATCCGCCGAGCCGGTGAGCAGGCTCTCGCAGTGGCCGGTGCAGATCAAGCTCGTGCCCACAAGCGCACCCTTCTTCAAGAACGCAAAGCTTTTGATTGCGGCGGACTGCACGGCCTACGCCTATGCGAACTTCCACGAGCGCTTCATCCGCGGACACATCACGCTGGTGGGCTGCCCGAAGCTGGACGCCGTGGACTATTCCGAGAAGCTGACCAAAATCATCTCTGACAACGATATTCAGAGCGTGACCATCGTGCGCATGGAGGTACCCTGCTGCGGCGGACTGGAGTTTGCCACAAAGACGGCGCTGCAAAACAGCGGCAAGTTCATTCCCTGGCAGGTTGTGACCATATCGACAGACGGAAGAATACTGGACTGATTGAGGGAGGATACATAAAATGGCTGAAAATATGTTTTGTTTCCAGTGTGAGCAGACCGCAGGCTGCAGCGGCTGCAAGGGCAAGGCGGGCGTGTGCGGCAAGACCGCGGAAGTCGCCAAACTGCAGGACGAACTGACCGGCGCGATGATCGGTCTGGCCCGCGCCACCGTCGGCGCGCCCGAGGTCAACGAGGGCACGTGGAAGCTGCTGATCGAGGGCCTGTTCACCACCGTGACCAACGTCAACTTCAACGAAGAGACGATCCGCGCCATGATCGATCGCGTGCATGCGGAGAAGGCGCGTCTCGTGCCGAACTGCGGCAGCTGCACCTCGCACTGCGGCCGCACCGATGACTATGACATGGCGCAGATCTGGGGCGCGGACGAGGACATCCGCAGCCTGAAGTCTCTGATACTCTTCGGCATCCGCGGCATGGCGGCCTATGCGCACCACGCCATGGTGCTCGGCTACAGCGACAGCGAAGTCAATGCCTTCTTCGGCAAGGCGCTGGCAGCCATCGGCGACGACTATGACATGGCGGGGCTGCTGCCCATCGTGATGGAAGTCGGCGAAAAGAACCTCAAGTGCATGGCGCTGCTGGATCAGGCCAACACCGAAACCTACGGCACGCCCGCACCCGTGACCGTGCCGCTGAAGGTCGAGAAGGGCCCGTTCATCGTGATCACCGGCCACGACCTGCGCGATCTCAAGCTTCTGCTCGAGCAGACCGAGGGCAAGGGCATCAACATCTACACCCACGGCGAGATGCTGCCGGCGCACGCCTATCCGGAGCTCAGGAAGTACAGCCACCTCAAGGGCAACTTCGGTACGGCCTGGCAGAACCAGCAGAAGGAATTTGCGGACATCCCCGCGCCCATACTCTACACCACCAACTGCCTGATGCCCCCGAAGGCGAGCTACGCGGATCGCGTGTTTACCACCGCGCTGGTCTCCTATCCCGAGATGCAGCACATCGGCGATGACAAGGACTTCACGCCCGTCATCGAAAAGGCACTCGCTCTGGGCGGCTATGCCGAGGATCAGGAATTCACCGGCATCAACGGCGGCAAGACCGTCATGACGGGCTTTGCCCGCGGCACGGTGCTGGGCGTGGCGGACACCGTCATTTCCGCGGTCAAGTCCGGCGCGATCAGGCACTTCTTCCTGGTGGCCGGCTGCGACGGCGCACGCCCGGGCCGCAACTACTACACCGAGTTTGTAAAGCAGACGCCCGCGGACACGGTCGTGCTGACGCTGGCCTGCGGCAAGTACCGCTTCAATGACCTCGATCTGGGCACGATCGGCGGCCTGCCGAGGCTGATGGACGTCGGCCAGTGCAACGATGCCTACAGCGCCATCCAGATCGCCGTGGCGCTCGCCAACGCCTTCGAGTGCAGCGTCAATGATCTGCCGCTGTCCATGGTGCTCTCCTGGTACGAGCAGAAGGCCGTGTGCATACTGCTGACGCTGCTGCATCTGGGCATCAGGAACATCCGTCTGGGCCCGACGCTGCCCGCGTTCGTATCGCCCAATGTGCTGAACTATCTGGTCGAGAATTTCGGCATCGCACCCATCACCACGCCCGAGGAAGACCTCAAGGCGCTGCTGGGCTGAGAACGACAAACGCCGCGGAGGACATTCCCCCGCGGCTGTTTTTATGGGTTATGCAATTATGCATCCGTCTTGGGTGCCGCCTCCGTGCCGGCATCCGCGGCCAACGCGCCGGTCGGATAGATCTTCGTGGCACCGATGATCTGCTCAACGATGGCCGTCAGCTGCTTTTTGCTGTAGTAGCCGGCGTTGACGTGGTATCTCTTGCCGTCCTTCATCACCAGTGCCATCTCGTGCACGGGGAAGAGCTTGTTGTTTTGGCCCGCGCCGGACTGATCCAGCGCATTGTAGCCCAGATCCTCGATGTAGCCGTACCTGATGATGTCCGCCAGTGCGAACTTCTTGTTGACAAGCTTGACGTCATTTGCGCCCTGACGATAGATGAACATGGCACGCTTGGCGCCCTCGGCGGGCTTGACGTAGAAGGGGCAGACGAAATGGAAGGTCGTATCGTCGATCACGATGCGCGTGGAGATGTACATCTTTATATACAGCACCGCCAGCAGGGCGATCAGGTAGGAGAAGAGCGAGAACGATTGCATATACTCATTCATCGTGCCGTTGATCTGCATGATCAGGTCCCGCACGGCATCGCCCACGCAGAGCACACCCAGCACGTACAGCACGATAAACCCGGCCTTGTAGGGACGGTAGGTCTTTTTCATAATACAAGCCACTCCTTATCCGCAATAAAATCCTGCCTTCAATTATAAACGCCGAAGCGCAAAAAGGCAAGGAAAAAAAGTTTGAAAAACCCCTTGACAAATCCCCAAATTCATGTATAATATACCTTGTTGCCGACGCAACGGCGGTACTCTCGCCGATCAGACGGGGCCAGTAAGTCAGCTGGCGTAGCTCAATTGGCAGAGCAGCTGATTTGTAATCAGCAGGTTGCGGGTTCGATTCCCTTCGCCAGCTCCAGTCCGTTGATTCAGGAAACCTTATGGGTAGGTTCCCGAGTGGCCAAAGGGAGCAGACTGTAAATCTGCCGTCACAGACTTCGGTGGTTCGAATCCACCCCTGCCCACCATATTTGCGGGAATGGCGGAATTGGCAGACGCGCTAGATTCAGGTTCTAGTGATCATTACGATTCGTGCAGGTTCAAGTCCTGTTTCCCGCACCACCTCAATAATCCGAGTCAGTCTTGATAAAAGATTGGTTCGGATTATTTTTTTGTTGACTTTCGGAAGTATGTCGAGTATAATCAGTTATACAAATCATACTTTTGAGGTGATAAGAATGAACGGTCCGAAGGGAAAATACGCTTGGACGGCTACGGTCGGCGAAAAGGGGCAGATTGTCATACCGAAACAGGCCCGCGACCTGTTCGGCATCAGGCCGGGCGACACGCTGCTGCTCCTGGGCGATGAACAGCGGGGCATTGCCATTCCCCCCAAAGGTGCTTTTGCGGAGATGTTCAACATCGCATACGGCGAGAGGGAAGAAGGCGAAAAACAATGAAAATCGCATGGTTCTGCATTCCGGCGCACGGGCATACCAATCCGACGCTGGGCGTGGTAAAGGCCCTGACCGATGCGGGGCATCGGGTGTTCTATTTCTCTTTTGAGATGTTCAGGGAAAAGATCGAACGGGCGGGTGCCGTTTTTGTCGGCTGCGACGGATACGATCCCGAAATGGAAGACAGGGGCAGCGCGGACAGGGTCGGCAAGGACAAGGTCTTTGCGACAGAGCTTCTCGTCTCTTCCGTGCTGGCACTGGATGAAATGACATCTGCAAAAATCGCGGAGATCGGGCCCGACCTGATCGTATCGGATTCCGTGGCCTACTGGGGGAAACTTGCTGCCATGAAGCACGGCATCCCCTATGTTTCCTCCACGACGACGTTTGCCTTCAACCGCTACTCGGCAAAATACATGCAGGAAACGCCCCGGGACATCATCCGGATGCTCTTTGCCATGCCGAAAATCAACAGACAGCTTCAAAGGCTGAGAGACAGGGGCTATCCCGTGAAGAGCCTGCTTGACATCGTCCAAAACGACAACGACACCAACACCATCGTCTACACTTCCCGCTGCTTTCAGCCCCGAGCCGATACATTCTCCGAAAAATACCGCTTCATCGGCCCGATCATCCGCCCTGTCACAAAGCCGATTGTCAAAACCGCAGAGAAAACCGTGTACATTTCCATGGGAACCGTGAATCAGGATCGCGGTTTCTACCGAAACTGTATCCGTGCCCTGGGTCAGACGGGATGGCAGGTCATCATCTCCATGGGAACAAACAGCGAGCATTTCGATGATTTGCCGGCGAACATCCGGATCTGTGAATCCGTGGACCAGATGGCGGTGCTCTCGATCGCAGATGCCTTTGTCACGCACTGCGGCATGAATTCCGCCTCGGAGGGCCTGTATTTCAAAGTGCCGCTCGTGCTCTTTCCCCAGACACCCGAACAGGGGGCCGTGGCAAAAAGAGTCGAGGAACTGGGCGCGGGAATACGCCTGAAATCCACTTCGGAAACGGACATACTGCAGTCGCTGGAGACCGTGCTGCACAATCCGCTTTACAGGGAAAATGCCGCAAAAATATCCGAGGGCTTCCGCGCCTGCGGCGGAGCGGATGAGGCCGTGGCTTTTCTGGAAAGTATAGGGATTCCCTGATTAATTCGGCGGCGAACCTGAGCGTGCCTTTCGCCCATCTGCTTATAAGCATTGACCGTCGGGATTACATCA
>CAVINP010000034.1:0-20577 GCA_963643985.1 bacterium
AATGCAGGCAAAGACGCCGAAAATGCATCGTGGCGAATTTAGAAACACGCTCTAGTCACTAATACAAGACAATGGGCAGCCCGAAGGCTGCCCATTGTCTTGTATGGATCGTATTACTTCAGCATGACCTGGCCGCCGGTCACCGGGATGGCCTGGCCGGTCTCGTACTTCTGCTCGACGCAGTAGAAGATGGCGCGTGCCACGTCCTTGGGGAAGCAGCCGCGGTTCATCGGCACCTTGGCCATGTAGTACTTGCGGACATCCTCAACGCAGGTGGCGCCGGGCACCTTGCCCGCATTCAGGTACTGCACGAAGAGGCCGCGCTCGGGATCGGACCACAGCGGGCCGTCCAGATAGTTGCCGGGACAGATGGCGTTGACCTTGATGTTGTAGGGGCACAGCTCCAGCGCGAAGGACTGGGTAAGGCCGATGCCGCCGAACTTGGAGCCGGCGTAGGCGTAGTTGTTTTTGCTGCCCTCGAGGCCGGACTTGGAGTTGATGGTCACGATATCGAAATAGGCTTCCGGATCGGCCTCATGCTGGGCCTCCATGATGGCTGCCGCATACTTGGCGCAGAGGAAGTAACCGGTATAGTTGATGCTCGTAACGAAGTCAAAGGTCTTCTTTTCAAGCTGGATCAGGTTGCCGGCCTTGGCCACGCCCGCATTGCTCACCAGCAGATCCAGACCGCCCCACTTCTCGACGGTGACCTGCACCATGCGTGCCACGGATTCCTCGTCCGTCACGTTTACTTCGATGGCGAAAGCACGCTCGCCCAGCTCTTCTGCGACCTTCTCTGCGCCCGGCAGGTTCATATCGGCGATGCCCACGATTGCGCCCTCGGCGTACATTTCCTCGGCAATGCCCTTGCCGAAGCCCTGAGCAGCACCCGTGACGATGCAGATCTTGCCGCCCAGACGGCCTGCAACGCTCTTGCGGTCATGAATGTGTTCCTTGGCAATTTCCTGCCACTTGCTCATATCAACCATGTGAATACACTCCCCCCTCAGTATTTGTGTGCTGTTTTCATTATATCGCGTTTCGCGGGGATATTCCATATTTTTCCGGAAACTTTATCATTCTTTTTCCGCATCTGCAATGTGTCTGCCCATTTCAACGCCCATACAGCTGGCCATCATCAGTCCGCGCGTCCAGCCGCTGGAGTCGCCCAGGCAGTGCAGGCCGCGGATGGAGGTGTTCAGGTTCGCGTCCATCTTGATGCGGTTGGAGTAGAACTTCAGCTCCGGCGAATACAGCAGTGTCTCGTAGGAGGCAAAGCCCGGCACAACCTGATCCATGGCCTGAATGAAGGCAATGATGTTCGTCATGGCGCGGTAAGGCATGGCGGCGGTGATGTCGCCCGCCACGGCATCCGGCAGCGTGGGCTTCACGTTCGACTGCGCCAGTTCCTTCTCCCAGGTGCGCTTGCCGTCCAGTATGTCGCCGAAGCGTTGCACCAGAATGTGGCCGTTGGCGAGCATGTTGGTCAGCTCGCCGACCTTCTGCGCGTAGGCGATGGGCTGGTTGAAGGGCACGGAGAAGTTGTGGGAGCAGAGTATTGCCAGGTTCGTGTTGTTGGACTTGAGCTCCTTGAAGGAGTGGCCGTTCACGACCGCGAGGTTGTTGTCATAGTTTTCCTGGCTGACGAAGCCGCCGGGGTTCTGGCAGAAGGTGCGCACCTTGTTCTTGAAGGGCTTGGGATAGCCGATCAGCTTGGACTCGTAGAGCACCTTGTTGACCTCTTCCATGATCTCGTTGCGGCACTCCACGCGCACGCCGATATCCACCGTGCCGGGCTGATGCGCGATGCCGTGCTCGGCACAGAGCGACTCCAGCCAGTCCGCGCCGCGGCGACCGGTGGCAATGATCGTGCGCTCGGCGAGTATCTCGCGTTCCTGATCGTCCTTGCGGATGCGCACACCCAGACAGGCATCGCCGTCCAGCACCAGATCAACGCACTCCCAGCCGAATATCATTTCCACGCCGTGCTGCACCAGATACTGCTCGATGGCATAGTAGATGCCCTGCGCCTTTTCGGTGCCCATGTGACGGATCGGGCAATCGACCAGTTTCAGACCTGCCTGAATCGCGCGGCGGCGGATCTCCTTCACGGCATCGGGATCGGCCACGCCCTCAATCTTCGTGTCCGCACCGAACTCAAGATAGATCTTGTCCGCATAGTCGATCAATTCCTGCGCATGCTTTTCGCCCACGAGGGTCGGGAAATCGCCGCCGACCTCGTAGCTGAGCGAGAGCTTGCCGTCCGAGAACGCGCCTGCGCCTGAGAAGCCGGTGGTGATGTGGCAGTAGGGCTTGCAGTTCACGCACTTCTGTGTCTTCGCCTTCGGGCAATGACGGTTTTCGATGGCCACGCCCTTCTCGACGATGGTAATGTGCCGCTTGCTGCCCCGACGGATCATCTCCATGGCGGTAAATATGCCGGACGGGCCTGCGCCGATAATCACAATGTTCGTGTTCATGCTATGGTTTCTTCCTTTTTCGGTATTAAGGCCGCAATACTCCAGAGTATTTGCAGCTTATAATTCAATTGTAATAGCTTTTTGTTCGCCTGTCAAGCATGAACGCCGCATGAATGTTAAAAGGCTGCCGCAACTTGTGCAGCAGCCCCTTTTGAGTATGTTTCGGATCAGAACTCCAGCTTCTTTTCCAGCCATGCATTCAGCTCGGCGATCGGGACGATCTCCTGCTGCATGGTATCGCGGTCACGCACGGTGACGTTGCCGGTGGCTTCGGTGTCAAAGTCCACACAGATGCAGTACGGCGTACCGATTTCGTCCTGACGGCGATAGCGCTTGCCGATGGAGCCGGTCTCGTCGTAGTCCACGCGGAACTTCTTGGCCAGCTGCTGATACAGCGCCTTGGCCTGATCGCCCAACTTGTTCTTCTGCAGCGGCATGACAGCCACCTTGAACGGAGCCAGTGCGGGATGCAGGTGCAGCACGGTGCGCACGTCGCCGCCCTCGAGCTCCTCTTCATCATAGGCATCGCAGAGGAAGGCCAGCACGAGGCGTTCCACGCCGACGGAGGGCTCTACGCAGTAGGGGATGAACTTCTCGTTCGTGGTGGGATCGAGGTATTCCAGGCTCTTGCCGGAATGCTCGGAATGCTGCTTGAGGTCGTAATCGGTGCGGTCCGCCACGCCCCAGAGCTCGCCCCAGCCGAAGGGGAAGAGATATTCAAAGTCGGTGGTCGCCTTGGAATAGAAGGCCAGCTTGTCCTTTTCATGGTCGCGCAGGCGCAGGTTTTCCTCATGCATGCCCAGGCTCAGCAGCCAGTTGCGGCAGAAGGAACGCCAGTAGTCGAACCACTGCAGATCCTCGCCGGGCTTGCAGAAGAATTCCAGCTCCATCTGTTCGAATTCGCGCACGCGGAAGATGAAGTTGCCGGGCGTGATTTCGTTGCGGAAGGACTTGCCGATCTGGCAGATGCCGGCCGGCAGCTTCTTGCGGGTGGTGCGCATGGCATTGAGGAAGTTGACGAAGATGCCCTGTGCGGTCTCCGGACGCAGGTAGATCTCGGCCGCGGAATCTTCATTGACGCCCTGATGGGTCTTGAACATCAGGTTGAACTGGCGGATGCCGGTGAAATCCTTCTTGCCGCAGACGGGGCAGACGATGTCGTGCTCGGCGATGTAGCTCTCCAGCTCGGCGTTCGTCCAGCCGTCGCCGGTCTCTGCGCCCTGCGTGAAGTCTTCGATGAGCTTGTCTGCGCGGAAGCGGGCTTTGCAGGCCTTGCAGTCCATCAGCGGGTCATTGAAGCCGCCGACGTGGCCGGAAGCCACCCAGACCTCGCGGTTCATCAGGATCGCGCAGTCCAGGCCCGTGTTGTAGGGGCTTTCCTGAACGAACTTCTGCCACCAGGCCTTCTTGATGTTGTTCTTGAATTCCACGCCGAGGGGGCCGAAGTCCCAGGTGTTGGCCAGGCCGCCGTAGATCTCGGAACCGGCGAAGATGAAGCCGCGGTTCTTGCACAGCGCCATGAGTTTATCCATCGTGAGCTTTGCCATAGCGATACCTTCTTTATATACAAGTCTTAAGCGATATTGTAGCAGATTTATGTCCCGTTTGCAAGGCAGAGATGTTAAAAAAGCATTGCAGGGACTAAGGAGTTTGAAATATCTGCAAAATGATGACCTTGCAGTGCTTCTTTGGGACGACGGCGTAAATATTTTGGGTTATATGCAGTGTATGACTTGTCAGAAAAACAGAATCTTGTTATAATAATGGTGTATAGTTATACTCACGTCCCGACAAGGGTGCAATGAGAGGCGGTTTAGCAATGAGCAACAGAGATAACGGCCCCGAGCTGGATTATTATGAGCTGCGCAGGCGGCATGAAGCATATAAGCGCCGTGCCCGTGAGGAGGCCGCGCACAAGCCTTTGACAGAGGAAGCGCCCAAGGCGGCGAAGGCTCCGAAACCGGCGGAGGAGCCTGTGAAGAATACCAAATACGATCCGGATGCGCTCGTGGCCGATGATGTGCAGGACGGCGAATTCACCGATGAGGAAGAAATCATCGATGAGGACGATCCGGACGATGAAGAGGAGAATCCCAATCCCTTCGGTTCCTTCATCTCCTTCTTCCATGGCGTCAAGGGCAAGCTGGATGATCGCAAACAGAGCCGTCAGTCCGATGAGGATGACGGGATCGATGAGGACGATGCGGATGCGGACGATATCGAGGATATCGGTGAGAACGAAAATATGCCGCGCCGCCGCCCGATGCGTGCAAAATCAGATGAGGACGATCTGCCCGACGACGATGAAGAATACTTCGACGATGAGGACGACGAGGACGATGCGCCCCGCGAGAGCGGTCTGAAGAAGTTCTTCGGTCTCTTTGTCAAGCGCGTCGACGACGCCGATGACGATGAGGAAGACGACGAGGACGACGAGGATTACGGGGACGACGAAGATTACGGAGACGACGAGGACGAAGAGGACGATGTCAAGGTCTTCGCCCCCGCAAAGAAAAGCATCGTGGTTGAAACGGCCAAAGGAGTGGGCGAAATGGAGCAGGAGAATAACAGCACCGGGCAGGAGCTCAGCTCAAGCCTTGAGAGCAGCGGCATGACCCGCCGTCAACGCCGCGAACTGGCTGCACGCCGCGCCGCCGAAGCTGCCGCCGCTCAGGAAGATGCTGCCGCACCTCAGGAGGAAGCACCGAAGAAGCCGGAGGAAGTTGTTGCCGAAGTCAAGACCGAGCCCGAAGTCAAGCCTGAGCCCGAAGCCAAGTCCGAACCTGAAACCAAGGTTGAGGACGACGTCGTTGACGAGCCGACGCGCGAATTCAAGCCCGTGAAGCTCAGCGACAAGGATCTCTTTGACGCCGATGAAGACGAGGACGACGAGGACGAAGAAGAAGAAAAGCCCCGCCGCTCTCTGTTCTCCCGTTTCCGCAAAAAGCAGGACGAGGAAGAGGACGATGAGGATGAGGACGACGAAGGCGACGACGAGGAAGAGGAGGAAAAGAAGCCCCGCCGCGGCCTGTTCTCTCTGAAAAAGAAATCCGAGCCCGATGAGGACGAGGATGACGACGAGGACGAGAACGACGAAGACGAAGACGACGAGGATGAAGAAGAAGAAAAGGAAGAAAAGAAGCCCCGCCGTTCCCTGTTCTCCGTAAAAAAGAAAGACGACAAGCCTCAGGACGAAGACGAGGCTGACGAGGAAGACGACGAAGAAGACGACGAAGAAGAGGAAGAAAGGAAGCCGCGCCGCTCCCTGTTCGGTCATCATCACGTCTCGGATGACGATGACGATGAGGACGAAGAGGATGACGACGAGGATGACGAGGACGACGAGGACGACGACGATCAGTACGACGAGTATGATGACGACGACGCCTACGACGAAGACGGGGACGACAGCGAGTTTGACGAAGAAGAGACGCATCGCTCCTTCGGCCATCACCTGCTGGGCGTGTTCAAGGTCATTCTGGGCATCGTTGTGGCGCTGCTGGTCGTTATCATCACGCTGAACTTCCTCTATGTGGGCGGCCATGCCACCATCGTCGACAAGATGCACAATGCCTTCGGCGATACCTCCGCCTTCAAGCTGTTCTTCTTCGGCTATGAGATGCGCCAGAACATCGCAGCCGAGGAGACCGAAGAGGTACAGGGACTCATTGAGGAAACGCCCGAGGCGACCGAAGAAGTGCAAATCGAAGTGACGCCCGAGCCGACCGAGGAAGTTGTCATACCGAGCTTCAGCGATGATGACAGTTCGGAGCTGACGATCTACGACGAACCGGATGCGGACGAGTCGGACGACACCGCAGCTATAGGTTAATATCTGTCCTTCCGGTGCTGTCCGGTTGAACACATGCCAACGCCGGCGCAATAACGTCGGCGTTGTTTTTATCTGTATAAACAGGGAGGCAGGCACATGAAGTATATCATCGCCCTGGATCAGGGGACAACCAGCTCCCGCGCGGTCGTATTCGATCAGGACGGACGGGTCATTGCCGCGCAGAATGTCGAGTTTCAACAAATCTATCCCAAGCCGGGTTGGGTGGAGCATCGCCCGCAGGACATACTGGACAGCCAGCTGCGTGCACTCAAGCTGGCCGTGGAAAAAAGCGGCGTAAACGTGCGCAGCATTGCGGCCATCGGCATAGCCAACCAGCGCGAGACCACGCTGCTGTGGGAAAAGGCGACGGGCAAGCCGCTGTGCAACGCCATCGTCTGGCAGTGCCGCCGCACCGCGCCGCTGGTGGAACGGCTCAAGCGCGACGGTCTGGGCAACATGCTGCGCGACCGCACGGGTCTGATTCCCGATGCCTATTTCTCCGGCACAAAGCTGCAGTGGATGCTCGACAGCATCCCCGATGCGCGGGCGCGGGCAGAGCGCGGCGAGCTGTGCTTCGGCACGGTGGACAGCTATCTGGCCTGGAACCTGACGGAAAATCACGTACACGTGACCGATGCCACCAACGCTGCCCGCACCATGCTCTTCAACATCCACACGCAGAGCTGGGACGATGTGCTGCTGCGGGCCATGGATATACCGAGGGCACTGCTGCCCGAAGTTGTGGATTCTTCGCAGCTGGTCGGCATGCTCGACAAGCGCATACTGGGCCGCGAGATTCCGATTGCGGCACTGGCGGGTGACCAGAGTGCATCGCTCTTCGGTCAGGGCTGTTTTGCCCCCGGCAGCTGCAAAAACACCTACGGCACGGGCTGCTTTGTACTGATGAACACCGGCACGACACCCATCAGATCGCGCAACAACCTGATCAGCACGGTCGCGTGGCGCGTGGACGGCAAGCCCCGCTATGCGCTGGAGGGCAGCGTATTCGTGGGCGGCGCGGTGATACAGTGGCTGCGCGACGAGCTCAAACTCATCGGGAGTGCTGCCGAGACCGAGGCCATCGCCGCCGAGGTCGCCGACAACGGCAATGTCTACTTTGTGCCCGCCTTCACGGGTCTGGGCGCACCGCACTGGGATATGTACAGCCGCGGCACGATCGTGGGGCTGACGCGCGGCTCGAAGCGTGCGCACGTCGTCCGCGCAGCGCTGGAATCCATCGCCTATCAGTCTGCGGACGTGATCGAGGCCATGGCGGGCGACGCGGGCATGAAACCCGATCTGCTGCGCGTGGACGGCGGCGCGAGCGCAAACCGCTTCCTGATGCAGTTCCAGGCGGACATACTGGGCATCACCGTGCGCAGGCCGCGCATACTGGAGGTCACCGCCCTGGGCGCAGCCATGCTCGCGGGGCGGGCCGTGGGCGTATGGAATGACAGCGAACTGTCCATGCTGCTCAAGCCCGACCGTGAATTCAAACCCAACATGGACGAAATGCAGCGCAGACATCAGCTGCGCCGGTGGCAGCGGGCCGTGGAATGCAGCCGCGGTTGGGCGCAGGAGGACGATCTATGAAGGCCGAAGCCAAAAATGCCCTGCTGATACTGCCGGGGCTGCTGTTGTGTACGCTGGCCTACAATCTCTTTCTGATTCCCAACGACATCGCCGCGGGCGGATTTACGGGCATTGCCCAGCTGATCAATCACTTCACGGGCTGGCAGGTCGGCATGGTCGCGCTGGTGATGAACGTACCGCTCTTTCTTGTGTCAATGAAGTCGCTCGGGCTGTCCTTCGGGTTGCGCTCGCTCATCACCACCGCCGCCTTTTCCCTGATGCTGGACTACGTTCATGTGGACTGCCCCATCGATGATATGTGGCTGGCCACCGTCTACGGCGGGCTGATCAGCGGTATCGGCTACGGCTTGATCATGCGCGGCTGCGCCACAACGGGCGGTTCGGACATGCTGGCAAGCCTGCTGCACCGGCTGATCCCCTCCCTGCGCATCAGCACCGGTCTTTGCGTCATTGACGGCTCGGTCGTGCTGGCATCCGTGTTCGTGTTTGACACCACGGCGGCCATGTACGCGCTGATCTGCGTGTTCATCACCAACATTGTGGTGGACTTCGTGCTGGAAGGCCCCAACAGTTCGCACTCGTACTTTATCATATCCGATAAAAACGAGGAAATTGCGCATCGCATCATGAGTGAACTGGAGCGCGGCGTGACGGCTCTCGAAGGCACGGGCATGTACAGTGGCCGGCGCAAGCAGGTGCTCTACTGCGTGGTCGGCCGCATGGAAAGTGTGCGACTGCGCAGGATTGTGTTTTCCGTCGACCCCAAGGCCTTCCTGACCTCGTCCAAGGTGAACGAAGCCTTCGGAGAGGGATTCAAGGACTACGAATAATTAAAACAGACGCAGCGGGTTTCATTCCGCTGCGTCTGTTTTATCCATTAGTCTGTTTGCACGATCCATGTTGCCGCTTTGCAGCAGCTCCCGAATCAATGTCGAGGAGATCACGTCCTCGCCGTCCTGCACGGGCGGCAGTATCTCGGCGCGATAATGAAGCGCATCTGCCATGCGGCGGATCATGTCCGCATCGCCGCGGCCGTGTGCGCCGAAGCGGTGATTGAAGCCCGCTACCAGTGCGCGTGCACGCATATTCTTTACCAGCTGCGTCAGGTAGACTTCCGGTTCGGTGGCCGCACAGGCCGCATCAAAGGTCTCCACCAGCACGCCGTCGACGCCCATTGCTTCGAGCGCCTTCAGCTTTTCGTCCAAACTCATCAGCTGCCTGGGTGCCCCCTTGGGCGAGAGCAGCGCCAGCGGATGCCGGTCGAAGGTGCAGACCACGCAGGCACAGTTCATTTCCTTCGCCAGTGCCTTTGCACGCCCGATCAGCGCACGATGCCCCGCATGCAGGCCGTCAAACGTCCCCAGTGCCAGCACACTTTGGGGCAGGTCAAACGCCGTTTGGCTGCGCCATATTCTCATGCGTTCCCGTCCTCCTCCAGAAGCATGGCTTTGAAGCGCACGCTGCCGTCCGCCTGCGTCTCACCGATGCCGGCAAAGCGTCCTTCCAGATAGACGCGGACGCTCTCGGCCTGCGGCGCGGGTGAACACATCCAGACGGGCTTGAGCACGTTGCCGTTGAGTACGGCGTGCCGCGCCTGCGCATTCAGATCGACGCGTGGCAGATGCTCCAGCGGTGCATCCATAGGCACGAGCTGCTGCTCAAGTGTACCGTCCCGAAAGGCCGCATCGATTTGCTCCCGCGTGAGCGCATGTCCGATGTCGAATATGCCCGCCTTCACGCGCTGGAGGCTCGCCATGTGCGCCCCGCATCCCAGTACGCGGCCGATGTCGTGACAGAGCGTGCGGATGTAGACGCCCTTGCGGCAGTCCACACGAATGCGGTAGCGGTTCTCGCCCGTCCCATCGAGCAGCTCTATGCCGTCCACATGGCAGGGGCGCGGCTCGACTTCAACCGTCTCGCCCTTGCGGGCCAGCTTGTAGAGCCTTTCGCCGCCGCGCTTGATGGCGGAATACATCGGCGGAATCTGCATGATGTCGCCCACGAAGCCCGTGAGTGCACCGCGTAGGTCTCCTGCATCCGCGTTTACGGGCAGCGTTCTTACGATCTCACCCGTCGCATCCTGCGTATTGGTCTCCACGCCGAGCTGTATCTCGGCAATATAGGTCTTTTGCTTGTCGATGATATAGTCAAACAGGCGCGTGGCGCGGCCGATGCAGACAGGCAGCACGCCCGAGGCCTCGGGATCGAGCGTCCCGCCGTGGCCGACCGCCGTGCCGCGCGGCAGGCGCTTGCGCACAAAGACCACCAGGTTGGAGCTGGTAATCCCCGTAGGTTTGTTGGCTATCAAAAAACCGTTCATTCAAGCTCTCATTTCTGTTAATTATCGGTCATTGCCTGCTCTGCCTGACGGAGCACGCATCTGAGTGCCTCCTCCATGGGCAGATTCAGCGTCACACCCGCTGCACGCGCATGACCGCCGCCGCCCAGCGGCACGGCCACGTCCGCCGCCACATCGAGCCTGCCCTTGGATCTGAGGGAAAACTTGGTCTTTCCTTCCGCCACATACTCGGCCAGACAGGAAAATTCGACATCCCGTATCTCCAGCAGGTAGTTGACGATGCCCTCGTTGTCCTCACGAATGGCACCCGCCGCATGCAGCAGCTGCGGTGTGATGCGCGACCAGCACATCGTCTTCTCTTCATTCATTTCAAGCCCCGCCAGGGCCAAGCCCAGCAGGCGCGTGCGCCCCTCGCTGCGCGTGCGGTAGACTTCGCGGGTGATCATGTCCAGATCGATGCCCGCACTCAGGCAAGCCGCGGCAGCCAGCATGGTCTGCGGCCGCGTGCTCTCATAGCCGAAGCGCCCGGAATCCGTGACCAGCGCAATGTAGAGCCAGGTCGCCATCTCGCGCGTGAGCTTCACGCCCAGCGCTTCAATCAGCAGCTGTGCGATCTCGCCCGCCGCGGCGGCCTTGCCGTCGACGTAGTACACCTCGCCGAAACCCGGGTTCGTAGCGTGATGATCGAGCATCGCTTGGGCGGAGCAGGATGAAAACAGCTCAAGCCCCTCCCCCATGCGCGCCGGCTCGGAAACGTCCACCGAAAAGCCGGTCTGCGGCTGAAAAGGCAGAGGCTGCGTCGGCGCGACGGTCACGCTGCGTCCGATCGCATCAAAGCTGTGCGGTACGCCGCCCGGCATATACACGAACGCCCGCTTGCCCAGCGCCTGCAGCGCCAGTGCGAGTGCGATGCAGCTGCCCGCCGCATCGCCGTCCGGGTTGACGTGGCCGAAGACGCAGAAATCATCGTGGGCCGACAGGTATTGAGCAAGCTCAGCTATTCCCTTCTCCATGCTGCGTCTCCTTCAGTATACGGTTGATGCGTGCGGCGTACTCCATGTTGGTGTCAAGTTCAAAGAGCACTTCCGGCACGTAGCGCAGATCCACCTCGTGCCCCAGTTCGCGGCGGATGAAGCCCGCAGCGTGCGTCAGGGCCGCCATGAGCGGCTTGCGCTTTTCCTCTTCCAGCACGCTCACGCGCACCTTGGCGTATCTCAGATCCCTCGTGACCTCGCAGCGCACGATGCTCCAGGTGCCGCCGATGCGCGGATCGTTCAGTTCATCGCGTATGATATGGTCTATCGCCTTGTGCACTTCCTCGGAAATGCGGTCTATGCGATCGTATGCAGGCATGTATTTCCTCCTTTTTCTCTCAAACAAAAAGGGACTGTCACAGCTTATGTATTCTGAGACAGTCCCGACCTGATCAATTATCGTTCGATCTCTTCCATGTTGAAGCACTCAATGACGTCGCCTTCCTTGATGTCATTGTAGTTCTCAATGCCGATACCGCACTCATAGCCGTTGTTGACTTCCTTGGCATCGTCCTTCTGGCGCTTGAGCGAGCTGATCTTGCCCTCGTGGATAACCACGTTGTCGCGCAGCAGGCGCACCTGAGCGTTGCGCACGATCTTGCCGTCCGTGACGCGGGAACCTGCGATGGTGCCGACGCCGCTGATCTTGAACGGCTGCTGCACGAGCGCGTGCCCCAGGAGCACTTCCTTGAACTTCGGCGCAAGCATGCCCTTCATGGCGTTCTCGACATCCTCGATCGCCTGATAGATGACGCGGTAGAGGCGCACATCGATCTTTTCCTTCTCGGCCATCGCGCGGGCATTGCTGTCCGGGCGGACGTTGAAGCCGATGATGATGGCGTTGGATGCGCTGGCCAGCATGACGTCGGTCTCGGTGATCGCGCCGACACCGCCGTGAATGGAGCGCACGCGCACTTCTTCATTGGAGAGCTTCTCCAGAGACTGGCGCACGGCCTCGACGGAGCCCTGTACATCCGCCTTGATGATGACATTCAGATCCTTGATCTGGCCTGCGGAAATCTGGCTGAACAGATCGTCCAGCGTGGTCTTCTGCTGGGACTTGATCAGAGCGGCACGCGCCTTGTCGCGGCGCTCCTCGGCCACCTGGCGCGACAGCTTGTCGTCATCCACCGCGGAAATCTGGTCGCCCGCCTCGGGCACGTCATTGAAACCGATGACCTCCACGGGATCGGAGGGACCGGCGCTCTTCATGCGTTCGCCGCGCTCGTTGACCATGGCGCGGACACGTCCGTAGGCCATGCCGGCAACGATGGTGTCGCCCACGTGCAGCGTGCCGTTCTTGACCAGCACGGTCGCCACCGGGCCGCGACCCTTGTCCAGGCGGGCCTCGATGATGATGCCGCGTGCCTTGCGGTTCGGGTTGGCGCGATAGTCCTGCACCTCGGCCACCAGCAGTATCATCTCCAGCAGCTGATCCACGCCCTCGCCGGTCACGGCGGAGACGGGCACCATGATGGTATCGCCGCCCCAGTCCTCGCAGACCAGGTCGTACTCGGTCAGTTGCTGCTTGATGCGCTCCACGTTGGCACCGGGCTTGTCGATCTTGTTGATGGCAACGATCGTCTGCACGCCCGCAGCCTTGGCATGGTTGATGGCCTCGATCGTCTGCGGCATGACGCCGTCATCTGCGGCGACCACCAGCACGGCAATATCCGTGGCCATGGCACCGCGCAGGCGCATGGAGGTGAAAGCCTCGTGGCCGGGGGTATCCAGGAAGGTGATCTGCTTGCCGTTGAGGTTGACGGTGTAGGCGCCGATGTGCTGGGTGATGCCGCCCGCCTCGCCCGCAGTCACGCGGGTCTTGCGGATGTAGTCCAGCAGCGAGGTCTTGCCGTGGTCGACGTGGCCCATGATGGTGACGACCGGCGGACGGGGCTGCAGATCTTCCTCGGCATCCGCCACGTCCTCTTTTTCGAGGGCATCCTCGGCGGTCTCCGTCAGCTTCTTTTCAAGCTCGATGTCGTATTCCGCGCAGACCAGGCCTGCCGTCTCATAGTCGAGCTCGTTGTTGATGGTGGCGATGATGCCCAGCATCATCAGCTTCTTGATGATCTCGCCCGCGGGCTTGCCGATGCGCTCGGAGAGGTCGCGCACGGTGATCGTCTCGGCGGTCATGACGGCCTTTTCGATCTTCACAGGCTCGAAAGCCTTGGCCTGCGCCGCCTGCTTCTTTTTCTTCTTGCCGCGTACAAACTCGTCATCGTAGCCGTTCATGCTCATCTGGGCATTGTCACGGCGGCGGGAATTCTTATTGGCATTGCGCTCGGGATCGACCTGGCGCACGTACTGCTTTTTGTTCGGATCGTAGTTGGAGACGCGCTCCTTCTCCATGGCGGGCACCATTTCCGGCATTCTGGAGCGGCCGCCGAAGCCACCGCTTCTGGGCGCGCCACCCGTGCCGCCCTGCTGCGGACGGTTGCCGAAGGGACGCTGGCCCTGCTGTCCCGGCTGTGCGGGACGGCCAAACTGGCGCTGGCCCTGCTGACCTTGCTGGCCCGGCTGCGCGGGACGGCCGAAGGGACGCTGGCCCTGCGCACCCGGCTGCACGGGGCGGCCGTACTGACGCTGACCCTGCTGACCCGGCTGGCCCGGCTGCACGGGGCGGCCGTACTGACGCTGACCCTGCTGTCCCGGCTGGCCCGGCTGCACGGGGCGGCCGTACGGACGCTGGCCCTGCTGCTGGGCAGGCTTTGCAGGCTCCGCCTTCGGCGCTTCTTCCTGTGCCTTGGGCTCTTCCGGCTTGTTTTCCTGAACGGCGGGCTTGACCTCTTCCGCGACCGGCTTGGGAGCCTCTACGGGTGCGGGGGCCTCCTTGGGCACCTCGGGCACCTGTTCGCTGGAATAGGCGGACATGAACTGTGCTTCGGCCTCATAGCGCTTCTTCTGCTCCTCGAGCGCTGCGCGCTGGGCAGCTTCCTGAGCTTCACGATTGAAGCCCGCAGACATCTTGCGCAGGCTGCCAAGCATCTCCTGCGTCTTTTTGCGCATCTGCGACACGCTCTCGAGCATCTTGCCGGTATTCGCGCTCAATTCTTTGGTTGCGTCCTGAACCCTGACTTTGGCCATTGCTGTTAATGCACCCCCGATAGTATCAAAGCTCTGCTTTTTCAAGCTGATTTATGCGATCCGCAAGTGGCGGATCCGTAACGGCCGCAACCATGCGGCCGGGTTTCCCTATGGCATGTCCCAATTCGTTTGCCGGAGCGATCAGCAGCGGCACCTCGTGCCACTTGCAGGCATCCGTCACGCTCTTGGTGGTGTTCTGCGCGGCAGCTCCGTCCAGCAGGGTCAGGCAGGCCGAGCCGTTTCGTATGGCCTGTACGCAGGCCTTTTCGCCGCTTAACACCTTGCCCGCACGCACGGCCAGGCCGAGCAGACTCAGATAACGCTTCATGCCCCGTCACCACCCGTGATCTGCGCCTCGAGGGCGGCAAACACGGCCTCATCGATCTTTGTCTCCAGCGCACGGTCGAGTGCCCTGGTCTTCTGCGCCTTTTTGAGGCACTCGATGCTCTCGCAGACGTACGCGCCGCGCCCCTGGGCCTTGCCCGTTCTGTCGATATGGGCATCACCGTCCTGCGGCTTCACGACGCGCAGCAGCGTCGCCTTGGGCTTCATTTCGCGGCAGCCCACGCACATGCGCATCGGTATCTTGCGCGGTTTGACGGGCATCAGGCTTCACCCTCCGCTTCCGGCGCGTCCGTCGCCTCGGCGGCCAGCGCATCCATCTGGCTCTGGGACTTGATGTCGATCTTCCAGCCGGTCAGCTTGGCAGCGAGGCGGGCGTTCTGGCCCTCCTTGCCGATGGCCAGCGACAGCTGGTTGTCCGGCACGATCACGCGTGCGGCCTTGTCATTCTCGGCCACGAATACGCTGATGACGCGGGCGGGGTTGAGTGCGTTGGCAATGAACTCCGCCGGATCGGACGACCACTTCACGATGTCGATCTTCTCGGTCTTGAGCTCGTTGACGACATTTTCAACGCGCATGCCCTTGGGGCCTACGCAGGAACCGACGGCATCGATCATGGGATCGGTGGAGAATACAGCCATCTTCGTGCGGAAGCCGGCCTCGCGCGCGATGGACTTGATCTGCACCACGCCGCTGACGATCTCGGGCACTTCCAGTTCAAACAGGCGCTTGACCAGGCCCGGATGCGTTCTGGAGACGTAGACCTGCGGGCCGTGACCCAGACGGGAAACCTCCAGCACGTAGACCTTGATGCGGTCGTTGATGTCCAGCTCTTCCGTGGGCATCTGCTGCGCCGGCTCGATCACGCCCTCGACGCGGCCGAGCTCGACAAAGACCTGCTTGTTTTCGATGCGCTGCACAATGGCGGTCAGAATCTCGTTTTCCTTCTGGCTGTACTCATCGTAGATCACGCCGCGCTCGGCCTCGCGCAGATGCTGCACGACGACCTGCTTGCCGGTCTGCGCCGCGATGCGGCCGAAGTTCTTGGGCGTGACGGGCACCTCCACCAGATCGCCCAGCTCATACTGCGGACGGATCTCGCGGGCATCCGCCAGCGTCATCTCGCAGAGCGGATCATGCACCTCTTCGACCACGCTCTTGCGGGAATAGACCTCGACCGTGCCCTTCTGAGGGTCGATGGTCGCGCGGACGTTCGCCGTCTTGCCGAAATTTTTCTTGTATGCGGAAATCAGCGCCGATTCAATCGCGGTAAAGAGCACATCCTTGTTGATGCGCCGCTCTTTTGCCATCGCGTCCAGTGCGCTGAAAAATTCAACGGAATCAATGCCACCGTTTCCACCGTTTGCCATTTGGGTCTCCTCCTGATTATTCCCTGTCCGATTATACAACTTATATACTTATTCTGCCGGAACGTCGTCCGCCAGATCCTCTTCCGTAAACTCGATCAGCGGGCGCACGACGGCAACATCCTTCTGCGGGAAGGTGAGCGCGGTGCCGTCCTCGGCCGTGATGCTGATGATGCCGTCCTCAAGGCCGATCAGATCGCCCCTGAACTGCTTCGCGCCGTCAACGGGCTTGTAGGTCTTCAGTTCCACCGCCATACCCGCCGCACGCTCAAAGTCACGCGGCTTCTTCAGCGGTCTGTCCGCGCCCGGCGAGGACACCTCCATATAATCGAAGGCAACATCCTCCACCAGCGGCTGAATGCGGCGATGAAAATTCTCGCAGTCATTGAGCGAGACACCGTCCGGCTTGTCAATGAAAAAGCGCAGGAAGTGCCCCAGCGGCTCCTTTACCAGCTCCACGTCCACCAGCTCCACCTGCTGTTCATCGGCGATGCGCTGTGCGATCTTCTCGGCCTCGTGGACGGACATGGCCTTCTTCGGCATGCTGCTTCTCCCTCACTTTCAATTGATTCGGACACACAAAACAGGTCTTTGCGTCTTGTTCCTGCCTGCAAAAACCTCGTTTCTCCGAATCACTGACTTCAAAAACACGCCGCCGTTGAACGGCGGTGTATTTTGGTATAATTCAATTCCTATACCATTATAACACGCAAACGCGGCAATTACAACCGACAAATTCAAGGTTTAAACGACGTTTGTGTTATATTCCGGCTCAAAAGAGGTCGTCATACTGTATGCGCTCGATGTGCGCGCCCAGGTTGACCAGCTTTTTGTCGATGTTTTCGTAGCCCCTGAGGATATAGCCCACGCCGCCGATTTCGGTAACACCCTGCGCCATGAGCCCGGCCACGATCATCGCCGCGCCCGCACGCAGATCCGTGGCGTTCACGCGTGCGCCGACCAGGTGATCCACGCCCGTGATCATCGCGCTGGATTCGATCACGCGCACGTTTGCGCCCATCTTGCGCAGCTCGTCCAGAAAGCGGAAGCGCGATTCGAATATCGTCTCGGTGACGATGCTCGTGCCGTTGGCCACCGTCAGAAGCGCCGAGAGCGGCTGCTGCAGGTCGGTCGGGAAGCCCGGATAGCCCTGCGTCTTGACGTTGACCGCGCGGAAGGAACGGTTGGAGCGCACGCGTATCCAGTCATCCTCACTGGTGACGTTTACGCCCATCTCCAGCAGCTTTGCCGAGAGCGCCTCCATGTGCGTGGGGATCGCGCCCGTGATGTACACGTCATCGCCCGCCGCGGCCGCCGCAATCATCAGCGTGCCCGTCTCGATCTGGTCCGGCACGACGGTGTAGTTCGCGCCGTGCAGCTGCCGGCCGCCGCGGATGCGGATCACGTCCGTGCCCGCGCCCTTGACGTAGGCGCCCATGCTGGAGAGGAAGTTGGCAAGGTCCACAATGTGCGGCTCCTTGGCCGCATTGTGAATGGTGGTCAGCCCCGGCGCGGAAACCGCCGTGAGCATGGAGTTGACCGTCGCGCCCACGGAAGGCATGTCCAGAAATACGTCCGCGCCCTGCAACACGTCGGCCGTGGCCACCAGCACGCCGCCCAGCGTCTCGACCTGCGCCCCCAGGGTCTGCATGCCCTTGACGGTCTGGTCGATGGGGCGTGCGCCGATATCGCAGCCGCCCGGCAGCGGCACTTCGGCCCGCCTGAACAGCCCCAGCAGCACGGGGGCCAGATAGTACGAGGCCCGCATGCGCCCCGCCAGCTCGTAGGGCGGATTGAACTTGTCGACCGTGCGCGGATCGATCCAGATGGTGTTGTCCCTGAATTCCACCCTCGCGCCCAGCCACCTGAGCATCTCGATAATCACATGAACATCGTTGATGTCGGGGATGTTGTCTATCGTAGACGGCGAATCACCGAGCAACGCCGCCGGAATGATCGCCACCGCGGCATTCTTGCCGCCGCTGACCGTGACCTGACCCTCCAGGCGCTCGTCGCCATAAATCCGCAGTTTTTCCTTCATATCACATTATCCGACTGCTGTCGGTCCTTTCATGCTTGCGGGGAACATCCGATCGGGGATGCTTATACCGCCGCATTTTTTATTATACAATAGATTTTCGCATACTGCAACAGTTTTTTAGACTTAATTGACTCTGTTTTCATTGCCAATGCGGCGCATATATGGTAAAATACTGGGGTAATGAAGCAAAATGGCGAGGTGGATGCGCGCGTGACAGAGGAAAGCCGATACCTGTCCTTTCAGGGCATACGCGTATTCTTTCGCATTGCGGCCCCTCAGGACAGGCCCCGCGAGCGCGTACTGCTGCTCTCATCGCCGCTGATCGGCACGTTTCACTGGCGCAAACTCCTGCCGGAGCTGATGCAACTGGGGTGTCTGACGGTGCTGGCGGATCTGCCGGGCTTCGGCCGCAGCGACTGCGCGACCAATCCTCCTCAGGACAATCTGACGCGTGCGAACATGCTCTGGGGCATACTGGACGAGATCGACCGTCAGAGCGATGCCCCCGATTCGCTCTGGCACCTGGGCGGACACGGCACGGCCTGTGCCACCGTGATGGAGATGGCGGCGCTGTACCCGGAAAGCGTCAAATCCCAGATACATATCTCTCCCCTGCTCTCCGCGCCAAAGCTTGCCAAGGACGGTGAAAACGGCCGCTGGTTCAAAGAGACCGTGCATTCCCAAGAGAAGTTTCGCCGCATGATCGAGCACTATGCCGGCTTTCCGATGGACGACTACATCGTCGACCGCATGCGTACGCCCCTGCTGCGCCCCGGCGCGGGTGCGTGCTTTGTGCGCATGCTGCGTGCGGGAGGCAAGCCGCCCGAGAACGGACTGGGCTTCTGTCCCGCCATGGTCATCAGCGGAGGGCGCGACCGCATGGTTTCCAAAGAACATCAGGATGAGATTGACCGTCTCCTGGAGGGCGCGGAAAAGCACGTGCTCAAGTCTGCGGGGCATTTTCCGATGGAGACGCATTCCAAGGCGCTGCGCGACTATCTGCGCGGCTGGATACGCTTTAATGCGTGACAGTTATTAATGATCAGCTGAATAGTGCAGTGAAAAACGGTAACCCGCGCCATTCAACCGGCCACTGACCGCTGATCCCCCGGGAAACCGGGAAGAACCGAAGACGAGGTTGATATACCATGCCGAAACTGGAACCCTATTCGCGAAAGCTCAGCTACAGCTATGCGCTGGGCGTGTTTCCCTCGCTGATGCTGATGGAGGCGCGACCTCAGCAGGTCGTGCGCCTGCTGCTGCATCCGGATGGTCTGAAAAACGAGGGCGTCGAGAAGCTGCGGCGCATCTGTGCCGAGCGCGGTGTGCGTGAGGAAATGGCCGAGCGCGTGCTGCGGCGCGAGAGCAAAAAGGACAACTGCTTTGCCGGGCTGGTGTTCGAGAAGTTCGAGTCCGATCTTGACCCTGCCGCCTGCCATGCGGTGCTCTGCCAGATCTCCGACAGCGGCAATCTGGGCACGGCCATGCGCTCTCTGCTGGGTTTCGGCATACGCGATGTGGCGCTGATCCGCCCCTGCGTGGACGTGTTCGAGCCGCACGCGCTGCGCTCGTCCATGGGCGCATTCTACAAGCTGCGCGTGCACACCTATGACAATTTCGAGGACTACCGCGCATCTCACCCCGACCGGCCGCTCTATCCCTTTATGCTGGACGGCGCAATACCGCTGGGGCAGGCGGCGCGGCAGGCCAAAGCACCCTTTACGCTGGTGTTCGGCAACGAACAGTCGGGGCTGCCCGCCCGTTTTGCGCAGCTGGGGCAGAGCGTACTGATACCGCAGAGCGACGAGATCGATTCGCTCAATCTGGCGGTGGCAGTGTCCGTGGGCAGCTATGTATTTATGCACGGAGGCGAATAAGAAATGGAAGTCAACGAAATCTGCACTCAGACCTGTGCGCTTGTCGAAGAGGTCATAAACGAAAACCGGCCGCACTTTAACCCGGTGTCGCTGCTGGTGGTCGGCTGCTCGTCCAGCGAAATTGCGGGTGGCGTGATCGGCCACGATTCCACCTACGAATACGGCGAGGCCGTGGCGCGGGCGGTGCTGGACGAGGCTGAAAAGCATGGCTTTGATGCGGCATTTCAGTGCTGTGAACACCTGAACCGTTCGCTGGTCGTTGAACGCGAAGTTGCCGAGAAGCGCGGCTATGAGATCGTCTGTGCCGTGCCGCGCAAGAAGGCGGGCGGCTCCCTGGCCACCGCCGCATGGAAAATGATGTCCGACCCTGTATTGGTGTCCGAAATACGCGCGGACGCCGGCATTGACATCGGCTCGACGCTCATCGGCATGCATCTGCGCGCTGTGGCCGTGCCGATTCGCCCCGAGACGCGCCTCATCGGCGCAGCGGCCGTCACCGCCGCACGCACGCGGCCGAGGCTGATCGGCGGCGAACGCGCCAGGTATACCGAAGAAGACTGATTAAAAGGATACACTGATTAAATGAGGCGGTAAGCTGAGCAGTGAATTTCGTAACAGCAGT
>CAVINP010000035.1:0-19905 GCA_963643985.1 bacterium
CCTTGATCGTGTGCATGCGGTTTTCGGCCTCGTCAAATACGATGGAAGCGGGGGACTCGAAGACCTCGTCGGTCACTTCCATGGCATCGATGCCGAACTTGGCATGAATTTCGCGGCCGATGCCGGTGTTGAGATCGTGGAAAGCGGGCAGGCAGTGCATAAATACACAGTCCGGCCCTGCAATGCGCATCAGTTCGGAATTGACCTGATAGGGCATCAGATCGTGTATACGCTCAGACCATACGGCATCCGGCTCGCCCATGGAGACCCATACGTCGGTGTAGATGCAGTTCGCGCCCTGTACGGCGGTGGCAGGGTCGCTGTTGAACTCGAGCGTTGCGCCCGTCTGCGCGGCAATTTCGCGGCAGGTGGCCACGAGCGCGGGATCAGGGAAGTACTTCTCGGGCGCACAGGCCACAAAGTGCAGGCCCATCTTGGCGCAGCCGACCATCAGCGAGTTGCCCATGTTGTAGCGGGCATCGCCCATGTAGACCAGCTTCAGACCCTGAAGCTGGGCAAAGTGTTCGCGCAGCGTCAGGAAATCCGCCAGTATCTGCGTGGGATGAAATTCATTGGTCAGGCCGTTCCAGACCGGCACGCCCGCGTATTTGGCCAGCGTCTCGACGATCTCCTGACCGTAGCCGCGGTATTCGATGCCGTCAAACATGCGGCCCAGTACCCGCGCCGTGTCCGCAATGGATTCCTTTTTGCCGATCTGGGATCCGCCGGGATCAAGGTAGGTCACATGCATGCCCAGATCGTGCGCGGCCACCTCGAAGCTGCAGCGCGTGCGCGTGGAGGTCTTTTCAAATATGAGCGCAATGTTTTTGCCCTTGAGCTCATCGTGCGGCATGCTCAGCTGTTTCTTGAATTTCAATTCCCCGGCCAGATCGAGCAGGGAGGTAATCTCTTCGGGAGTCAGATCCAGGAGCTTGAGGAAGCTTCTGCCTTTCATGGGTATACACCACTTTCTTTTGTACAGATTTTCGATTTTAATTATAGTACCGCTGTATTAAGTCTGCAATAGTTGGCATGCAAAAATATGCGTTAAAACTTGAATAAACGCAGAATATTCATGCATAAACTGAATATTTAACAGTAAAAAAGATTGACAGCACGGCATTTGAGTGATAATATATGCCCATTCCGAAACACAAAAACACACAGTACGGATTTTAGGGGGATACGAAAATGAAAAAGACTTTGATTTCTCTGGCACTGATACTTGTTCTGATCTGCTCCGCCGCCATGGCAGAGACGCTGAAGATGGGTTCCAGCATCGACTTCGCGCCCTACGAGTACTACGATGATGAGACCGGTGAGATCGTCGGCATCGACGTTGAGATCGCACAGGCCGTCTGCGACGCACTGGGCTACGAGCTTGAGATTCAGGATATGCAGTTTGACTCCATCATCGCGGCCGTCGTGAGCGGCAAGGTCGATTTCGGCATGTCCGGCTTCACCATCACCGAGGAACGCAAGCAGAGCGTTGACTTCTCCACGCCCTACACCACGGCCGTACAGTCGATCATCGTGCCCGAGGACAGCGCCATCACCTCCGCCGATGACCTCTTCAATGCCGACAACAGCTTCTCCATCGGCGTCCAGCAGGGCACCACGGGCGATCTGTACATCACCGACGACATCGAGTCCAAGGGCCTTTCCCACACGGTTCAGCGCTACAACAAGGCGCCCGATGCCATCGTGGCACTGCAGTCCGACAAAATCGATTGTGTGATCATTGACGGCGAGGTCGCTGCCGCATTCGTGGCCGGCAATGAGGGTCTGAAGCTGCTGGATACCGCCTATGCCTATGAAGAGTATGCGATCTGCTTTGCCAAGGACAGCGCCATCTACGAGGCCTTCAACACCGAGCTCGAGGCGCTGATCGCCGACGGCACCGTTCAGACCATCATCGACAAGTACATCACCGACTGACATACGTTTCTGTACTGCAAAGAGCGGCCGCCCGGAGTTCGGGTGGCCGTTCTTTTGCGTCTGCATAGAAATACCGGTGACCTGTATTTGAACCGGTCACCGGCAATAAAGCATATTACTTCTGCGTCTGCTCGTCCGGCACGCATTTGATCTTCAGCGTCTCGAGCTGATCCGGGCGGACATCCGCGGGCGTTTCCATCATCAGGCAGTTTGCACTGGTGGCCTTGGGGAAGGCGATGATGTCGCGCAGGCTGTCGGAATCGGTCAGGAGCATCACGAGCCTGTCGATACCGAATGCCAGACCGCCGTGCGGCGGTGCGCCGTACTTGAAGGCATCGAGCAGGAAGCCGAAGCGGTGCTGTGCTTCCTCGTCGGACAGGCCGATCATCTCAAACATCTGGGCCTGCATATCGGCACGGTGGATACGGATGGAGCCGGAAGCCAGCTCGATGCCGTTCATGACCAGGTCGTAAGCACGGGAGCGTACCTTCTCCTTGTCGGTATCCAGATAGCAGTTGTCCTCTGCATACCAGTTGGTGAAGGGATGGTGTGCAGCCACATAGCGGCCCTCTTCTTCACTGTACTCGAACAGCGGGAACTCGGTGACCCAGAAGATGTTGTACCTGTTGTGGTCGATCATGCCGTGACGCTTGGCCAGCTCGCAGCGGAGTGCACCCAGCGACTGCCAGACCACATTTTTCTTGTCTGCGCCGAAGAATATGATATCGCCCGGCTCGGCGTTCATGGCCGTGCGCACGGTCTCGATCATCTCGGACGTCATGAACTTGTTGAAGGAGGACTTCACGTTGCCGTCCGCAGTGAAAGTCATGTGCGGCAGGCCCTTGGCGCGATAGGTCTTGACAAACTCGGCATAGCCGTCGATTTCCTTGCGCGTCATGGATGCCAGACCCTTGGCGTTGATGGCCTCCACGCGGCCGCCCGCCTCGATGGCACTGTCAAACACACCGAAGCCGCAGCCCTTGAGCGCGTCCGTCAGGTTCACCAGCGTCATTCCGAAGCGCGTATCCGGCTTGTCCGATCCGTAGGTTTCCATGGCATGGTCCCAGGTCATGCGGGGCAGGGGAAGCGCAAGGTCGATGCCCTTGACTTCCTTGAATATGCGTGCAAACACGTGCTCGACGACGGAGTAGATGTCCTCTTCGTCAATGAAGGACATTTCGATGTCGCACTGCGTGAATTCCGGCTGACGGTCGGCACGGTTGTCCTCGTCGCGGAAGCAGCGTGCGATCTGATAATACTTGTCAAAGCCGGCCAGCATCAGCAGCTGCTTGTAGATCTGGGGGCTCTGCGGCAGCGCGTAGAACGTGCCGGGATGCAGGCGGCTGGGCACGAGGAAGTCACGTGCACCTTCGGGCGTGGACTTGGAAAGGATCGGCGTTTCGACCTCGGTAAAGCCCCACTCGTCCAGTGCTCTGCGGATGCAGCTCGTCACGTGGCTGCGGATGCGAAGCTTTTCCTGCATGGAAGGACGGCGCAGGTCCAGATAGCGGTACTTCAGGCGCACCAGCTCATTCTCGCTGGCTTTGTCGTCGATGTAGATCGGCGGGGTCTCGGATTTGTTGAGCAGCACGGCATCGCGCACCACCACTTCGATCTCGCCCGTTTTCATGTCATGGTTGATGGCGCTCTCGTCGCGCAAGCGGACGTCGCCCAGAACGGTCACGACATACTCGCTTCTGAGGCTCTGCGCCAGTGTCAGCATTTCGGCAGAGCAATCGGCGCTGTCGAAGACCAGCTGTACCAGGCCCTCACGGTCGCGCAGCCAAACAAACACCAGACCGCCCAGGTCGCGCGTGCGCTGCACCCAGCCGGACAGATGTACGGTCTTGCCCGCATCTTCACGCGTCAGCAGACCGCAGTAATGATCTCTCTTGTGTGAAAGCATATCTTGTTTCCTCCCGATTTTATTGCTTTGCAAGCACGCTCACGATGTCGCCGCGCGCGATCTCGGTCTCCGTGCTGTTTTCCATGTCGCGCAGCTTCACAACGCCCTTTTCAAGTTCATCGCCTGCAATGACGATAACCTTCTTCACGCCCAGCTTGTTGGCATACTTGAACTGGGCCTTCATGCTGCGTGCGGCATGATCCATATCGGCCTTCAGACCCGCATTGCGCAGCTCGCTGACGAGCTTTACGCCCTCCAGCCGCGCTTCGTCGCCGAGCGTGACCACGAAGGTGTCGTACAGCTCGGGTGCAACGGGTGCAACGCCGCGCTGGTCCTGAACCATGATCATGCGCTCTATACCCATGCCGAAACCCATGCCGGGGGTGTCCGGGCCGCCCAGTTCCTTGACGAGGCCGTCATAGCGTCCGCCGCCGCAGACCGTCAGCTTGCCCTGGGGTGTCTCGGTGATGATTTCAAATACGGTCTTGGTATAGTAGTCCAGGCCGCGGACGATGCGCGGATCGATCTCGTAGGCAATGCCCAGCGCTTCGAGATACTTCTTCAGCTTTTCAAAGTGCTCGCTGCACTCCGGGCAAAGATTGTCCAGCATGGCCGGCGCATCCGTCAGCTTGTCGCCGTCTTCCTTGCAGTCCAGTATGCGCAGCGGGTTGCGCTCGAAGCGGTCGCGGCAGGTCTGGCAGAGGGAAGAGAGCTTCGGCTCAAGGTAGGTGCGCAGCTTCTCCAGATAGGTCTTGCGGCAGGTGGGGCAGCCGATGGAATTGATCGAGAGCTTCAGGTCGGTAATGCCGTTGGCCTCCAGCATGCGCAGCGCCATCTGAATGATTTCGGCATCCAGAGAAGCATCCTTTGCACCGAAGACCTCGATGCCGTTCTGGTGGAACTGGCGGAGTCTGCCGGACTGCGGCTTTTCATAGCGGAAGCAGGGGCAGGCACTGTAGTAGAGCTTGCAGGGCAGGGCATCGAAAAGATGGGCCTCTATAAAAGCGCGAACCGCACCGGCCGTGCCCTCGGGCTTGAGCGTGATGGAACGATGCCCCTTGTCCTCAAAGGTGTACATTTCCTTTTGAACGACATCGGTCGTATCGCCGACGCCGCGCTGAAACAGCTCGGTGTGCTCAAACACCGGCGTGCGGATTTCTCGGTAACCGGCCTCGGCACAGATGCGGCGCATGTTTGCGTCTATCATCTGCCAACGGTATGCGTCCTGGGGCAGCATATCCAGTGTGCCCTTGGGGGCCTGTGTCAGCATAATGCGGTAACCTCCTTGTGCGGCAGTCGGGCGGACGGCATTTCCGCTCAAAAGCCATAATTACAGATTCAACGCTCATTATAGCATGATCGCCCGAAAAAAACAATCAATTCAAATTGCGAAATAAGATAAATCGCAAACTTAATCCGTATTCGGCTTGCAGGAAGCGCAAGAAATGTGTAATATAAATCCCGGAAGGGAATGATGCAGCATGACCGACAGGCTTTATTATAACGATGCATACCTGAAAAGTTTTGACGCACGGGTCACCGCCGTTTCCGAACGAAACGGCAAACCCGTCATAACGCTTGACCGTTCGGCCTTTTATCCGACCTCGGGTGGCCAGCCCTACGATACGGGCAGAATAAACGATGCATTGGTCACGGACGTGTTCGTAGGCAACGACGGGGAGGTTTGGCACGAAGTAAACGGACAATTTGCGCCCGGGGACATTGTGCACGGCGAAATCGACTGGGCGAGGCGCTTTGACCATATGCAGCAGCACGCGGCAGATCACATGATCGCGGGTGCGATCTGGCGCATGCTGGGCGGCGTGACCATCGGTCTGCATGAGAGCGACGACATATCCACCATAGATGTGGCCATGCCGGACGGGCGCACGCACCTGACGCAGGAAGAGACGCAGCGTATCGAGTGGGACGTGAACCGGCACATCCAGCGCGACGTGCCCATACGCTGCTGGTTCCCGGATGAAGCGGAGCTGGCCGTGCTGCCGCTGCGCAAAAAGCCCACGGTGAAGGAACATGTGCGCGTGGTGGCCATCGGGGATGACGAGATGGTCGCCTGCGGCGGCACGCATCCGTCCACGGCGGGGCAGATCGGCCTTGTCAAGATTGTGTCTCTTGCGCCTGCACGCGGCAAGCTGCGCGTAGGTTTTGTAGCGGGTGAACGGGCACTCAGGGATTATTTCAACTGCTTTGATGTTTCCCATGCGGCAGCGAAGCAGTTTTCTGCGGGCACGGACAAACTGAGCGAGAATATAACGGCGCTTCGTCAGAAGCTTGAGGAGACGCAGGTGCAGCTGAAGTGCATGCAAAAGGAAAAGATGCTCTCGGAGATCCGGGACATGATTGGCAGCGCCGAGACGGTCGGCGGAATCCGGCTGATTGCACGCTTTGTGGTGGGCGACATCACGCTTGCCAAGGACTGTGTATCAAAGCTGATCGAACAGGAAAACGTCGTTGCCCTGATGGGGGTCAGATGTGAGAAGCATTCCATGTTCGTATTCGGACGATCCGGGAATGTCGATATCAACATGGGCGCACTCCTGGGCGAAGCGGCCAAGGCACTGGGCGGCAAGGGCGGCGGACGATCCGATTTTGCGCAGGGTGGCGGCCCGGATACGATGCTTGAAGCGGCTGTACGGATAATAAAGGAGAAAGTGAAATGATACCGGATTTCAGGGCAGCATTGTTTGATATGGACGGCACCATTCTGGCCACCATGCGTTACTGGCGGCTGACGACGGTCGAAGTGCTGCTGGCACATGACATCGTGCCGACTCCCGACGTCATGGCACGTGTATTTGAAACCTCCAGCCGCAAGCTCACGCGCGAAGTGCTGGATGCCTGCGGTCTGCAGGACATGGAGCATATGCAGATAATCCGCGAAATGGAAGAATTTATGCATCGCCACTATCTCTACGATGCGCACGTCAAGCCGGGTGTGCAGGCCTACCTGCAAAGGCTCAAAAATGCGGGCATTCCCATGTGCGTGGCCACGGGTTCGCCGCGTGAATTTGCCCGTGATGCACTGGACCGGCTGCAGCTGTCGGGGTATTTCAGCTTCATCACCGACGGCTACGAATACGGCATGGACAAGCATGTGCCGGCCTACTTTGAACTGATGGCACAAAAACTGGGCGTGCAGACGGGGGAGATGTGCGTCTTTGAGGACGCACCCTACTCCGTCCGTGCTGCCAGGAGTGCGGGTTGCAAGGTCATCGCCATACGCGATCGGACGCAGAAGGACAAGTGGGCCGAGCTTGAAACCCTCGCCGATCACATGATCGACAGCTTCGAGGATCTGCTCCGTCCCTGAGCCCCGATCACTGGTCCCTAGTCCCTAATCCCTAGCTCTTCTCCGAGCCTATGAATATGGTCTCCCCGTAGCCCGTCAGATTCTTGATGTTGTCGCGTATGGCGCGGGGAAAGAGGTTGCGTTCGGTGATTTCGGACAGCGGTACCCATTCCGAATCCAGCTGGAAGCGGTCGGTTTCCGTAGGCGGCAGGCGCCGGCCGCTGACCAGGCGGCAAAGGAATATAAAGTATATCTTGTGACTCTGACCATCGTCTCTGATGCCGGATATGCGCTCGTATATGCCCGAGAGCCGCAGCGGCTTGACCGCATAGCCTGTCTCCTCGAGCAGTTCGCGCCTGACCGTTTCCGTGAGCATTTCGCCCGTCTTCTGACCGCCGCCCGGCAGGGTGTAGTACTCGCCGAAGCGCGACTGGCAGCGGTTTACCAGCAGCATACCGTTGTTGATGACGATGGCCTTGGCCGAATTGCGTGCAGACAAGGCCGAATCCCATCCCTTCGTTTTTGAGTGAATATGGATTGATTATAGCCGATTTTGCTTAAAAAGGCAAGAGACTCAAAGCAATTTGCAATATCAAACGAAATTATGCAATTCAAAATGTTAAAACATGTTAATGATTTGAGAATTCAATGTTGTTTGGTTGAACTTTGGCCCGCAGGCTGTTAAAATGTAATCAGACAGGATAGTATGTCCTGAGACCAAATACAATTATGGGAGGATGCATCCATATGGCAGTACCGGTCATTATGCCCAGACAGGGAAACACTGTCGAGAGCTGTATCATCAATGAATTCAAGAAACATCCCGGCGATCAGGTCGCGGTGGGCGATGTGCTCTTCACCTACGAGACCGACAAGGCCGCGTTTGAAGAGGAAGCCAAGGTAGCAGGTACGCTGCTGGCCAACTTCTTCGAGGAAGGCGACGATGTGCCCTGCCTGTATAACGTCTGCGTCATCGGCAATCCCGGCGAGGACTTCGAGAAGTTCCGTCCCGGCGAGAACGGCAACCCCGAAGTGAGCGAAGCCGCTGCACCCGCAGCTGCACCGGCCGCAGCCGCACCCGCAGCCGCCGCACATGCCTACAAGGGCAATGCCAAGCCGGTCATCATGCCGCGCCAGGGCAACACGGTTGAGAGCTGCATCATCAACGAGTTCAAAAAGCAACCCGGCGACAAGGTTGAAGTGGGCGATATCCTCTTCACCTACGAGACCGACAAGGCCGCATTCGAGGAGAAGGCCGAGTTCGCAGGCACGCTGCTGGCCAACTTCTTCGAGGAGGGCGACGATGTGCCCTGCCTGTACAACGTCTGCGTCATCGGCGAGCCCGGCGATGATTTCGAGCAGTTCCGTCCCGGCGAGAACGGCAACCCCGAAATCGCGGAAGCGGCACCCGTTGCAGCCGAAGCAGCACCCGCAGCAGAGCTGGCTGAGCCTGCCGTTACGGTCGGTAAGATCAAGATTTCTCCCCGTGCCAAGGCACTGGCAGAGAAGAAGAATGCAGACCTGTCCCAGGTCGTGCCCACCGGCCCCGACGGCCGCGTGATCGAGCGCGACGTGCAGGCTCTCATCGATGCAGGCAAGATCATCGGCGCTGCAGCAGCTGCCGAAGTCAAGGCCGAAGCGGCTCCCGCTGCCGTGGTCGGCATGAACATTGATGATCTCTCCAAGCCCGTGGACGACAGCTACACCGAGCCGATGACCAACATCCGCAAGGTGATCGCACGCCAGATGGTCTCCTCTCTGTCCACCATGGCACAGCTGACCCACAATCTTTCCTACGATGCCACCGAAATCAAGGCCGCGCGTGCGCTCTACAAGGCCAAGGGCGAGCCCTTCGGTATGGAGAAGATCTCCATCAACGACATCATCATGTACGTTGTGGCACGCACGCTGACGATGCCCGAGCATCGCGCCATGAACGCCAACCTGATCGATGACGGCAAGACCATGAAGTATTTCCGCGGCGTGCATCTGGGTATGGCCGTGGATACCGACCGTGGTCTGATGGTGCCCACCATCTTCAACGCCGACAAGATGAGCCTCAAACAGCTCTCCGACACCGCCAAGAAGCTTGCCAAGGAGTGCAAGGAAGGCAAGATCAGCCCCGATTACCTCAAGGGCGCATCCTTCACCGTTTCCAACATCGGCTCTCTGGGCATCGAATCCTTCACGCCCGTCGTGAACCCGCCGCAGACCGGTATCCTGGGCGTTTGTGCCATGAAGGATGCCTTCAAGGTCGTCAACGGCGAAATCAAGGTCTATCCGAGCATGAACCTGTCGCTGAGCTACGACCATCGTGCAATGGACGGCACGCCGGCTTCCAAGTTCCTGCGTGATCTGAAGAACAATCTGGAAAACTTCAACCTGATTCTGGCCAAGGGCTAAGCAGGCAGAAGATCGACAGCGGTCGGTGTTCCTGTGTTTCATTGACCGCTGACCACAATTATAAAAGGAGAGCGAATTACCATGTCCAAGCAGCTTTTCGTAGATCCGAATGAGATGCGTAAGCCCGGGTACATTCATTTCGAGGATATCCCGTGCAACCAGTATCAGAAGACCGTCAAGGACGAACTGGGCAACTTCACCACGGAAGAGTTTCTGAACATCTACCGCGACATGCTGACCCTGCGTGAGTTCGAGACCATGATCAACGAGATCAAGATCAACGGCAAGTACAACGGCGTGTCCTACAACCATCCCGGCCCGGCGCATCTGTCCATCGGCCAGGAAGCCGCAGCCGTCGGCCAGGCCTTCCATCTGGACGTAAACGATATGACCTTCGGTTCCCACCGTGCCCATTCCGATATCCTGGCCAAGGGCCTCTCCGCCATCGAGAAGCTTTCCGATGACGAGCTGATGGATATCATGAAGAACTTCCTGGGCGGCAAGACGTTGGCCGTGGTCGAAAAGACCGAGCATGCCTCCGTCAAGGATCTGGCCATTGACTTCTTGCTTTACGGCGCCATGGCCGAAATTTTCGCCCGTGAGACCGGCTTCAACCGCGGCCTCGGCGGATCGATGCACACCTTCTTTACCCCCTTCGGCATCTATCCCAACAATGCCATCGTCGGCGGCTCTGCCACCATCGCCATGGGTGCTGCACTCTACAAGCGCGTCAACCGCAAGGGCGGCGTCGTTGTGGCCAACATCGGTGACGGCTCTCTGGGCCGCGGCCCCGTGCTCGAGGCTCTGAACATGGCCGGTATGGGCCAGATGACCGAGCTGTGGAGCGATGAGATGAAGGGTGGCCTGCCGGTCATCTTCAACATCAACAACAACCAGTACGGCATGGGCGGCCAGACCCGCGGCGAGACCATGGGCTATGACTTCCCCGCACGCATGGGCGCAGGCTTCAATCCCAACCAGCTCAATGCAGAGCGCGTGGACGGCTTCAACCCCCTGGCCGTGATCGAGGCTTACAGCCGCAAGAAAAAGATCGCCGAAGAAGGCAAGGGCCCGGTCCTGCTGGATGTCGTGACCTACCGCTTCTGCGGACATTCTCCGTCTGACTCCTCTTCCTATCGTACGCAGGAGGAAATCGAAGCCTGGAAGGCTCAGGACCCGATCGTTGCATACCGCGCTCAGCTGCTTGAGGCCGGTGTTGCGACCGAAGCAGAGCTTGACAAGATCGTTGAGACCGTCAAGGCCACGAACTTCCGCAACTTCAAGCTGGCTATCGACGAGGAGATCTCGCCCCGCATGAACCTCGAGGCAGATCCCGATGCCATCGGCGACATGATGTTCACCAACGGCCACGTCGAAGCTTTCTCCGATGCCAAGCCGGACGTCAACATCCCCATGGAGGAGATCCCGCGCGTTCAGGCCATCGCCAAGAAGGAACGCTGGGGCATCGATGCCAACGGCAAGCCCGTTTCCAAGAACAAGGTCTATCAGCTGCGTGACGGCCTGTTCGAGGCCATCGTGGATCGCTTCTACAAGGATCCGACGCTTGTGACCTACGGCGAAGACGTGCGTGACTGGGGCGGCGCATTCGCAGTCTACCGCGGACTGACCGAGGCTCTGCCGTATCATCGCCTGTTCAACAGCCCGATTTCCGAGTCCGCCATCGTCGGCTCCGCAGTCGGCTATGCCATGGCCGGTGGCCGTGCGCTGGTCGAGCTGATGTACTGTGACTTCCTCGGCTGCGCCGGTGACGAGGTGTTCAACCAGATGGCCAAGTGGCAGGCCATGTCCGCCGACATCATCAAGATGCCTGTGACCCTGCGCGTGTCCGTCGGCTCCAAGTACGGCGCACAGCATTCTCAGGACTGGACGAGCCTGACCGCTCACATCCCGGGCCTGAAGATCGCCTTCCCGGCAACTCCCTACGATGCCAAGGGCCTGATGGCTTCCGCTCTGGTCGGCACCGATCCCGTGGTGTTCTTCGAATCCCAGCGCATCTATGACGTTGGCGAGCAGTTCCACGAGGGCGGCGTTCCCGCTGAGTACTACGAGATCCCCTTCGGCAAGGCCGATGTCAAGCGCACCGGTAAGGACATCACCATTCTGACGATGGGTGCTGTGCTGTATCGTGCCATCAAGGCTGCCGATGAACTGAAGGAAAAGTACGGCATGGAGGCCGAGATCATCGACGCCCGCACGCTCGTACCCTTCGACTATGAGACCGTGATCGAGTCCGTGAAGAAGACCGGCCGTTTGGTCATCGTGACCGACGCCTGCGAGCGCGGCTCCTTCGCTTCCGAAATCGCCCGCAACGTGACCGAAATGGCCTTCGACGAGCTGGATGCACCGCCGGTCGTTGTGGCTTCCCGCAACTGGATCACGCCCGCACACGAGCTGGAAGAGGCATTCTTCCCGCAGCCGAGCTGGATTCTGGATGCCATCGATGCCAAGATCGTGCCGCTGAAGGGTCATGTCCGCGTCACCAATCCGACCATCGAAGAAAAGCTCCGCAGAGAGCGTCAGGGTGTCTGATCCCTGAACAAACCAAACGGCCGATCCGCCAAAGAGACGGATCGGCCGTTTTTAGGTTCGTCGCGGAAAATGGGGAGATGGGGCTACAACTCCCTCCCGTTTTTCCGTGATGAACCAAAAAGGGATCGGAAAACAAAAATCAGCGTCGCTTTCCGATCCCCAATTATTACGCTTTCTTGACTTTCGGCCCTTTCGGCGTGTCCTCGATGATATAGCCGCGGGCGAGCACTTCATCGCGCAGACGATCCGCCTCGGCGAAGTTCTTCTCTTTCTTGGCCTTCACGCGGGCCTCGACCAGTTCGCGGATGTCCTCAGGCGTGGCATCATAGGGCTTGGAGAGCAGGCCCAGTACATCGCTCATGATGCCCAGGTACTTCAATCCCTCCTCCAGCACGGCCTTGCAGGGCGCGTTTGCATCGGTGAAGGCGGTGTTCATATCGCGTATGTACTCGAAAATGACGCCCATGGCATCAGCGGTGTTCAGATCGTCGCACATGGCATCGTCAAAGCGGTCGATCGTCTGCTTTGCGCGTTCCGTGAAGGCCAGCTCGTCTGCGTTCATCTCGCGCTCGGGCGCACTCTCCAGCATGAAGATGGCGTTGTTGCGGGCGGTATACATGCGATCCAGAGAGTTCTTTGCTGCCATGATCAGGTCGCGGGAGAAGTTGATGGGGCTTCTGTAGTGCGCGGAGAGCAGGAACATACGCACAGCCTCCAGATCGTACTCCTTGGCGATGTCGCGCACAGTGAAGAAGTTGCCGGCTGACTTGGACATCTTCTTGTTGTCCACATTGATGTGGCCGTTGTGCATCCAGTAGTGTGCAAAGGGCTTGCCCGTCGCGCCCTCGGACTGTGCGATTTCGTTTTCGTGGTGGGGGAAGATCAGATCCACACCGCCGCAATGAATGTCGAAAGTCTCGCCCAGATACTTCATGCTCATGGCCGAGCACTCGATGTGCCAGCCGGGGCGACCCATGCCCCAGGGGCTCTTCCATGCAGGCTCGCCGGGCTTCTGTCCCTTCCAGAGCGCAAAGTCCATAGGATGGCGCTTGATGTCGCCGACCTCGATGCGTGCGCCGGATTCCAAATCGTCCAGATCCTGACCGGTCAGACGGCCGTAGTTGCTGCGCCAGGCCTGCGTGTCAAAATATACGTCGCCGTTGTCCGTGCGGTAGGCGAGGCCCTTGGCCTCCAGGCGCTTGATCAGGCCGATGATCTCGCCGATGTGTTTGGTGGCACGCGGATGCACCGTGGCACGCCTTACGCCCAAGGCCTCGGCATCCTTGAAATATTCGGCGATATATTTTTCGGCGATGGCCTCGACCGTCGTACTCTCTTCGTTGGCGCGGCGGATCATCTTGTCATCGATATCAGTAAAGTTCTGCACGAAGGTTACGTCATAGCCCAGATGCTCCAGAAAGCGGCGCAGCGTGTCAAAAATCACGAACGGACGCGCATTGCCGATGTGGAAATAGTTGTACACAGTCGGACCGCAGGCATAGATGCCGACATGGCCTTCCCGGATGGGAACCAGCGGCTCCTTCTTGCGCCCGAGCGTATTGTAGATGTTCATTGTTTTCATATTGTCATTCCTCCGATCTCTCAAACAGACTTGTATTTCCGTCCATCAGTATTTTGCGAAGTTCCTCGTGAATGATGCCGTTCGTGGCCAGAACATGCCCGGTTTCGAGCGCCTCATAACCTTCGCGCCACTCAGTGACCAGGCCGCCCGCCTCGCGCACGATCACGACACCCGCCGCAATATCGTAGATGTGAAGGCACAGTTCGAAGAAGCCCTCGCTGCGGCCGCTTGCCACACAGCACAGGTCATAGGCCCCCGATCCGGATCTGCGCATATCGCTGACGGTGCGCGTGAGTACCGGCAGGCGCTCCATGACGTATTCGTTCGCCCAGGCGTTGCGATGGCAGAAGGACATGTGCAAAAAGCTCTCGCGCAGCACACGCTCATCCGATACATGGATGGGCTTGCCGTTGAGCGTGGCCCCTTCGCCCTTTACGGCAACCCACATTTCTCCTGTCGGCGGACAGTACACGCAGCCTACAACCGGTTCGCCGCGCAGTTCGTAGGCGATGGAGATCGTGTAGAGCACCTCGCCCTTGAAGAAGTTGGACGTGCCGTCGATCGGATCGACAATCCAGCGGCCTTCCGCATTCGTCGTGCCGCCTTCCTCTTCGCCGAAGAAGCCGTCCTCGGGACAGGCGCCCAGCAAAATACCACGGATCAGTTCTTCGCTTTTGACGTCCATCTCCGTCACAAAATCATTCTCTGCCTTGTGTTGCGCAGGGGTATGCGGGTGCCTTAGCAGCATCTCACCCGAGGCCAGTGCGGCCTTTTGCGCCAGATCGGCCTTTTCACGCAATGTCATATCGATCCGACTCCAATCTTTGTCTGAAACTGTTGGCATACAAGCCCAAATGTGATATAATTATAGCATATTCACAATGGAAAGGATGTTTAGTTTTCATGAAGTTGGTATCCTGGAACGTCAACGGCCTTCGTGCCGTGATCGGCAAGGATTTTTATACGAGCGTGCAGGCCCTGAACCCCGATGTGCTCTGCCTGCAGGAGATCAAAATGCAAAAGGGACAGTGTGAGGTGAACCTGCCCGGCTACGAGGCGCACTTCTGCTGCGCGGACAGGAAGGGCTATTCCGGCACGGCCGTATTCTCGCGCGTGCATATGGGGGATGTATCCTACGGCATCGGCATCGATATGCACGACCACGAGGGGCGTGTCATCACCAGCGACATGGGCGCGTTTTATCTCGTGTGCTGCTATACGCCCAACTCCCAGGATGGTCTGAGGCGGCTGGAATACCGCATGCAGTGGGAGGATGACTTCCGGGCCTACCTGAAAAAGCTCGACGCGGCAAAGCCCGTCGTGCTCTGTGGCGATCTGAACGTGGCCCATGAGGAGATCGACCTCAAAAACCCCAAGACGAACCGTATGAACCCGGGCTTTACCGACCGGGAGCGCGAAAAAATGACAATACTGCTGCAGGACGGCTTCATCGATTCCTTTCGCTATCTGCATCCCGAGGAGATCAGATACAGTTGGTGGAGCTATCGCATGAAGGCGCGTGAACGGAATGCGGGCTGGCGCATCGACTATTTCATTGTCTCCGAACGCGCAAAGAGGTGGATCAAATCCGCCGAGATTCACAACGAAATATTCGGCAGCGACCACTGTCCGGTGAGCATTGAAATCGAAGTGTAAAATTGGGTATTGCCAAATCGTCAATTATTATGTAAAATGATGGCGGAGGGTTGATGATGAAACAGAAGAAAATCAAATCCGCACTGCCCATATATGGTGCAGCTGCCGTGTGGCTGCTGATGGGGCTGATATGCCCGCGCATGCTGCTGAAGCTGTGGTTTATCGGCATCACGGCAATCATCAGCGCAGGGGCGTATTTTGTGCTGTCAAAACTCTTCCCCGGGCACGTGGTGGAGGTGCGGGAAGCTGCCGCTTCGGGCGATAAGAGCATCGATGCCCTGATCGAAGAGGCGCGGGTCAAGCTTGACCGTCTCGGTCAGGCCGCGGCGCAGAAGTCCAATCATGCAATCGCAGACAAACTGCACAGAATGTGCGACTCCGGCGAAGAGATCCTGAAGCTTTTGGAAAAGGACACTTCCAAGGCCTCTGCCGTGCGCAAGTTTATGAATTACTACCTGCCCACATCCGACAAACTCGTTGAGACCTACGGCATGCTCATACAAACGAGGGGCAAGAGCGAAAATATCGAACATGCGCTGCAATCGGTTGAAAACAGTCTGGACATGATTGCGGTTGCCTTCGAAAAGCAACTGGACAATCTCTATCAGGACAAGGCACTTGACATCGAGACGGACATCGATGTTCTGGAAACCATGATGGCCGGTGACGGTCTGATCAACCAATGTGAACTGAATGGAGGAAAATAAAGAATATGGAAGGCATTAAACTTACGCTCGATCCCATTACAAAGACCGAACCCGCCGTCGATGAGGCCACTGCCGCCGTTCAGGCTTTGGCACAGGAAAAGCCCGAAGAAGAAAAGGTTCAGGAGCCGCAGTTCACCGAAGAGGAACAAAAACAGATCGACGAATTCGCCAAGTTAATCGATGTTACAGATTCGAAGATAGTGTTCTCCTACGGCGCAGCGGTTCAGCAGAGCATCACGCAGTTTTCCGATGCAACGCTGAAGAATGTGCAGACCAAGGATCTGGACGAAATCGGCGAGGACATTGCACGACTGGTCACCGAGCTTCGCGGCTTCAATACCGAGGAGCAGGAATCCAAGGGTTTCTTCGGCTTTTTCAAAAAACAGAAATCCTCCGTTGAACTGATGAAAGCCCGCTATGACAGCGCCGAAGATAATGTGGACAAGATCGTCGAAGCACTGGAAAACCATCAGGTGCAGTTGCTCAAGGACATCGCCATGCTCGACCGTCTCTATGATCAGAACCTGAAGTGCTTCAAGGAGCTGTCGATGTACATCGCCGCAGGCAAGCAGCGCATTGAATCCTTCCGCGCCAACGAGCTTCAGGCGGCCTATGACAAGGCGGGTGCTTCCGGCCTGCCCGAGGATGCGCAGGCAGCCAAGGATCTGGCAGACAAGGCGGACCGCTTCGAAAAGAAGCTGTACGATCTGGAACTGACGCGCAATATCTCCATTCAGATGGCGCCCCAGATTCGCCTGATACAGTCCAGCAACCAGGTGATGGCCGAGAAGATTCAGACCTCCATCGTCAACACCATTCCGCTCTGGAAGAGCCAGATGGTCATGGCGCTGGGCATCGCGCACACGCAGAAAGCCATGGAGGCACAGCGGAGCGTGACTGACCTGACAAATGAACTGCTGCAGAAGAATGCGCAGAAGCTGCACACGGCAGCCGTGGAATCAGCACGCGAGGCTGAGCGCGGCATCGTGGATATCGAGACGCTGAAGAAGACCAACGAGGACCTGATAAAAACCATGGACGAAGTGCTCACCGTCCAGCAGCAGGGCAAGGAAAAGCGCCGCAACGCCGAAAAGGAGCTGGCGCAGATCGAGGACCAGCTGCGCAAGAAAATACTGGAAACCCGCGGATAAAAGAAGGAGCAATCAATGCATTTAAAGGAAAATCGCGCGCTGGCCTGGGCCGTGTTCGGTGTCTGTGCGCTGGGCAGCATATTCGGTCTGGGCGGACACACGCTGGCGCAGGATCGTGACGAAGTGCTCAGCCTGTTCTACCGGGGACAGGACACGACGCTGACCACGCGCCACAGCATGGATGCCTACCTGGATCGCGCTGCAGAATGTGCAACCGTCATGGGCAGTGAAGCACAACTGCTGCTGGGTGCGGACAACGCCACCGCGCAGGAGATGATCGACCTCTCAGACACAATCTCCGACGGTGACGACACAAACACCCGCTATGAGGCCTACTGCGCGCTTCAAAAGGACGCGGATGCGCTCTACAATGCCGTCTATGCCGCAGACCTCAGCGACGCGCAGCGCGTATCGTTCAAGCAGGCCTACGATGATTTCTGGGGCAGTGACAAGTATATCACAAAGGACAGTTACCGCACGCAGGCAAGTGAATTCAACGGCGAGCTGTCGGGCTTTCCCGCATCCCTCGCAGCAGAGATTTGGAATGTAGATCAAATGAACAGCTTCGGCGGATAAAAAGGAGGTTTGAACAGGTGAAGAGATGGCTGACTGTGCTGCTGGCGTGCCTGATGATATTCGGCTGCATGCAGGCACTTGCGGCAACCAATGTCGTTGAACCCGGCAAGGATTTCTATTATCTGGACACGGCAAACGTGCTCTCCGAGGCCACGGAGGGTGAGATTTACTACAGCAACGTACGCCTGCAGGAGGCCTGCAGAGCGCAGATCGTGGTTGTGGCGCTGGACAGCATTGACGGCGCGGATACCTACGACTACGCGCTGGAAATGTACAACTCCTGGGGTATCGGCTCATCGGAGGACAACAACGGTCTGCTGCTGCTCATGGCCATCCAAGAGGATGACTACTATGCACTGGCCGGTGCAGGCCTCGAGAGCATATTCTCCTCAAGCGAGCTCAAGAAAATGTACGACCGATACCTCGAGGATGACTTTGCCGCCAAGGACTACGATGCGGGTGCAAAGAAATTCTTTGAGGCAGCCTTTGACAGGGTTGCGGACTACTACAACCTGACGATCACGACCGAGGACGGCATACAGGATTATGAGAATGCCGTGTCGGGAAGTGAATCGCAGGCGCACAGTGCCGCGCATGCCGAGGCACGATCGCAGCACGCGGCGGGCGGTGCGCCTGAGCCGGACGATTATCATGAAAGTGAGGGTGGGGGATTTATGGGAACCCTGTTGCTGGTTATAGTGCTGCTGATTATTATCGGCATGATCTCCAGAATCCGCGGTGGCGCATTCTGGTTCTGGCGTCCTACGTTCTACTGGCCGATCTTCGGGCCCAGACGTCGTCCGCCGCATCACCCGCACAGGGGCGGCCCCGGTGGTCCCGGTGGTCCCGGGCCGGGCAGCTTTGGTGGCGGCAGGCCGATGGGCGGCGGCCCGAGACCGGGCGGATTCGGCGGCGGCAGGCCGATGGGCGGTGGTTCGAGACCGGGTGGTTTCGGCGGTGGCAGACCAATGGGCGGCGGTGGTCGCAGCTTCGGTGGCGGTGCGGGCCGCAGCAGCTTCGGCGGTGGCGGCGGTCGCAGCTTTGGTGGCGGCGCAGGCGGCGGTGGCCGCAGCTTCGGCGGCGGTGCAGGCCGCGGACGGCATTGATGCAGGTTATGTTGATTGTATTTGAAGTAAATTTCACGTAAAGACGATTGAATAGTATTCCCGCTGTGTTATAATAGAAGATGGTTGGGGCTGTATTTCAGCCCGGATAGAATTAATGGGAGGTTACACCTATGTTGAACAAAGCAGTGCGCATGCACGCCGCCAACGATCTGCGTCTGGACACCTTCGAGATGCCGGCCATCAAGGACGATGAGATCCTGGTCAAGATTATTTCCGACTCCATTTGCATGTCCAGCTATAAGGCGACCATTCAGGGCTCCAAGCATAAGCGTGTTCCCGAGGATATCGCAGAGCATCCGGCAATCATCGGCCATGAGTTCTGCGGCGTGATCGAAGAAGTCGGCGCAAAGTGGGCCGATAAGTATAAGAAAGGCGAGAAGTTCACCATCCAGCCCGCCATTGACTATCGCGGCACAATGATGACCCCCGGCTATGCCTTCGAGTTCTGCGGCGGCGATTCCCAGTACGCCATCCTGATGAACGAAGTCATGGAGCACAACTGCCTGCTCGAGTACAAGGCCGATGCGTATTTCTATGGCTCTCTGTCCGAGCCGCTGAGCTGCATCGTCGGTACCTATCATGCAATGTATCACACCAAGCCCGGCAGCTATGTCCATGAGATGGGCATCAAAGAGGGCGGCAACATGGCGATCCTCGCAGGCGCAGGCCCGATGGGTCTGGGCGCGATTGACTACGCCATCCATTGCGATCGCAAGCCCGGTCTGCTGGTTGTGACCGATATCGACCAGGCCCGTCTGGATCGCGCTGCCACGATCTACACCGTGGAAGATGCTGCCAAGAACGGCGTCAAGCTGGTATACGCCAACACCCGTGAGAACGCGGTTGAGACGCTGATGGGCATCACCGACGGCAAGGGCTACAACGACGTGCTCGTGTTCGCGCCCGTTCCCGCCGTCATCGAGCAGGGCGATGCGATTTTGGCTTTCGACGGCTGCCTGAACTTCTTCGCCGGCCCGACCAATCCGAAGCTCTCCGCCA
>CAVINP010000036.1:0-19683 GCA_963643985.1 bacterium
GCTGCACGGCGTACTCTGCGGCTGCGTGTTCTGACTGAAGAAGTCGCTCATCGGCGTGCATCTGGCTTTCATCGCAATATTGGCCATTGACACCGCTGTGCGCGAGCGCGGCGTGGGCAAGGCACTGTCACAGTGCACGGTTTTCCTGCTTGGCACGGCGCTGACGCTGCTGCCGTGGCTGATCTACTTCGGCGCGAACGGCGCATGGAGCGATTTCACGGATTGTTATCTGTCTTTGAGCGATCTCAAGAGCGTACTGTTCAATACGGCGCCCCTGTACGCCATGCTGACGACGTTGGGCAGCGCTGCAATCCACAACCCCGCGCCGGCGCTCATGCTGTGCTGCGGCATCGGCTATCTGATCCGCAGAGCGGTGCAGCGCAGGTGGACGGCAAGCTGCAGCGCACTGTGTGTTGTCTTCGTCTGTGCGGGCCTGCCGGCCTACTGGGACGGCGCACGCTATCGCTTCTCACCGCTGGCCGTGGCCGCTTTCGTCTTCCTGAGCGCAGGCCCCGTTGCGAAGCTGTTCATCTACACATGGAAGCGGCAGCAGTCGCAGGCCATGCTTCTGGCGCTCGTGGGACTGATCTGTGTGCTCTACAGCTGCGTGACCAACGACAACCTGCCCTGCATCGGCTATCCGAAGGACGAACTGCCGCAGGCGAAGTTTGCATCGTGCATCAACGAAAACGGCGGCGGATCGGTAATGGCATACTACAGTTACGACGACGGCTTCTATCTGGCTGTGGATACGCTGCCGTGTTGTGCCGCATTTACAATGTCGGTTACGAAAAATCCGAAGGTCTACTATGAAACACGGGCCGAATGTTGTGAAAAGACGGACTGGCGCATCATGCGCGGGAATGGATATCTCACGCTATCCGACTATACCCCGGTCATGGAAGCATCCTCAAAGTACAACTGCAGCACGTCGAGCGGTGCGGAATATACCTACAAACTCTACCGCTGCGATCCCGAGGCGGCGCAGAACGGGACGGATACAGAGGCGGAACCTGTGGAGGATGAGGAAACGGAAGATGACGTGACGAACGACATCATATACTGACACCGGTTTACACGCCCCCGTGCGTTCTATGTCGGATACCCTTCAAACCGATGTACACGCACCCGGGCGTTTTATTTCGGAATACGGACCGGAATGGGAATGATTTTGAGTTAAATGTTTGTTGAAACGCGCCCGAGGCGCGTTATTTTTTTGAACAAAGCGGGGTTGGGATTTGAAAAAAGAGGCGATTTGAGGTATAATAGAAAAGTCGTGTGCCGAGGATTTCCGCTCAAAAATGCCGGTTTTCAGTCGGAAAAATGACGCCGCGCACGGCGACAGGGATGAACCGGAAGGTTGCGGCCGAGGCCGGTAATTTCCGGGGACCAGTCCGCATCAATCGGACGACGGAGCTCATGCCCGTCGGTAAGAAAAAATACAAAGCACGCCCGGCAGCGTGTGCATGAGTTCAAATTTCAGGAGGATGAAACATGGCCAACCAGAAGATCCGCATCAAGCTGAAGGCTTACGAGTCCAGCATCATCGACCAGAGCGCCGCTCGCATCGTTGACACCGCCAAGCGTACCGGCTCGCGCGTGTCCGGCCCGATTCCGCTTCCGACCGAGAAGGAAATCGTGACCATTCTGCGCTCTCCCCACAAGCACAAGGATTCCCGCGAGCAGTTCGAGATGAGAACCCACAAGCGTCTCATCGACATCCTGCAGCCCACCCCCCGCACGGTTGACGCGCTGACGAAGCTCGATCTGCCGGCAGGCGTTGAAATCGAGATTAAGCTGTAAGAGGTGCAAACCTCGCGGAGCGGACACCTGAGCGGATCTCACACGCAAGGGAGAAAGTTCCGGCAGATAATCAATATGTAAACTGCCAAGCGGTTTACCGAACATACCGAAAGAGGTGTAACAATGAAAAAGGCAATTCTCGGCAAGAAGATCGGCATGACTCAGATTTTCGTCGATGACGGACGTCTGATCCCGGTCACCGTCGTTGAAGCAGGCCCCTGCACCGTTACCATGGTGAAGACTGTTGAGACCGACGGCTACGAAGCAGTTCAGGTAGGTTTCGGCGAGCTTTCCGAACAGAGAGCCAAGAAACTCCTCAACAAGCCCGAGCAAGGTCATTTTGCCAAGGCTGGCGTGGCTCCGGCCCGCCATCTGCGCGAGTTCCGCTTCGAGGATATCTCGGGCTACTCGGTCGGCGATGCCATCAAGTGTGATGTGTTCGCCGAAGGCGATAAGATCGATGTTATCGGCACCAGCAAGGGCCACGGCTATACCGGCGTCATCCAGAGATGGAATCAGCACACCGGCCCCATGGCGCACGGTTCCAAGTATCACCGTGGCGTCGGCTCTCTGAGTGCAAACTCTGACCCGTCCCGCGTATTCAAGAACAAGCACATGGCCGGCCAGTACGGCGGCGAGCGTGTCACCGTTCAGAACCTTGAAGTCGTTAAGGTTGACGCCGAGCGCAACCTGCTCATGATCAAGGGCGCTATCCCCGGTGCCAACGGCAGCCTCGTCATGGTACGCGACGCAATCAAGGGTTGATAGGAGGACGCAATCATGGCAAACGTGAAAGTTTTCAACATGCAGGGCGCTGAGGTCGGCGAGATCGTTCTCAACGACGAAGTCTTCGGCGCTGAAGTACACGTCAGTGCGATGCACACTGTCGTCCGCGCTTATCTGAATGCGCAGCGCCAGGGCACGCAGTCGGCCAAGACCCGCACGGAAGTCCGTGGCGGCGGCCGCAAGATCTACCGCCAGAAGGGCACCGGCAATGCACGTCATCATGGCCGCAGAGCGCCTCAGTTCACCCACGGCGGCGTCGTGTTCGCTCCCAAGCCGCGCGACTATCGCATCTGCGTTCCGCGCAAGGTCCGTCGTCTGGCCATGCGCAGCGCACTGAGCTGCAAGGTCAACGAGGCCGAGATGGTCGTCATCGACAAGCTCGCCATCGACGAGGCCAAGACCAAGAACATCGTCAAGATGCTCAAGGCCGTCGGCGCCGAGAAGAAGGCACTGATCGTGACCAACGAAGTCGATCCGATGATCGTGCGCGCCAGCAACAACATCCCGGGCGTGAAGACCACCTTCGTGGGCAGCCTGAACGTCCATGACATCCTGGACTGCGACAAGTTCATCATCTCTCAGGATGCTGTGAAGCACGTCGAAGAGATCTACGCAGAGTATGAGGAGGTCGACGCAGAATGAGCAAAGCTTACGACATCATCAAGAAGCCGGTTCTGACGGAGAAATCCTACGACGCCATGTCCCAGAAGAAGTACACCTTCGAAGTGGCCATCGGCGCAAACAAGACCGAGATCAAGCAGGCCATCGAAGAGATCTTCGAGGGCGTGAAGGTTGCCGGCGTGAACACCATGCGCACGATGGGCAAGATGAAGCGCCAGGGCCGCACCCAGGGCCGTACGCCCGAGGTCAAGAAGGCCATCGTCACGCTGAAGGCGGATTCCAAGGGCATCCCGTTCTTCGACGGCATGGCTGAGGAAGCAGAAGAGGCATAAACCGCTTCCTATAATAAAGCCCCACGAATGGCAGGTACGCCGATAAAGTACCAACGAAAAAGAAAAGGGGAGTAAAACACTATGGCAATTCGAGTGTACAAGCCGACTTCGCCCGCAAGGCGCTTCATGTCGGTTCTGACCTTCGAAGAAGTTACCAAGAAGACGCCCGAGCGTTCTCTGGTGACCGATCTGCGTCACAATGCAGGCCGCAACCATCACGGCAAGATCACCGTCCGTCATCAGGGCGGCGGCGCACGCAGAAAGTATCGTATCATTGACTTCAAGCGCAACAAGGACGGCATCCCGGCGACCGTCAAGGCCATCGAGTACGATCCGAACCGCACCTGCTTCATCGCTCTGCTCTACTACGCAGACGGCGAGAAGCGCTACATTCTGGCTCCTCTGGGCCTGAAGGTTGGCGACACCGTGATGTCCGGCCCCGATGCCGACATCAAGCCCGGCAACTGCCTCCCGATCGAGAACATCCCGCTGGGCACGCTGATCCACAACGTTGAGATCAAGGTTGGCCGCGGCGGCCAGATGGTCCGCTCTGCCGGCACCGCTGCTCAGGTCATGGCCAAGGAAGGCGCCTATGCACAGGTTCGCCTGCCCTCCGGCGAAGTCCGCAAGGTCTCGATGAACGCCCGCGCAACCGTCGGTCAGGTCGGCAACACCGATCACTCCAACGTCCGCGTCGGTAAGGCCGGCCGTTCCCGTCACATGGGCATCCGTCCCACCGTCCGCGGTGTTGTGATGAACCCCTGCGACCATCCGCACGGCGGCGGCGAAGGCAAGTCCCCTGTCGGCATGCCCGCGCCTATGTCTCCTTGGGGCAAGAAGACCCAGGGCGTCAAGACCCGCAAGCATCGCAAGTATTCCGACAAGCTGATTGTCAGCCGCAAGTCCAATAAGAAGTAAAGCCTGAAAGGAGGCAAACCTAAATGAGCAGATCTGTAAAGAAGGGCCCCTTCATTCAGCCCGTGCTCCTCAAGCGCGTTGAAGAATTGAACGCGTCCGGCGAGAAAAAGGTTCTGAAGACCTGGTCCCGCTCATCCACCATCTTCCCGCAGTTCATCGGACATACGGTTGCCGTCCATGACGGCCGCAGACATGTTCCGGTCTATGTGACCGAGGATATGGTCGGACACAAGTTCGGCGAGTTCGCCCCCACCCGTACCTTCAGGGGACACGCCGGTGAAAAAGCGTCGACCCGCAAGTAAGGGAAGGAGAGAAAAGATATGGCAACTCGTGTAAAAGAGAAGGCAGCTGCGCGCAAGGCGAATGCCGATAAGCGTCCGCATGCAACTGTCAAATACGTTCGCGTTGCTCCCCGCAAGATGAAGATCGTCGTTGACCTCATCCGCGGCAAGCAGGTGGACGAAGCTCTCGCGATTCTTCAGTTCACGCCCAAGGCGGGTGCACCGGTTGTTGAGAAGCTTCTCAATTCCGCCATCGCTAATGCGGAAAACAACCTGGAAATGGATCGCAGCACCCTGTATGTCGCAGAAGTTTGCGCCAACCAGGGTCCGACCCTGAAGCGCTACTGGGCGCGTTCCCACGGTCGTGCCGACATGATCAAAAAGCACACCAGCCACGTTTCGATCGTGCTCGACCAGAAGTGAGGGAGGATTAAAGATGGGACAGAAAGTTAATCCCCATGGCGCACGCGTTGGTGTCATCATTGACTGGAGCACCAAGTGGTACGCAGGGAAGAAGGATTTTTCCAACAATCTGATCGAAGACTACAATCTTCGCAAGATGCTCAAGGAAAAGCTGAATCAGGCGGGTATCTCCCACATTGATCTTCAGCGCTCCGGCGAAAAGCTGCACGTGATCGTCTACACCGCCAAGCCGGGCATCGTCATCGGCAAGGCCGGCGCAGGCGTCGAGGCTCTCAAGAAGGAAATTGAGGACTTCACCGGCAAGCAGGTCGCTCTGGACATCATCGAGATCAAGAATCCCGACATCGATGCTCAGCTCGTGGCCGAGAACATCGCCCAGCAGCTCGAAAAGCGCGTTTCCTTCCGTCGTGCGATGAAGCAGACCCTTTCCCGTGCCATGAAGGCCGGCGCGAAGGGCATCAAGACCTCCTGCTCCGGTCGTCTGGGCGGCGCCGATATCGCCCGCGTCGAGGGCTATCATGAGGGCTCCATCCCGCTGCAGACGCTGCGTGCGCACATCGACTACGGCTTCACCGAGGCCAAGACCACCTATGGCCGCATCGGCGTGAAGGTGTGGATCTACAAGGGCCAGGTTCTGCCGACCAAGGACAACAAGGGCTCCAAGCTGGTCAACGCCATGAGCGAGTCCACGCTCAACGGCAACGGCAACAACCGCCGTGACGGCCGCAGGCGCTTTGACCGTGGCGAGCGCCGCGGTGATCGTCCGGCCCGCAATTTCAACCGTGACAATAAACCCGAAGCTAAGGAAGGAGGAAAATAAGTCATGCTGATGCCCAAGAGAGTTAAGCATCGTAAGCAGATGCGTGGTCGCATGAAGGGCAAAGCCCAGCGCGGCAATTTCCTCGCTTACGGCGATTTCGGTCTGGTCGCACTCCAGCCCGGCTGGATCACCTCCAATCAGATCGAAGCATCCCGTCAGGCCATGACCCGTTACACCAAGCGTGGCGGCCAGGTCTGGATCAAAATTTTCCCGGACAAGCCCATCACCGCAAAGCCGGCTGAGACCCGAATGGGTTCCGGCAAGGGCGCTCCGGAATACTGGGTATCCGTTGTGAAGCCCGGCCGCGTGCTCTTCGAGATCAAGGGTGTCCCGGAAGAGACCGCCCGCGAGGCACTGCGTCTGGCTGCCCACAAGCTCCCCATCAAGACCAAGATCATCAAGCGCGAAGAAGAAAAGACGGGTGGTGACGAGCAATGAAGACTAAGGACGAACTGAACGCTCTGAAGCAGAAGACCATGGCTGAGCTCGACACCGATCTCAAGGCCAAGAAGAGCGAGCTGCTGAACCTGCGTTTCCAGCTGGCAATCGGTCAGCTTGAGAACACCGCCGCGATCAGCGCCTGCAAGAAGGACATTGCGCGGGTCAAGACCATCATGCGTCAGCGTGAATTGGCCGAGAAGAAGGCATAAGGAGGCAACTGAAAATGGCTGAAGTAAGAGCATTGCGTAAAACTCGTACCGGCGTGGTTGTTTCCGACAAGATGGACAAGACCATCGTAGTTGAGATTCGTACCCGCGTTAAGCATCCGCTGTATGGCAAGATCATGAACCATACCATGAAGATTAAGGCCCATGACGAAAAGAACGAGTGCGGCATCGGCGATACCGTGCGCATCATGGAAACCCGCCCCCTGAGCAAGGGGAAGCGTTGGCGCCTTGTGGAAATCATCGAAAAGGCGAAGTAAGCCTGACCAGACAAGGAGGAAGATTATAAATGATTCAGCCTCAAACTCGTTTGAAGGTTGCCGATAACTCCGGCGCAAAGGAAATCATGTGCTTCCGCGTGCTGGGCGGCTCTTTCCGCCGCACGGCCGGCATCGGCGATGTCATCGTGGCTTCTGTCAAGTCTGCTGCCCCCGGCGGCGCTGTGAAGAAGGGCGAGGTCGTCAAGGCCGTTATCGTGCGCACGCGCAAGCAGTACCGTCGTCCCGACGGCACCTATATCCGCTTTGATGACAACGCAGCCGTTATCATCAACGACCAGAAACAGCCCCGTGGCACCCGTATCTTTGGGCCCGTGGCTCGTGAGCTCCGCGAAAAGGATTACATGAAGATCGTTTCGCTCGCTCCCGAAGTGCTTTAATGGAGGTGCGAAGCAAAATGAGTGCATCCAAGCTTTTCGTGAAGTCCGGCGACACCGTCATGGTGATGTCCGGCGAAGATAAGGGAAAGACCGGCAAGGTCCAGAAGGCGTTCCCCTCCAAGGGCAAGATCGTCGTCGAAGGCGTGGCTATGGTGAAGAAACATCAGAAGCCCCGCGGACAGGGCATGCCCGGCGGCATCATCGAAAAGGAAGCTGCCATTCCCGCCTGCAAAGTCATGCTCGTATGCCCGAAGTGCAAGAAGCCCACTCGCGTCGCTCACAAGTTTGTCGAGGGCGAGAAGGCACGCAAGGTTCGCGCTTGCAAGAAGTGCGGCGCTGCGTTTGACAACTGAGAAGGAGGATATGCGCAGTGACTAGATTACAGGAAAAGTACCGTGCGGAAGTTGTACCGGCCCTTCAGCAGAAGTTCCAGTACAAGAATGTGATGGAGATTCCGCGTCTGGAGAAGATCGTTCTCAACATGGGTCTTGGCGATTGCAAGGACAATGCGAAGGCACTGGAAGTGGCCGTGACCGAGCTCACCACCATCGCAGGCCAGAAGCCCCTGGTCACCAAGTCCAAGAAGTCCATCGCGAACTTCAAGCTGCGTGCCGGCATGAACGTCGGTGCGAAGGTCACCCTCCGCGGCGACAGAATGTATGAGTTCGCCGACAAGCTCGTCAGCATCGTTCTCCCCCGCGTCCGCGACTTCCGCGGCGTTTCCGGCAAGGCGTTCGACGGCCGCGGCAATTATGCCCTGGGCGTTCGCGAGCAGCTGATCTTCCCGGAAATCGAATACGACAAGGTTGAGAAGATTCGCGGCATGGAAATGGTGTTCGTCACCACCGCGAAGACCGACGAGGAAGCCAAGGAACTGCTCCGTTTGCTCGGAATGCCGTTCCAGGCCTGATTGAAGGAGGTTTAATCAGCGTGGCAAAGACTAGCATGAAAATCAAGCAGGCCCGTCCTGCAAAGTTCTCCACCCGCGCCTACACCCGCTGCCGCATTTGCGGACGTCCGCATTCCGTTCTTCGCAAGTACGGCGTCTGCCGCATCTGCTTCCGTGAGCTGGCCTATGCAGGTCAGATCCCGGGCGTGCGCAAGGCGAGCTGGTAAACTGGCAATTCAAAGGAGGTTTAAAGAATGGTTATTAACGATCCCATCGCGGATATGCTGACCAGAATCCGTAACGGCCTGATTGCCAGACACGACAGTGTTGTGATCCCGGCTTCCAACATGCTCAAGGCGATTGCCAAGATCCTGTTGGACGAAGGCTACGTCAAGGCGGTGGATTTCATCGACGATGGTCTGCAGGGTCAGATCAAAGTCACCCTGAAGTATGCTCAGGGCAAGGAATCGGTTATCAAGGGACTCAAGCGCATTTCCAAGCCCGGACTGCGCGTCTATACCCGCAACGACGAGATCCCGAAGGTTCTCGGCGGCCTCGGCATTGCCATCCTGTCCACTCCCAAGGGAGTCATGACGGACAAGGCAGCTCGCAATGCAGGCATTGGCGGCGAAGTTCTGGCCTATATTTGGTAAGAGAGTTGGAGGTGCAATAGAATGTCTCGTATCGGTAAGCTTCCGATTCCGGTACCGGCGGGCGTGACCGTGACCGTTGACGCCGAAAACGTCGTAACGGTGAAGGGCCCCAAGGGTGAACTGAGTCAGAAGGTCAATAAGGATATCAAAGTCGAGCAGGTCGGCACGGAAATCATCGTTTCCCGCCCCTCCGACGATAAGGTACACCGTTCGCTGCATGGTTTGTATCGCGCTCTGATCAATAACATGGTCGTTGGCGTCACCAAGGGCTTCGAAAAGGTGTTGACGATGGAAGGTGTCGGCTACAAGGTTTCCGAGTGGAACAAGAATCAGCTGACCATCGCCATCGGTTTCTCTCATCCCGTGATCGTGGACGCTCCCAAGGGCATCGAGTTCGACTGCCCCGAAAAGAACGGCACCAAGATCATCGTCAAGGGCTTCGATAAGCAGCTCGTGGGCGCTGTCGCAGCCGATATTCGCGCGATCCGTGAGCCCGAACCCTATCATGGCAAGGGCATCCGCTATGAGCACGAGTATGTACGCCGCAAGGAAGGCAAAGCCGGTAAGAAATAAAGAGGGAGGTAACCGCATATGTTTAGTAAGCGTGATCGCAACGAAGTTCGTAAGATCCGTCATGAGCGTGTACGCAAAAAGATCAGCGGGACGCCCGCTCGTCCCCGGCTGTGCGTATACCGCAGCAACAAGCACATCTATGCTCAGATTATCGATGATGTGGCCGGTAACACTCTGGCAGCCGCTTCGACCGTAGAGAAGGAAATCGCTTCCCAGATCGCAGAGGCCGACAAGAAGGGTGCCGCGAAGATCGTCGGCAAGATCGTAGCAGAACGCGCCATCGCCGCAGGGATCAAGGAAGTGGTCTTCGACCGCGGTGGCTACATCTACACCGGTCGCGTAGCCGAGCTGGCAGCTGGCGCTCGCGAAGGCGGTCTGGACTTCTAAAAGGAGGATATGAACGCAATGCAGCGCAATGAGCAAGTTAGCGAATTCAAAGAGAAACTGGTTGCAGTCAATCGCGTTTCCAAGACCGTCAAGGGCGGCCGTAACATGCGATTCTCCGCGCTGATGGTCGTCGGCGACGAAAAGGGTCGCGTCGGCTGCGGCATGGGCAAGGCTGTTGAAATTCCCGAAGCTATCCGCAAGGGAACCGAGGATGCCAAGAAGCAGATGTTCACCGTTCCCATGAACGGCACCACCATCCCGCACGAGGTCGTGGGCGTCTACGGCACCGCACGTGTCAAGATGCTGCCCGCCCCCGAAGGTACCGGCGTTATCGCCGGCGGCCCGGTGCGTGACGTGCTGGAAGCCTGTGGCATCAAGAACATCGTTACCAAGTCCATCGGCTCGAACAACAAGATCAACGTTGTCCGTGCAACCCTTGAAGGACTCCGTCAGATGCGTTCCGCCGAACAGGTTGCAGCCCTGCGCGGCAAGACCGTCGAAGAGCTGCTCGGTTAAGGGAGGTAACGCATATGAAGCTTAAAATTACGCAGACCAAATCCACCATCGCCTGCCTGAAGGATCAGATCGCCACCATCGAGGCACTGGGTCTTCACAAGATCGGCCACAGCGTCGTCAAGGAAGACAATGCTGCCATCCGCGGCATGATCTTCAAGGTCAAGCACATGGTTAAGGTCGAAGAAATTGAAGACTAAGGAGGCCTACTAGAGATGAAACTGCACGATTTGAAACCCGCTCTGGGTGCGACCACTGCTGAGAAGCGTCTTGGCCGCGGCGTAGGCTCCGGTCTGGGCAAGACCTCCGGCAAGGGCCACAAGGGTGCAAAGGCGCGCTCCGGCGGCGGCAAGCGTCCCGGCTTCGAAGGCGGCCAGATGCCTCTGACCATGCGTATCCCGAAGCGCGGCTTTACCAACAAGTGGCGCACCGAGTACGCGGCTATCAACGTTGAGCGCCTCGAGATCTTCGAGGACGGCGCCGTTGTGACGCCTGCAGCTCTGATCGAGTCCGGCATCATCAAGAACATCAATGATGGCGTGAAGATCATGGGCAACGGCGAAATCACCAAGAAACTCACGGTTCAGGCCAACAAGTTCACTGCAACCGCGAAGGAAAAAATCGAGGCGGCAGGCGGGAAAGCTGAGGTGATCTGAGATGCGCGAAACGCTGAAGAACGCATGGAAGATCGCTGACCTCAGAAAGAAGATACTGTATACGATCGGAATGCTCCTGATCTATCGTCTTCTGTGCTTTGTTCCCGTTCCCGGTGTTGATACCTCACTGATTTCCCAGGCACTCGAAAACTACTCCCTGCTGGGCTTCATCAACTCGATGACCGGCTCCAACCTCTCCAACTACACCATCATGGCGATGGGTATCACCCCGTACATCAATGCCAGCATTATCATGCAGCTGCTGTGCGTGGCCATCCCGAAGCTTGAGGAGCTGCAGAAGGAAGGCGAAGAGGGCCGCAAGAAGATCGCCCAGATTACCCGCTATGTTACCGTTGGTCTTGGCTTCCTGCAGGCAATCGCTCTGACGATCGGCCTCAAGGCCAATGCCACCAACGCTTTCCTCGGCCTCATCACCATCGCACTCTGCCTGGCCGGCGGTACCGCGATTGCCATGTGGCTGGGTGAGCGCATCACCGAGAACGGCATCGGCAACGGCATCTCGCTGCTGATCTTTGCCGGCATCATCTCCAATATTGCCCGCTCCGTCGCGACCAGCGTGTACTCGCTCTTCAGCGGTGCAGTGGCCAGCAATATCGGCTCCATGATCGCCTCCGTGATCGTGTTCGTCGTCCTGGTTGTCGGCATCGTGCTGGTTGACCTGGGCGAGCGCCGCATACCGATCCAGTATGCAAAGCGCATGGTTGGCCGCAAGATGTACGGCGGCCAGTCCACTCACATTCCGCTGAAGCTGAACTCCTCGGGCGTGCTGCCGCTGATCTTCGCAAATGCGATCATGCAGTTCCCGGCCACGATTCTGGCGTTCTTCCCGAACTCCAAGGCCTATGAGTGGTGGTCTGCAAATGTTTCCACCATGTCCGTCGGCTACCAGATCATCTTTGCACTGATGATCTTCGGCTTCACGTTCTTCTATTCTTCCATCTCCTTCAACCCTGTTGAAATTGCGAAGAATATCCAGAACAACGGCGGTATGATCCCCGGCATACGTCAGGGCAAGCCCACCAGCGATTTCATCAAGAAGATCTCCGGACGCATCACCTGCTTCGGTGCAATCTATCTGGCTATCCTGGCGGTCATCCCGACGGCCATCTACGCAATTGCGGGCGTTTCCCTCTCTTTCGCAGCATCCTCGCTGATGATCGCGGTTTCCGTCGCAATGGAAACCATGCGCCAGCTTGAGAGCGAAATGATGATGCGCCACTACAAGGGCTTCCTCTAATCTGCATAGGAGGTAGGACTATGAAATTGATTTTCTTAGGCCCTCCCGGTGCAGGCAAGGGCACGCAGGCGACGGGCGTCAGCTCGCACCTGCATGTCCCGCACATTTCCACCGGAGATATGTTCCGCAGCGCCATCAAGAACAGCACACCCACCGGGCTTGAGGCCAAGAGGTATATGGATGCCGGTCAACTGGTGCCCGACAGCGTGGTCATCGCCATGGTCAAGGAACGCCTTGCCATGCCCGACTGCGAAAACGGCTACCTGCTTGACGGTTTTCCGCGCACGGTGGAACAGGCTCAGGCGCTGGACGAGTTTGCCGCGCCCGATGCCGTTGTGAGCATTGAAGTGCCGGACGATCGGCTGATGTCGCGTCTGACCGGCCGCCGCGTGTGCGCAAAGTGCAGCGGTACATTCCATGTTTCCAAACTCGCGGATGAAAAGGTCTGCCCCGTTTGCAAGGGCGAACTGTATCAGCGCGAGGATGACAAGCCCGCTACGATCTCCAATCGGCTGGATGTCTACCATGCGCAGACCGCGCCGCTGATCGGATATTACGACGGCCTTGGCAAACTCAAACGGATCGACGTTGGAGCGCTCCCGCTCTACAACGGCGACAGCCGCGCAGAGGACGTCTTCAAGGCGATCCTGTCTTCACTGGAGTAATTCATGATCACCATTAAGAATGAATCGCAGATAGAGAAAATGCGTGCGGCCGGTGTGCTGCTCCACAGCGTGCTCGAGGCCCTGCGGGCCGAAATCCGGCCCGGTGTGACCACACTGCATCTGGATCAGATGGCTGAAAAGCTGATTCGTCAGGCCGGCGCGGTTCCTTCCTTCAAGGGTTTTGAGGGTTTTCCGTTCTCCATCTGTGCATCTGTGGATGACCAGGTTGTTCATGGTTTTGCAGACAAGAAGAAGCTGAAGCAAGGTCAGCTGCTCAGCGTGGACTGTGGCGTGATTCTTGACGGCTGGCAGTCGGACAGTGCCTTCTCGGTGCTGGTTGGCGGCGGTTCGCCCGAGGCGGAGCAACTGGTGCGTGTCACCGAGGAATGCTTCTGGATCGGCGCGAACATGGCCAGGGAGGGCAATCGCCTGGGCGATCTCTCGCACGCCATACAGGAACACGCAGAGAAGTACGGCTACGGCGTGGTGCGCGATCTCTGCGGCCACGGCATCGGTCAGGAGATGCACGAGGATCCCAACGTGCCCAACTACGGGCATGCAGGCCGCGGCGTCAAGCTCCAAAAGGGCATGACCATTGCCATCGAGCCGATGATCACCATGGGTACTTGGAAGGTCTATTGCGAAGACAATGACTGGACCATCGTGACCCAGGATCACAGCCTGTGCTCTCACTACGAGCATACCGTGCTGATTACGGACGGTGAGCCGGAGGTGCTCTCGTATCCCGGCAAGATCGTAGCAGAGGAAGTGCGGCGATGAACAAATACCCGATCGAGGTCGGCGCCATCGTTGAATCGAAGATGGGCCGTGACCAGGGCAGAAGTTTTGTCGTGGTGCAGGAAATCGATGACGACTTTGTAATGCTTGCCGACGGTAAGCTCAGAACCATGGATCGTCTCAAAAAGAAGCGGCGCAAGCATCTCAAGACCACGGGTATCGTGGTCGAAGAGCTGAAGGCCCGGCTTCGCAACGGACAGACGGTCGAAAATCATGAAGTTCGCTCATGGCTGAAGAGGGAGGAAATGTAGGCGTGTCCAAGTCCGATGTTATTGAAGTTGAAGGCGTTGTCACAGAATCTTATCCCAACGCCATGTTCGAGGTAGAACTGCCCAACGGGCACAAGGTACTGGCGCACGTGTCCGGCAAGATGCGCATGAACTACATCCGCATCTATCCCGGCGATAAAGTAACGATCGAGCTCTCGCCCTATGATCTGGACAGAGGACGGATCACCTGGCGCAGCAAGAACTGATCGATTGGATCAAAGCAAGGAGGCAAAAACATGAAAGTAAGACCTTCCGTGAAGCCCATCTGCGAGAAGTGCAAGGTCATCAAGCGCAAGGGTCGCGTCATGATCATCTGCGAAAATCCCAAGCACAAGCAGAAGCAGGGCTAACCAATCACTTGCAATAGCAACATGCATTCTGAGCGAAGAAATGAAACACTTCCTGCATTTGATGCGGAGAGATGAAATTTCATCGCTCAGATTTGCTGTCTCTGTGCGGCACAATAAAAAAATAACATTGCCGGTCAGAGATATTTAACCTTCGGCAGCCCAAATTGTTTGCAAATACAGGCAAAGTTGTGGTATAATAATTTGGTCTGAATAGAATAGGGAGCGGCTGGTGAGTCCGAACGGGTGCGGCAATGCTGATACCGGATCCGGTTTCGGGGTCATTCTCCCATTTCTTTTCACATAACCCGTTCGGGGCTACGCCAGGCGCCGGACAAGAACAAGCGTAAGTTAGTTGGAGGTGCATTCATCCAATGGCACGAATCTCGGGTGTCGACCTTCCCAGGGAGAAACGCATTGAAATCGCCCTGACGTATATCTACGGCATCGGCCGTAACACCGCAGATGAGATCATCGCCGCCACCGGCATCAATCCGGACGTGCGTGTCAAGGATCTGACCGAAGAAGACATCGGTAAGCTGCGCGATTATATCGACCATAACCTTAAGGTAGAAGGTGACCTTCGCCGTGAGGTTTCCATGAACATCAAGCGCCTGATGGAGATCGGCTGCTATCGTGGCCTGCGCCACCGCCGTGGTCTCCCCGTGCGTGGACAGAATACCAAGCAGAACGCCCGCACCCGCAAGGGCCCGAAGAAGCAGGCTGCCGGTAAGAAAAAGAAGTAATCTTTAGGGAGGAATATCCGCTATGGCAAAGCCGAAGCTGAAAAGGGTTACCCGCAAGCGCCGCGAGAAGAAGCTTGTCGAGCGTGGCGCGGCCCATATCCGCTCTTCTTTCAACAATACGATCGTGACGATCACCGACACGAACGGCAACGCGCTGAGCTGGGCCTCCGCTGGCGGACTTGGTTTCCGCGGCAGCAAGAAGTCCACGCCCTTCGCGGCTCAGTCTGCTGCTGAGACCGCTGCCAAGAACGCTCTGGAGTATGGCCTGAAGACCGTTGAGGTCTATGTCAAGGGCCCCGGTTCCGGACGTGAAGCAGCCATCCGCTCCCTGCAGGCCGCCGGTCTGGAAGTGACCATGATCAAGGACGTGACGCCCATCCCGCACAACGGATGCCGCCCGCCCAAGCGCAGAAGAGTTTAATGGAAGGAGAAACCGGACATGGCAAAGAATTCACAGCCCGTACTTAAAAGGTGCAAGACGCTGGGTTTGTCTCCTGCAGTCCTTGGTTACTCCAAGGAGACCACCCGTAATCCCAAGGCAAACGTTCGCCGCAAGCAGTCTGAGTACGGCAAGCAGCTCAACGAAAAGCAGAAAGTAAAGTTCATCTACGGCGTGCTGGAAAAGCAGTTCCACGGCTATTATGAGAAGGCCGAGCGCAAGCAGGGCATCACCGGCGAGATCATTCTCCAGGAGCTGGAGCGTCGTCTTGACAATGTTGTCTATCGCGCAGGTTTCGCCTCTTCCCGCCGCGAAGCACGTCAGCTTGTCAACCACGGCCATTTCACCGTCAACGGCAAGCGCTGCAATGTTCCCTCCGCACAGGTAAAGGTCGGCGACGTCGTCGCCGTGTGCGAGAAGTCTCAGTCCTCCGTGAAGTTCAAGACCCTCATCGAGGAGTTCGGCAAGAAGGCCATGCCCCAGTGGATCGAGCGTGCCGCCGATTCCTTCGAGGCCAAGATCGTGGCTATGCCCGCCCGCGAGGATATTGACTTCGAGGTTTCCGAGAACCTGATCGTCGAGCTTTACTCCCGTTAACGATTGCATTTCCAGGAACGCAGGCACTGCCGTGAGGTATGCAATACGTGTTATTTATGTTATTGCATACTTTCGGCACAGCGCAGCGAGACGCAATGCGGCTCGTGACAGGAGAGGAGGAAACGCTGAATGATCGATCAAATCGAAAAGCCCAAAATCGAACGAGTAGAGATCGGCGAAAACAACCGTTACGGCAAGTTCGTCGTCAACCCCCTGGAGCGCGGCTTTGGCCAGACGCTGGGCAATTCTCTGCGCCGCGTGCTGCTCAATTCCCTGCCGGGCGTTGCAGCCACGTCCGTTCGGATCGAGGGTGTACAGCATGAGTTTTCGACCGTCCCCGGTGTGAAGGAAGATGTTGCGGAGATGATCCTCAACATCAAGCTTCTCTCTGCAAAGCTCTTTAGCGAACATCCCAAGACCGTGACCATCGATGCCGTTGGCCCGTGTGAAGTCACGGCCGGAGACATCAAGATCGATGACGAGGTTGAAATCGTCAATCCCGATCTGCACATCGCCACGCTGTCCGAGGGTGCGCATCTGCAGATGCAGATCAATCTTGAGCGCGGCAGGGGTTATGTTTCGGCGGATCGCAATAAGCAGCTTTCCATCGAACGCAGCAAAATCGGCGGCATGCCGATTGGTGTGATTCCGGTCGATTCCATCTTTACGCCGATTCGTAAAGTGTGCTACTCCGTTGAGGATACCCGCGTGGGTCAGGTTACCGACTATGATAAGCTGACCATCGAAGTGTGGACCAACGGTACCATTCTGCCCAAGGAGGCACTGGCCTCTGCGGCGCAGATTTTGACCAATAATATGCGCCTGTTCATCGATCTGACAGAGACAGTTGTGCATGTGGACTATGCAGATCAGGAGGACGACAAGAAGGAAAAGGTACTCGAGATGACCATCGAGGATCTGGATCTTTCCGTTCGTGCTTTCAACTGCCTGAAGCGTGCGGGCATCAACACCGTCGCCGAGCTTGTCCAGCGCAATCAGGAAGATATGATGAAGGTGCGCAACCTCGGCAAAAAGTCGCTTGAAGAGGTCGAACAGAAGCTTGTCGCTCTGGGGCTGTCTCTCAAATCGAGCGAGGAATAAAACCGAAAACCCGATATTGAGTATCAAGGGAGGAACTAGCAATGGCCAATCGTAAGCTGGGCCGGCCGAGCGACCAGAGAATGGCAATGCTTCGCAATCAGGTCACCAATCTGATCTGGTATGGGAAAATTGAGACCACTCTCGCGCGTGGCAAGGAAGTTCAGTCCATGGCTGAGCATCTGATCACCATCGCAATGCGTGAGTGTGACAATACTATCGAGCTGACCAAGAAGACCAAGAATGACAAGCAGCAGATCGTTGAGTTGACCGTGACCAACGACGCTCCCGAGCGTCTGGCCGCACGTCGCCAGGTGATGCGCTATCTGTACGACATTCCCGCCGTGCAGAATAAGGATGAGGACCGCGATGACTTTAAGGCCCGCCAGAAGCAGGTCAAGCATCAGGTCGTCGAAAAGCTCTTCCGTGAAATCGCTCCCAAGTACAAGAAGCGCGCGGAAGAAAAGGGCCAGGGCGGCGGATATACCCGCATCGTCAAGATGGGCCCCCGTCGCGGCGACGCTGCCGAGATGGTGATCCTCGAGCTGGTCTGATAGACCCGTAACAAACAACCGGAGCGTTATTTGCTTCGGTTGTTTGTTTTTGAATCGGAATTAAAGGGGTTTTCACAATGCTTACCAGGGATAAGTCCTTCTATAAGACTTTCATTAAGCTCTGTCTGGCGCTGATGCTGGAGCAGGCCGTGATCCTCAGCGTCAATCTGGCCGACAATCTGATGCTGGGCACATACTCGCAGGCTGCGCTCTCGGGTGTCGCTGCAGTCAACCAGATCCAGTTTGTCTATCAGCAGGTGGTCTACGCCATCGGCAACGCCGTGATTGTGCTGGGCAGCCAGTATTGGGGGCAGCAGCGGATCCATGAGCTGCGCTCCATTGCAGCGATGGGCATCCGCATGGAGATCATACTCGCCGCACTGCTCTTTACGCTGGTTTCCCTCTTCCCGCGGCAGGCGGTGGGCCTCTTTACCAAGAATCAGACCTACATCGACGAGGGTGTGGCGTACCTCAGGATCGTGCGCTATACCTATATCTTCTTTGCACTGACTTCGGTCATGCTCAGTTCCATGCGCGTGGTGGAGGTCGTGAAGATCGCGCTTCGCGTGTCATTCATCTCATTGATTGTCAACGTGATCATCAACTACATACTCATCGGCGGCAACTTCGGCGCACCTGAAATGGGCGCACGCGGCGCGGCTGTCGGCACACTCGTGGCGCGCATCGTGGAATTCCTGATCGTGCTGGGCTACCTGCTGCGCGATGAACGGCTGGGACTCCGGATGCGCCATATGCTGCGCTTCAATCGCACTCTCTTTGCCGACTACGTCAAAATTGCCGCGCCGATACTGGTTTCCGCACTGATGTGGGGCGTCAACAATGCCCTGCAGACCGTGATACTGGGTCATATGGACGATGCCGCCATCGCTGCGCAGTCCATATCGAATACTGTGTTCCTGCTGCTCAAGGTCACTGCCGTCGGCGCAGCGTCTGCAGCCTCAGTCATTATCGGCAAGACCGTGGGCGAGAATGACATGCCCAAGCTTAAGCAGTATACCGTGACCCTGCAACTGATCTTTGCTGCCATCGGCATCATGCTTGGGGCGATCATGATGATCATACGCTTGCCGCTGCTGAGCATCTACGCGCCCAAGATCACCGAGGAGACTTACGACCTGGCCAACATCTTCATCATCATACAGGCCGTCGTTCTGCTGCTGACGAGCTACCAGATGGCGGTCAATACGGGCATCATCCGCGGCGGCGGCGACGCACGCTTTATCATGATACTGGATACGATATCGCTGTTTGTGTTTATACCGCTGGCCATGCTGGGCGGTCTGGTCTGGCATTGGCCGACCGTTGCGGTCATCATCTGTGTCAATATCGACCAGCTGCTCAAGTGTTTCCCGGCCTTCATACGCGTCAACCGCTACGGCTGGGTGCGCAGGCTGACCAGAGATGAGAACGCAGGAATTAGGGAATAGGGATCAGGAGGAAGCAGACGCGATGGTACGGACGTGGCTCAAGAAGCTGGAGCAAAACCCAAAGGGCAGGCTGCTCCTGCAATTTATAAAGTTCGGGCTGGTCGGCGTGTCCAATACGGCCATATCCTATGCAATTGAGATGCTGTGCTACTATGTGCTGTTTGCAAAGAGCACGTTTGACGGCTTGTGCAGCGTTTTTGCAATCACGGCGGATTCCGCCAGAATCGTCGTGACATCAGTACTCTCCTTCATCGTGAGCGTCACCAACTCCTATTACTGGAACAGCCGCCACGTGTTCGCCGACGGCCGCAAACATACGGCAGGGCAGCGTATCAGAACCTATTTTAAGACCATGGCCTGCTATGCGCTGACCGGGCTGCTCCTCTCGCCGTGGCTGAAGTCGCTGCTGGTGGGCGCCGGCGTATCGTTCTGGGTCGCCGCTCTGCTGGTGCTGGTGGTGACCATACCGCTGAACTTTGTGATGAA
>CAVINP010000037.1:0-18481 GCA_963643985.1 bacterium
ATGCAGGCAAAGACGCCGAAAATGCATCGTGGCGAATTTAGAAACACGCTCTAAGCAGATCAGAACGCGGTGGAATATGCGCCCTCGAGATCCTCTGCGGTGTAGACGGTGGTGCCTGCATCGATGAAGGACTCGTAGTCATCGGCGGTCTTCTCGCCGCCAAGCACGCTGAGCAGCACCTCAACGGCCTGCGCACCGATCTTGGAGGGGAACTGAGCCATGGTGCCGGTCAGCTGGCCGTTGGCAATGAAGTCCACGCCGGACTTTGCGCCGTCGAAGGAGATGAAGCACAGGTCGGCAACGTCGATGTCGTTGTTGTCCAGAGCCTGCAGGATGCCCGCGATCATGTTGTCGGAGCAGCAGAAGATGCCGTTGATGTCGGGGTCAGCCTGGAGCATGTTCTCGGTCGCCTGCATGGCAACGTCAACCGTCCAGTCGCCGGGCTGCTCGTTGGCAACTTCAACGTTCGAGCCTTCCAGACCGGCCTTGAAGCCGTCTGCACGGTCGTCGCCTGCGGAGGAGCCGTTGGCGCCGCGAACGATGATGACCTTGCCTTCGCCGCCGAGCTTCTCAACCATGTATTCGCCGGCAACCTTGGCTGCCGCATAGTTGTCGGTGGAGATGAAGGTGATGTAGAGATCCTCATGGCCGGCTTCGATGCCCTGATCGACCAGCACCACCGGGATGCCCGCTTCCTTCGCCTTTTCCATGACGGTGATGCAGGCGTTGGAGTCCATGGGGTTGAGGATCAGCGCGTCCACGCCGGAGTTGATCAGGTCTTCGATCTGGGTGACCTGGGTGGCCACGCCCGTCTGGGACTCGGCGATGGCATCCACGAAGGTGTTGCCGGAGGCTTCGACTGCTTCCTTGATGGCGTTGTAGAGCGCGAGCTGGAAGTCATCGTTGGTGATGGTCTTGAGGCTGTAGCCGATGGTGTAGCCGCCCTCGGCCGATGCGATGGAACAAACCGCAAAGAGCATTACGATTGCCAGAACCAGAGTCATGATACGCTTCATAGTGATTTTCCTCCTTAAATTAATGCTTTTATTCTCACATGCCCAAAGCGCGTGGACATGCTAAGCATTCGCCGTCCGATTTTTCGGAAAACGTTTTCCAAATCCGCACTTAAATTATATCACAAACCACACGAATCCGTCAAGCCATATCCGATATTATTGTGCATATCGTATAAATTTATACCGAAATGCGCTCAAAATATGCAAAAGAGGCCGGTTCGACTTCACGAACCGGTCTCACTGTCATTACTCTTTTTCCATAAACTCGATGCCGTTTAGCATGTTGCCCGCGCTGATACCGCTCAGACCCGCCAGAGACCGTCTGGAGAGCACGGTACCGGTCCGAAACAGCAGACCCAGTATCGGCAGTTCCTCCACGACCTGCATCTGAATTGAGCTGTAGGTGGACTTGAGCGCTGTCTCGTCCGTGTCGGCGGTGATCTGCTCGATCAGTGCCTCCATGGTGTCGCTGCTGTATTTGTTCAGGTTCAGTGCGCCCTTCTTTTGCAGTATGCTCGACACGCCGGGCACTTCGCTGAGCTGCACGCCCACCAGGGCGATATCGTAATCGCCGTCCTTGATGCGCTGCTGTGCCCTGGCCTTGGTGACCACGTTGACATTGACCTGCACGCCCACCGTGGCCAGATAGCTCGCGATCATGTTGGCGGCGTTTTCGCGGATGGAGTTGGTCGATTCGTTGTAGGTGATCAGTTCCAGTTCCAGATCTTTGAAGCGGACGCCGTCAATCTTGTTGAATATGCCGTCGTTGTCCAGATCTTCCCAGCCGCACTCCTTGATCAGCTGCAGCGCACGCTCGGGGCTGTAGTAGAATATGGCGCTCTGGCTTTCGTAGAGCCAGGTGCTGGGGTTGACCGGCACTTCGCACTGTATGCCCATGCCCAGATAGGCCTTGTCGGCCAGTTCCGAACGGTCGATGGCGTACATCACGGCCCTGCGCATGCGCAGATCGCTCATCACGGACGTTTCGTCCAGATTGGGAATGAGCATCTCGTACACGTTTGTCACGTAGTCCAGGGAGGTATAGTCGCTGACCTTGCGTGTGAAGGCCGCATGGCTCGACTGCGTGCACAGCAGGTCAACCTGATTGGTCGAGAGTGCCTCGAGTGCCGCGCCAGAATCGGCGTAGTTCACGGCAGCGATGCTCTGGATCTCGGGATCGTTCTTCCACCACAGCGGGTTGTTTTCCAGGCGCACGCCGCTGCCGGGGGCATACTGGGTGTACCAGTACGGGCCGGTGCCACGCGGCATGCTGTCATCCAGCGTGCCCGACTGCACCACGGGGAAGGTCATTGCATAGAGCGTGATGTAGCCGGTGTACTTGGAGGTGACCACCAGCGTCAGATCGTCCTGCGCCTCCATGCTCTCGATCATCTGCAGGCGCGTGTAGTAGGGGTTGCTCTCCCCCGCCAGCAGAAAGCGCTGATAGCTGGAGACAACCTCGTAGGCCGTGAGCGAATAGCCGTTGTGGAACACAATGCCCTCCCTGAGCGTGAAGGTCCACGTCTTGCCGTCCACGCTCCAGCTGTCCGCCAGCAGCGGCGAGGGCTTGCCCTCATCGTCCAGTTCGATCACAGATTCGAAGACCAGCTGGTTGAGGCTCACCAGATCGCGGCTGTTGCACAAAAAGGGATTGATTTCGCAGTTCACGTCCGCCACATAGCCCAGCAAAAGATCCGCATCGGTGTTGATCGACGGCTCAACGTAGGTCTGCTGGGTCCACAGCGAATTGTCAAAGGTCGCGCCCGGCGTACCGTCCGCGTTCGTGCCGTCCATGGCCGTATCGGTCGCGGTGGTCATGTCGCTCGTGCCCGCCAGATCCGCCAGCGCCTGATCGTTGGCCGTTTCGGCAAGGGCCGATCCCGAAAGCACAAGGCACAGCAGCAGGCACAACAGCCGCCTGAATAGTCTGATCATAGATTTATCTCCCGAATGATATTGTGGTAGAGCCGCGCAAGCTCCGCCTGAGTCTCCTCTATGGGGCGATCCGTGGAAATGACGTGCGTGGCGCGTGCATCGCGCTCCGCCGCCGCCAGCTGGCTCGACATGCGGGATCGGGCCTGCGCCCGGCTCAGATGATCGCGCTCGCAGACGCGACAGATCTGCGTCTCGGGGTCGAGCGTCATGCTCCAGACCTCATCGCAGAGCGCGTCGAGACCCGATTCAAACAGCAGCGGCACATCCAGCACCGTGACAGCTGCCTGCGAGGCGGCAATCTCCGCCTCCGCCTCTCTTTGCACCATGGGATGGATGATTTTCTCCAATGCCCGCCGTTCGTTCTCGTCCGCGAAGATGATCTGCGCCAGCACCGCGCGGTCGAGCGTACCGTCCGCCCGGAACACCCCGTCACCGAAATGTTCACGGATCATGGGCAGCGCCGCGCCGCCCTCGGACGTGAGCCGCCTTGAAATGGCATCGGCATCGATGTGCGCCGCGCCCAATGACACGAGGTACCCTGCCGCTTCGCTCTTGCCGCAGCCGATGCCGCCGGTCAGGCCCAGCACATAGGTTCTATTTGCACTCACGCCAATTCGCCCCCACATTCACGTCCACCGTCAGCGGCACCGACAACTGCATCACGTTTTCCATTTCATTCCTGAGCAGTGCACTCGCCTGCTCCGCCTCGTCCTCGGGGGCCTCCAGTATCAGTTCGTCGTGCACCTGCAGTATCAGCCGCGTGCGCAGCCCCTGCGCCTTGAGTGCCGCGGCCGTCCTGATCATCGCCAGCTTGATGATGTCCGCCGCCGTGCCCTGAATGGGGCTGTTCATCGCGCAGCGTTCGCCGAAGGAGCGCACGTTGTAGTTGCTGCTGTGCATCTCCGGCAGGTAGCGCCGCCGACCCATCAGCGTCCTGGCATAGCCCTGCTCGCGTGCCGTCTCCACGGATGAATCCATGTAGGCACGAACGCCCGGATAACGCTCGAAATAACGATCGATGAAGGCCTTGGCCTCGCGGCGGCTCACGCCGATGTTCTTGGCAAGCGTGAAGTCGGAGATGCCGTAGACGATGCCGAAATTGACGGCCTTGCACGCCGAGCGCATCTCGTGCGTGACCTGAGGAAGCGGTACGCCGTAAACCTCCGCCGCCGTGCGGGCATGGATGTCCTCCCCCGCGTTGAACGCGGAAATCATGGTCTCGTCGCCGGAAATATGGGCCAGCACGCGCAGCTCGATCTGCGAATAGTCCGCGTCCACCAGCACCCAACCCGGCTCGGCCACGAATGCGCCGCGGATCTCGCGCCCGAGTTCCGTCCGGACGGGAATGTTCTGCAAATTCGGTTCGGCGGAGCTCAGGCGGCCGGTGACGGTGGCTGTCTGCTCAAAGTGGGTGTGCACGCGGCTGTTTTCATCGCGCAGCTGAATCAGGGAGTCGATGTAGGTCGATCTCAGTTTCTGATACTTGCGGTACTCCAGTATGTCCGCGCAGATTTCGTGTTCGTCCGCCAGGCTCTCCAGCACCTCCGCGCTCGTCGACCAGCCGCGTGCGGTCTTCTTGGGCGCGGGCAGATGCATGCGTTCAAAGAGCAGTTCGCCCAGCTGCTTGGGGGAGTTCAGGTTGAAGCTTCCGCCCGCTGCATCGTATATCTTCTGCGTCAGCTCTGCAATGTGCCTGTCAAAGCGGCTGCCCAGCGCGTGCAGCTCGTCCGCATCCACGCGAACGCCGCAGGCCTCCATGTCGCGCAGCACAAAGGCCAGCGGCATTTCGATCTTTTCAAAAATCTCCTGCGACTGCTTTTCTTTCAGCTGAACCTTTTGCGTTTCGGCCAGCTCATGCAGGGCCATGGCGGGACAGGCGGCATAGTCCGCGATGCCGCTCTGGGCACAGAGCGACTCTAGCTCAAAGGAGGAGCGCTGCGGGTTGAGCACATAGGCCGCCAGCATCACGTCAAAGGCATTTCCCTTGAGCACGGAGACATCCGTCCGCATGGACTTGACGTTCCAAACCTGCGCTTCCCCGGCCGAGCTGAGTGCGGGAAGCACGGCTGATAGCGCCTCCTCCTCGCTCACGCCGGCCGAGAGCAGATCGCCGCCCAGCGGCAGGCTCAGGCAGGTGTCGGGCGTGGCCAGCGAAAGGGAGGTATCGGCGCAGACCGCCAGCCACCGGGCGTTTTGAAGCTTCGAGCAGGCCTCCGTCAGCGCATTCAGATCCGTCAGTTGCACGGGCTTGACCCTGCGGTGCGGGACCGCTGCCGTGACTTCGGGTTCGGCATCGGCCAAAGTATTCAGGCCGAGCTTCTGCACGGTGTCGCCAAGGCGCTTGGCCGCCACATTCATGCCCAGCTCGCGCAGCCGCGGCACGGCGCGGTCGATCCGCCCCAGCTTCCAGTCATCAATCTTTATCTCCAGCGGCACGTTGCGCACGATCTCGGCCAGTTTGCGGCTCATGCGGGCCACGTCCGCGCCGTCCATGATCTTCTCGCGCAACTTGCCCTTTTCGCCTGCGGGGGCCTGCGCAATCGTGTTCTCCAGAGAGCCGTAGCTTTGGATCAGGCGCAGCGCGGTCTTTTCGCCCACGCCGCTCAGCCCCGGGATGTTGTCGGAGGTATCGCCCATCAGGCTCTTGACATCGATCAGCTGCTCGGGTGTCACGCCGTAGGTCTCCTGCACATACTCGGGCGTCACGCGGCAGGTATCACTGATGCCCTTGCGCGTGTAGAGTATCGTGGTGTATTTCCCCGCCAGCTGGAAGGAATCGCGGTCGCCCGTCACCAGCAGCGTCGGCAGGCCCCTGCGTTCGCACTCGGCAGAGACCGTGCCCAGTATGTCGTCACCCTCGTAACCGGGGCACTCCAGTATGGGTATCTCCATCTGCGCGATCAGTTCGCGTATGATCGGATCCTGCACGCGCAGATCGTCCGGCATGGGCTTGCGCGTGGCCTTGTAGCCATCGTAGATCTGCTTGCGGAAGGTGGGCGCGTGCATGTCAAACGCCACGGCCAGCGCATCCGGCCGCTCGTCCGCGATCACCTTCACCAGCATCATGATAAAGCCGTGTATGGCGTTGGTGGGCGTGCCGTCGGGCGCACTCATGGGCGTTTGCAGCGCGTGATAGGCGCGATACATCAAGCTGTAGCCATCCAGCAGCACTAATTTCTCCATATCGGGAACCGCTCCTTCCGCGAAGACGTCAGTGATCAGTGAAATAGTGTGACAATAAGCAACAGCCCAAGCCGGCCGACTGATCACCATTAACCGCTATGTATGATACATCTATTTTATTATATCAAATCGCTTCAAGAATAGCAACGACCGAAATCGCGCTTTTGAACGTCGATCTCTGGACAGTGCGGGAAAAAAATGATAGAATGGACAAACGAGGAGAAAACGGGGTGATTGATTGAAACCGATCAACTTTATATTGGTTATGATACTGGTGGTGATGCTGGGCTTCGGTGCCTACTGTTATCTGGGCAGCACGCTGCAAAGCTCGGTGACGTGCATATCCGCCGCAGCGTCGGACTATCCGGACGCATTTGATTCGATCTGTGCGGTGATCGGTCGCGGTTCGGCGCCGCAGACCTTTTCGGAGGACATCCCCGACGATGCCGCCAACTATTCCCTGCTGGACATCACCGTCAATCTGAAAAACCGCGGCCTGTTCGATGCCGAGTGGCTGAACATTTCCCTTGAAGGCGTTCCCGGCGACATCGCCGTGTATTCGCTCACGGGTGACGGCACAGACGTGGCCGCACGCTCTTCGGGGCAGATCAACCTCAAACTCATCACCTGTGCGGATGTGAATGCCGTGCGCAATCTGAGCATACAGTACTATGTCTACGGCATCTCCAGAACGATCACGGTGGAGGTGGGGCAATGATTAGTGGTCAGCAGATTGTGCGGGTCGGTGCACCGGAGTCAAGTTAAAACCAACTTCTAAGGATCCCCATTCATCCGGTCACTGATCACCATCCAACAATCACTGACAAAAGAGCGACCGTTTCCGCTGCGGAAACGGTCGCGTTTATATTAGTCACTATTAGTCACTTGTCGATGTCGGCGGGTTGCAGTAGGGGCAGGCGCGATAGCCCAGATCGAGCACGAAGTCGAGCGTAACGCCCGTGCCGCCGGACATACTTGCCTCGCTGCACTTGGAACTCTTGTGGTAGTAGTACAGATCGCTGTCCAGGTTGACATACACGGTGGTCTCACCCGGTGCGGAGTACTTGATATCGGACTCCTCGTAGTTGTCCTCGCCGTCTGTGCCGCCGATGCAGCGCGGGCATTCCTTCTTGCCCAGGGCCAGCGCCTGTGCGTAGGTGCCCTTGACCGCGCCCGAGCCGGCGCAGCTCTTGCTCACGTGATAATACTTGTCCGAGAGCGAAGAGTAGACCGACTTGGAGGCCGGTGCGGCGCAGTTCGGGCAGGCCGACTTGCCGTAGTTCAGGGCCGTCTCCAGCGCGATGTGGGAGGCCTCCGACCCGGCGCAGGTCTTGCTCACGTGGTAGTACTTGCCGGATACCGTGGCGTAGACCTTGATGCCGCTCTTGCCGACCTTGTAGGTATCGCTGCCGATAGCCGTCTCGCTGTCGACCGTCTTGGTCTTGGTCACGCAGTACGGACAGGCATCCATGCCCAGCGCCAGAGCACTCGCACGCGTGCCCTTGACTGCGCCGTCACCCGCGCAGGTCTTGGAATAGTGGTAATACTTGCCGCCGGAGGTGGCATAGACCTTGGTGTTGGCCGAGGACGCGCACTTGGAGCAGGCCGTCTTGCCGTAATTCAGCGCGGTCTCCAGCGTGATGTGGGACGCACCCGTCATGCCCGAGCAGTTCTTGTTGGTGTGGTAGTGCTTGCTGGTGGCGGTAGCATAGACCTTGATGCCGCTCTTGCCGGACTTGTACTTGCCGGAGGAGACCAGCTTCGTCTTGACCTCCGCCTTGACCTCGGCGTTGATCTCGTCGGCGGTCTTGGTGCTGCCCTTGCTGAAGGACTTCGTGGTGACGTCCTTCACGCCGCCGCCCTCGCTGCTGCCGCTCAGATAGGCGCCTATGCACTTGGGGCAGGCTGTCTGGCCCATGACCATGGCATCCTGCACCGTGCGCTGTTTGGCGCCGGACATGCCCGAGCAGCTCGATGTCCTGTGGTAATACTTGCCGCTGTCTGTAGAGTAGACGGTGTAGCTCGCGCCCGATGCGCAGGTCGGGCAGGCCGTCTTGCCCGCCTTGACCGCATCCGCAACGGTGATGCGGCTCGCGCCCGACATACCCGAGCAGGTGGACTTGGTGTGGTAGTACTTGCCGCTCTTGGTGGCGTATACATAGCCGGTCTCAGCCGAACTGCCCGTGGTATCGGTGGAGGAACTTGTCCAGCACTTGGGGCAGCGCGTCTTGCCGTAGGCCAGGGCCTGAGCCACCGTGCCCGCCACGGCCCCCGTCATGCCCGAGCAGGTCGAGTTGGAATGGTAATACTTGCCGTTCTTGGTCGCATAAGCCACGGTGTTTGCACCCGATGCGCACTTGGGGCAGGCCGTCTTGCCCGCCTTGATGGCGGAGAGCAGGCTGACGCTCGAGGCGCCCGACATGCCCGAGCAGTCGGATTTCGTGTGGTAGTAGGTGCCGTTCTTGGTGCAGTACACGTTCACGCCGGAGGACGAGGAGGAAGAGGACGAAGAGGAGGAAGACGACGTGCCGATGCTCACAGAGCCCAGACACACGTTGCACTTGCTCTTGCCCAGTATCAGCGCCTCAGCCAGCGTCACCTGATACGCATTGACCATCTTGGAGCAGTTGGATGTATTATGGTAGTACTTGCCGCCCTCGGTGCAGTACACCTTCTTTTCCAGTGCGCTGCAGCACTTGGGGCAGGCCGTCTTGCCCGCCAGTATGGCCTTGAGCAGTCCGCCGGAGGTGGCCCCCGTCATGCCCGAGCAGCCGTCGGTCGTATGGTAATACTTGCCGGTCTCGGTGGCGTAGACCGTCACGCCGCTCTTGTCCTTGGTGGTAGAATCCGCAAACTTCAGGCCGTTCGCAGCAAGCGAATTGATCTGCTTGGTGATGCACACGGGGCAGGCCGTCTTGCCCTGGGACTTGGCCGCTTCCTCGGTGATCACGGCCGCATCCTTCATGTCCGAGCAGTTCCGGTCGGAATGGTAATACTTGCCGTCGGTGGTGGCGTAGTAGGTCGTCTGGTTCGGATAGCAGAGGGGGCAGGCCGTCTTGCCGCTCTGGGTCGCCACATCCTTGGTGACGGTGGAGACGGCGGCACCTTCCTCGATATTCGTGCAGGCGCGGTTGTTGTGGTAGTACACGCCCGTGGCGGTGGTGTAGACCGCATTGGCCGACACGCCGGCAGTACCCGTGCTGTCGGAGGCGGCAATGGGCGTGGCGGTGGCCGTCACGTCCTGGCTGAGCGGATCGCTCGTTGCCCCGGCCGTGGTCTGCGCCCCGTCGCTCGTGGTGCTCTCGTCCCCCAGGTCTGTGTCGCTGCCGAGCAGATCGGTCGCTTCGGCCGTGCTCGTGGCCACGGCGGTGGGTGTGGGCGTGGTCATGGTGATCGGCGGCGTCGTGGTGCTGTCGCCCGAGCCGGCAAAGATCGCCGAGAAGATGAGTATCAGCAGCACGATGAACCAGACACCGGAGACCGCCGAGACCGCCATGCGGATCGGCTGCTCGAATCTGCGCCTGCGCCAGAGCAGATAGATGCCCAGCGGCGGCAGCACGAACAGCAGCACATAGGTCACCCAGTCGTTCTCGTCGACAAAGCGCATGATCGGACTCTCGTCCGCATAGCCCTCATCGTCGTAGTCCTCGGCGTCCTCGTCCTGATAACGGTCATCGTATTCGTCATCGTCATAGTAGCCGTCATCGCCGCCGCGGCCGTCATCGCCGTCATAATCCCGATCATCGTAATCCCGGTCGTCGTAATCATCCCGGCCGTCGTCGTAGTAGCCGTCGTCATCCCGATCGTCGCCGCCGCGATCGTCATAATCGTAGCCGTCGTCGTTGTAGTCCGCATCGCTGTATTCTTCTTCGCCGGTGTACTCATCCTCGTCGTAGTCGTCGTAATCCCCGCCCTTCTTTTTACCCAGGCGCAGATTATGAACCTTGCCCTCGCCGAAGCTGAAAGCAAAGCCGTCCTCCGTCCGATCGATTTTGAGCTTTCCCAATTTATGCATCGCCATAAAATACCACCTTTATTCTCCGGCAATTGTCGAAGCTCCGGCAGGGCAAAGCACTGCCAAAGCCAAGCATACACAATACCATTACAAGCATACCGCATATCCTATCGACTGTCAATCGGTATAAATTGAAAAAAAATAGCCATAATCTTGCGTAAATTGTATCAAGGACGCATTTTTTGCTTCACAGTCCTGTAATATATGGAAATACAAGTGAAAAGCATATAGAAGCCCAATGAAAGTCATATTTTTCGGTGCTTTTCATGATATAATAGGCATGATGAAGAATCCGTATTCGGATTTCCAACATATATATGCATTCAGCCGGAGGGAGAAACAAATGGCAAAGAACAACAAAGGCCTGCGCATCGGTTCCTACCGCATTCAGCCGCTTGGTCTGATACTGATCATACTGGTGCTGCTGGTGGCGATCGCCGCAGTGGTGGTCTTCACGGTCAATCCGGGCGATGTGAAGTACACGCTCTTCCCGACGCCCAGCCCGACGCCGTCGCCGACGCCCGAACCGACGCCGACCCCCACCCCCACGCCGACCCCCACGCCGACCCCCGCACCCACGCCGCGCTCGGCCACGATCCGCTCTCTGGGCGAGATCTCGGCGGAGACAGACATACTCAAGTCCGTCAAGCAGGCCGACGGCAGCTATGACTTCAGCGATGTCTTCTCCTACGTCTCCGACGTGATGGGCAATGCGGACTACACCGTGGCCGAAGTCGAAGGCTCCATGGGCGGTACCGTGAGCGTCTCCGGCGAGGAGTACATGCACACCCCGTCCTCCATCATCACCGCGCTGAAGAACTGCGGCGTGGATATGCTGGATCTGGCCAACGACCATTCCCTGGACGGCGACCTGGGTGACCTGGTGGCCACCATCCGGAACTGCCAGAGCGCAGGCATGGAATATGTGGGTGCTGCGGCCAGCCAGGATGAGAAGAAGACCACCAAGGTCGTCGACATCAACGGCATCCGGGTCGGCTTCGTGGCCTACACCGAGGACCTCAGCATCCCCATCAGGAAGCTCTCCAAGGGTTCGCTGCGCTACGGCCTCAACTATATCTACCGCGACTACTGCAACGCCAAGGATGACATTCAGGCCTGCCGCAGTGCCGGTGCCGAGATCGTCGTGGCCTACGTCAGCTGGGGCGATCTGGGTTCGCGCGACATCACCGACAGCCAAAAGACCCTCGCCAAGCAGCTCTCGGCCTACGGCGCGGACGTCATCATCGGCTATCACCCGCATGTGACGCAGCCCGTGTACTGGCTGGAGAACACCGATGCAAACGGCAATGTGACCCAGCGCACGCTCTGCCTCTTCGCAACCGGCAACTTCCTGTGCGCTTCGCGCGACCAGTACGTCGATTCCGGCGCGATCTTCCAGTTCACGCTGCAGGAAAAGGACGACTTCAGCGGCGTTGAGGTGGTCAACCCGGTCTACATCCCGACCTATGTCTGGGCCATCCCCAACGAGGAAGAAGCGGACACGAGTGCAGACGAGACCGTTCCGGACGATGCCGTCACTGATGAGGAAGAGACGGATGAGACCGAAGAAAGTGCGGACACTGCGGAAGATGCCGACGGCGATACGGCGCAGACCGTCACCGCAGCCACGACCGAACGCCCGAGCGTCATCACCTTCGCAATGGACGAAAACGGCAAGGAAATCACTGTGAACGAAAAGAAGGCCGAGACGCAGGAGACGACCACCGAGGATACCGCCGACACTGCCGACACGCAGACGACGACCAAATCCGCCGTGGCGGACAACATCACGGGCACTGCCGAATACACCTACCGCGTGCTGGCGGTCGGCCAGTGGCTGGAGAGCGCACCGGAAGGCATGAACTACACCCAGTACAGCCGTCTCAAGGAAGTCTGGGCAGAGATTCAGGGCGTGCTGGGCACGGATGTGGCAAGCGTCGCCGCGGAATAAGTTTCTCTCTATAAAAATAAATCGACCCCGATCCTCCAAGCTGCGGTTTGGAGGATCATTTATAATAAGAAATGGAATTGCGCGATCTTCTTTTGAACTGGTATCAGCCGAATGCCCGCGATCTGCCCTGGCGCGGCACGCGGGATGTGTACAAAATCTGGCTGTCGGAAATCATGCTGCAGCAGACGCAGGCCGCCACCGTGCGCGGCTACTACGAACGCTTCCTTGAAAAATTCCCGACGGTCGCTGCTCTGGCCGCCGCCGATCAGGACACGGTGCTCAAGATGTGGGAGGGGCTGGGCTACTATTCCCGCGCCCGCAATCTGCACGCGGCAGCCAGGCAGGTCTGCGACAGTGGCGGGCACTTCCCCCAAAGCGTGGAGGGACTGCAGAAATTGCCCGGCATCGGCCCCTATGTGGCACGCGCGGTCGCGTCCATCGCCTACAATATTCCCTGCTGTGCCCTGGACGGCAACCAGATGCGCGTGCTATCGCGGGTCTATGCCGTGGAGCGCATGCTGAACACGCCCTTTGATCTGCGGGACATCGCCGAGGAAACCCTGAGCCGGGAACGCCCGGGCGACTACAATCAGGCGCTGATGGACCTGGGTGCCACGATCTGCACGCCGAAGCAGCCCAAATGCGAGGTCTGCCCGCTGCGCGATATCTGCCTTGCCCATGCTGCGGACGAAGCGGAGCGCTATCCGATCAAGCCGCCGCCCGTGCCCAAGCGCGATGTGGACAAGACCATACTGCTCGTGCGCTGCGGAGGCTGCATCGCCGTAAAGAAGCGCCCGTCAAAGGGTCTGCTGGGCGGGCTGTACGAATTTCCGAATATCGACGGTCATATTCCGGAGGATGAACTTCTGCCGTTGCTGCGCGAAACGGGCTTTGCAGGCGCAAGAAATCTTTCTCCCCTCCCCCGCGCCAAACACGTATTTACCCACCTGATCTGGCATATGCAGGCCCGGCAACTGGAGGCCGATGCCGTGCCGGAGGGTCTGCTGCTGGCGGACGCGGAAACCTTTGACGCGTGCGCCTTCCCGAGTGCGCTGCGCGTATACCGCGAAATCGCGCGGGATATTTTAAGGCTTGAAAGTATCGGATGAATATGGTAGGATAAAGGTAATAAAAAACAGGAGAGTAACATTATGCGAGCCATTATCAACGCTGAAATTGTGCTGCCCGACCGGGTGGTTGAGGATGCCTGCCTGCTCTTTGACAAAAAGATCATCGGCCTGACGGCAAAGGATGCACTGCCGGAAGGCACGGAGATCATCGATGCCTGCGGCCAAACGGTCATCCCCGGTCTGGTGGACATGCACATCCACGGCTATCTGGGCGAGGATGCCTCCGACGGCAAGTTCGAAGGTATAAAGACGATGGCCGAGGGTGTGGCCAAGAACGGTGTGACGAGCTTCCTGCCCACCACGATGACCGTGTCCTACAATGAGCTGCGCACGGCATTTGAGCAGATCCGCGCCGCGATGCGCCTGAGCAGCGCCCCCGACTGGCAGGGTGCGCAGGTGCTGGGTGTGAATGCCGAGGGACCGTTCATCAACCCGAGCAAGAAGGGCGCACAGGCGGGCGAGAACATCCGCAAGGGCGATGCGGCCTTCCTGCAGGAGTACCTTGACATCATCCGCGTGTTCACCATTGCCCCGGAAATGCCCGGCAATATGGACTGCATCCGCGAGATGGCGGGCAAGTGTCTGATCTCCATGGGCCACACGGGCGCGAACTACGATCAGGCCATCGCCGCCTTCGATGCGGGTGTGGGCCACGTGACGCACCTGTTCAATGCACAGACGCCGCTGCTGCACCGCGACCCCGGCGTGGTCGGTGCCGCGCTGACGGAGAATCGGGTCAGCTGCGAGCTGATCGCGGACACCTTCCACGTGCATCGCCGCCTGTTTTCGCTGGTGACGCGCATGAAGGGCGACAATCTGGTGCTGATCACGGACTGCACGCGTGCGGGCGGTCTGGCAGACGGCGAGTACACGCTGGGCGGTCAGCCGATCTTCGTCAAGGGCATCGAGTGCCGCCTGGCCGACGGCACGATTGCCGGCAGCGTGCTCAAGCTCAACGAGGCCGTGCGCAACCTGCTGGACAATACCGACTGGCCGATCTGGCGGGCCGTGAATGCCGCAAGCCTGACCCCCGCGCGATGCATCGGTGTGGCGGATCGCAAGGGTTCGCTCGAAGCGGGCAAGGATGCGGACATCGCCGTCTGCGACGGAAACTTCAACATCAGCCGCACGATACTGGGCGGCCGCGATATCTACATTGCATGAGACGGGAGATATGATATGAATCTGAAATACAGGGCGATACTGGATCCGGACTTCGCGCCCATGGAAATGGTGCTGCGCGACTTCGAGGCACGGGTCAAAAAAGAGGGCGGTCAGCGGCTTCACGTGGCGCTGGAGCGCAATCGCGGCTACTGTGAGCGCTTTTCGCTTGACATTCTGAGGGACGGAGCGGACGATGCGGCCAACTGCGCCGTCCTGGAGCGCTACATCAAAACGCTGCTGTGGGTCTTCGGCGGCCGGAAAATTTATGTCAGCGGCTCGAAGGTGGTCTACGACTACCTGAAGGATGCCTACCGCAAGGGCGGCCTGCGCGAGTTTGACGTGTGGTTCATGAGCCGCGTGTACGAGCGCCCCTTCGAGGTGGCCTACGTCGAAAACGAAGCGGATATGCCCGAAACCGGGCGGAGTGCCTCCGCCGTCGGGCGCCATCTGGGCGGCTGTCGCATCGGCTTTGATGCAGGCGGCAGCGACCGCAAGGTCAGCGCCGTGATCGACGGCGAGAGCGTATATTCCGAGGAGGTCGTCTGGCATCCCAAGACGCAGAGCGATCCGGAATACCACTATGCCGGCATACTGGAATCCTTCCGCACGGCGGCGAGCAAGCTGCCCCGCGTGGACGGCATCGGCGTGAGCACTGCGGGCGTGCTGATCGACAACCGCGTGATGGTCGCCTCGCTGTTCGTCAAGGTCAACGATGAGGACTTTGAACGCCGCGTGAAGAACATCTATCTGGATGCAGCCAAGGAACTGGGCGAGAACATTCCCATCGAGGTTGCCAACGACGGTGACGTGACCGCACTGGCGGGCGCGATGGATCTGAACGACAACGGTGTGCTGGGCATTGCCATGGGCACCAGCGAGGCCGGCGGCTATGTGGACATGAACGGCAACATCACGGGCTGGCTCAACGAGCTGGCCTTCGTGCCGGTGGACTTCAACCGCGAAGCCGCGGTGGATGAGTGGAGCGGCGACTACGGCTGCGGCGTGAAGTATTTCTCGCAGGATTCCGCCATCAAACTCGCCCCCGCAGCAGGCATCGATCTGGATGAAAAGCTCACCCCCGCCGAGAAGCTCAAGATCATACAGCAGCTCATGGCGGCGCACGACCCCCGCGCCGAGAAGATCTACGAGACCATCGGCGTGTATTTCGGCTACGCCATCGCCTACTATGCCCGCTTCTATGACATGCGCCACGTGCTGATCATGGGCCGTGTCACCAGCGGTGAGGGCGGCGTGATACTGCTCAACCGCGCCCGCGAGGTGCTCTCGGGTGAGTTCCCCGCACTGGCAGAGAAGATAGAGCTGAGCATTCCCGACGAATCCTCCCGCCGCGTGGGTCAGTCCATCGCCGCGGCAAGTCTGCCGGAATAACTTCCCTTCATATCAATGATTTGCGCCACGCAGAACGATGTCTGCGTGGCGCTTGTCGTTTTGGGATCTATGCCGCCATATCCAAAGTCGGCAGTTCAGTGATCACTTCGTTCCAGATTTCGCTGTCCTGCGTGTAGGCGATCAGGTAGTCTTCGCAGTCACAGAAGAAATCCTCGAATGTCGGCAGGGCGGCCGCGAAATCCTCGCGGAATGCGGCCAGCGCTGCCATGATCGATGTGGGTTCGTCCGTGCATTCCTGCAGCAGCGTGAGCAGCTGTTCCTTTTGCTGCGCTTCTTCAACGTCCGTCAGGTCGAGTATGGCGGCATCGGGGTAGATTTCCTTCGCCGCGGCTTCCAGCCCGATCGCGTCCGCGAAACAGAGCGTGCCGATCGAGGCAAGCTCGCCTTCACCCTTGAGTGTGTTGAGCACCTCGAGCCAGAAGGTCTCGTCCGTCTCGCTTGCGCCGATGAACAGCCCCGGTATCGTGAGTTTGCCGTCCTCATCCAGACCGATCATCACATACAGCGTCTCTCTCCCGTTCAGGTCGAAGCGCAGCACCAGCACAATTTCGTATGCACTGCCTGAGCCCGGTCTGCGGTAGAGATTGCGGTAATTCAGTATGTTCAGGCCCGCTGTGATCTGCACGCGCCCGGAGGCGGTGAAGGTCATGGGCACATCCTTCGTGCCGACATTGCCGCCCGCGTGGATGGTGATGTTGCCCGTGGTGATGTCCTTGCCCGTGACGTTGCCGTCGGTGTTGACAGTCAGGTTCCCCGACTTTTCATCGCTGATGTCGAGCTCTGCGGAATGGTTGTCAATATAGATGTTCCTGCCCGAGCCGTGCAGCCTGTCGATCACGGTGTCGAGCGGGTTGTCTTTGGTGCCGATGTCGCCCTTGGCGTTGATCGTGGCATCCTCTGCCATGATGTTCGGCTTCGTGTCGGGATCGGCGTCGATCTTGCCGTTTACATCCAGCTTCAGCTTCTCTTCGGCAACGATTTGACCGACCGTAGTGTCGTCTTTGCGAAGGTTGCGGATGTTGATGTTGTCGCCCGTGGCATCGATGCGGCCGGTGTCGACCGTCAGCGGCGTCTTCTCGCTGCCGATGTCGCCGTCCACGGCATGCACTTCGAGCGTCTCGCCCTTGAGCGTGCCCTCGGCACTGATGTCGCCATCCAGCGTCGAGATTGCAATATCTCCCGTCACGTCTGCGTCGGTCAGGTGCTTGTCGCCGCTGCCGCTGAGATAGAGGTTGCTCGGCGTATTGGCATCGATGGTGCCGCCCGCCTGTACGGACAGGCCGTGGTCCTTTTCGCCGATGTCGCCGCCCGCACTGATCGTCAGATCCGTGCCCGTCTTGACGGTCGCGCCGGTGTTCAGTGCCTTTTCCTTGGCCTGATCGGCGGCCTGCCGGGCGGCATCGTAGGCATCCAGCTTGGCCTGCGCCTCGGTCTCCGCTTCGTTCGCGCGCTTTTCAGCCTCGGGCAGTGCCGCCTTGGCTGCATCCAGCGCTGCCTGTGCCGCGTCGATCTTGCTCTGCTTCGCCTTGGGGTTCTGTGTAAGCTGATCGAGCTTCTGCTGTGCCTTATCCACAGCTTCGGCTGCGAGGTTTGCCTTTTCGCGTTCGACGTAGGCCGCGGCTTCTGCCTTCTCGGCTTCCGCCTTTTTGTTGTTTGCTTCCTTCTGCGCTTCCACGGCCTCGTCGAAGACGGTGCTGTTGCCGTCCGTGATGCTGCCGGGGGCGGTGACGGTCGCGTCTGCGTTGGCTGTGATGCCCTTTAGGATCAGGTCATCCGTCAGCTCGGTGATGTTGAGCCTGTCGCCGCTTGCGGTCAGCGTGCCGCCCTCGGCGGAGTCGGTGTCCACGCGGAAGGCTGCCTCGTCCGTACCGATGTCGCCGTCCTTGGCGGTCAGCGTGATGGACTTGCCCTTCACCTGTGCATCCTCGCCCAGACGGTCGCCCGCGATGATGCTGTCCTCGGCCGTGATGCTTGCGTCGCCGCCCGCAATGATGGGGCCGACCACGAGGTCGCCGCGCTTGTTGGCGAGGTTCAGGTCATCCTTCGCCGTGGCGTTCACCTGTCCGTCTTCGCTCTGCGCAATCAGGTCAAGCGTGCCGATGTCGCTAACGGAGATCGTTTCCTTCGCTTCGGCATCGATCGTGCCGTCCACGTCGGTTTCGATGCGCTTGTCGGGATCGCCGATTGTGCCGCTCTTGGCCGTGATCGTCGCATTTCCCGTCACGCTCAGGTTGGGTTTGGTCTGCGCGTCCGTGCGCGTGTCGAGTATGCTGCCGGGAGTCGTGAGCGTCACATCGCCGTCTGCGTCGATGACGCCAAGTCCCGTATCGCCGCTGACTTCATTGATGTTCACATCGCCGCCGGCCTTGACGTCCAGACGCTTGGCCGCATCGCTGCGCGTGATCCAGAGCCAGTTGAAGTCGTAGGTGAATTGCAGTGCCCACTTGTCCTTTTGTGTCAGGTCGTCGGTGACCGCGCCGCTTGCATCCAGCGCGTATACCGTGCGGTCCACAGGTTCGCGGAGCTTCGCGGTCAGCACCAGCTCGCGTTCGCGCTGGTCGATCGTCAGCTTCTGCGTCTCTCCCACGCCCTTGGCAGCGGTCAGTGTGACATTTTCGGCGGTGATGTTCGTCTTGCCGTCCGTGCCCTCGATGGCGCCGTTCAGAGCGGTGAGCGT
>CAVINP010000038.1:0-18255 GCA_963643985.1 bacterium
CTGCTGTTGCGAAATTCACTGCTCAGCTTACCACCTCATTTAATCAGTGTATCCTTGGCTGATGATCAGCCTTCAGCTTATTGCCAGCCGTCCGTGCCGTAGTCGGCCACGTTGTCAGCATTGATCATGAAGGTCTCGATCGGGATGTAAGACTCGACCTCTTCACCGGCAAGCCACTTGTAATAGGTTTCGGCGATGGTCTTGCCGATGGTCACGGGGGACTGGGCACCGGTACCGGTGACCTTGCCCTCAGCGATCAGAGCCTTGATGTCGGGGGAGCCGTCAACGCCGTAGATCAGCGCGGAGGAGCCGGCCGCTTCTGCTGCAGCATAGGCGCCCAGAGCCGTCGGATCGTTGCCGCCGAAGATGCACACTGCATCGGGGTTGGCGGTCAGCGCATCGGTGCCGTTCAGGTTGCCCTGCTCCTGGTTGCCCATGGAGTCGATCTGTGCAACCACGTTGAAGCCGTGGCCTTCAATGGCGGCCAGGAAGCCGTTCGTGCGGTCCACAACAGACTGCATCGTGGGGCTGTCCAGAACGATGATGTCGCCGCCGTCGGGGCACTTCTCGACCAGATCGAGGCCGCAGACGTAGCCGGCGTTGTAGTTATCCGAGCCTGCATAGGAGACCAGGTAGGACATGTCGGCCACTTCGGTGTCGAAACCGAAGATCGGGATGTCCGCTTCCTTCAGAGCGTCCAGCGCGGGCAGAATGCCTTCGCGGTCAACAGGGTTGAGGAACATGGCCACAACGCCCTGAGTGATGATATCTTCAACAAGGGAAACCTGCTTTTCGTTGGAGTTCTGGGGATCCAGAGAGATCAGCTCGTCGCCGTTGGCCTCGACCACCTCGCGGATAGCCGCTTCCAGCGTCACGAAGAAGGGGTTGGTGCCGTCCATGCAGGTGTAGCCGATCTTGTTGCCTTCGGCCATCGCCGCACCCATCAGCAGCATTGCCAGAACCAGGAGCAGAGCCAGAGTCTTTTTCATGTTCAAGTCCTCCTTAATATTTTCACAGATGCAATACATCTGCGAATAATCATGCAATCGAAAAGAAAATGCACATAAACTATAACATTGTCATTATAATGTATTTGCAGCTTCTTGTCAAGATACGCACGATATTTTCTTTCGGGGATAAATACGCTTCAATTGCAAAACCGGGCGCAGCAGTCAGCATGGAAGCTGCCGCATTTGGCAGGACGGAAAACCGGATGCGGGGAACAGAAACAAAGCCCCCTGCCGCCCATGAAAGGTGGAGGGGAGATATAAAAGGAAAAATCGGGTAACAGGATTTCATGCGGGTTACCGCCGATGACAGGCCACGAATCTGTCACCGACGGGACGGAGTTCGGGTACTTCCACTTTGCAACGTTCGCAGGCGTAGGGACAGCGCGTGTGGAAACGGCAGCCGGTTGGCGGATCGATGGGGCTGGGAATTTCGCCCTGCAGCAGCGGCTTCTTTTCGTTGCGCGTGTGCGGATCGGCCTTGGGAATGGCATCGATCAGAAAGCGCGTGTAGGGATGCAGCGGCCTCTTGTAGACCGACTGTGTGTCACCGACCTCGCAGAGGCTGCCCAGAAACATCACGCAGACGCGATCGGAAATGTAGCGCACCACGGACAGATCGTGGCTGATGAAGAGATAGGTCAGTCCCCGATCCTTCTGCAGCTGTTTGAGCAGGTTCAGAATCTGGTTCTGCACGGACACATCCAGCGCGGAGACCGGCTCGTCGCAGACGATCAGCGAGGGGTCGAGCGCGATGGCGCGGGCAATGCCGATGCGCTGGCGCTGACCGCCCGAGAACTGGTGCGGATAGCGGTAGAGAAATTCGCCGGGTATGCCGACCGCCGCCAGCAGTTCCAGCACGCGCTGCGTCAGCTCTTCCTCGGTTTTGCACAGCTTGTAGGTCTTCAGCGGTTCGGCCACGATGTCGCGCACCGTCATGCGCGGGTTGAGCGAGGCGTAGGGATCCTGAAAGATCAGCTGCATGCGGCGGCGATAAGGCCTGAATTCCTTTTCGCGCATGGCCGTGATTTCGGCACCTTCAAAGTGAATCGTGCCGGATGTTGCATCGAGCAGGCGTATCAGCGTGCGCCCCAGCGTGGACTTGCCGCAGCCCGACTCGCCCACCAGCGCCAGCGTCTCGCCACTGTATATCTGCAGCGATACATCGGAGACGGCGTGCACGCGCTTTTTGTTCTTCAGCGGGAAATCTTTGGAAAGCCCCTTGGCTTCGAGCAATATCTTTTCCATATCAGCCCTCCTTGACGCAGCGTGCCAGATGACCCGGTGCAACTTCTGCAAGCTCCGGCATGGCCATGCGACACTCTTCGCTGCAGCGCTCGCAGCGCGGCGAGAAACTGCAGCCGACGGGCAGGTGCAGCAGATTCGGCACGACCCCGGGGATGGTGTCCAGCGCCTCGGCGTTTACGTCCCGCCCCAGCGCGGATACGGCGTTCATCAGGCCGCGGGTGTAGGGGTGGGCGGGATGGTCGAAGAGCTCGAAGGTCTCCGCCTGCTCCACCACGCGCCCCGCATACATTACGTACACGAAGTCACAGACCTGTGCGATCACGCCCAGATTGTGCGATATCAGTATGATGCTGGTGCCGATCTCGTCGCGCAGCACCTTCATCAGTTGCAGTATCTGCGCCTCAACGGTCACGTCCAGCGCGGTGGTCGGTTCGTCGGCGATGATGAGCTTCGGTCTGCAGATCATGGCCATGGCGATCATGATGCGCTGGCGCAGACCGCCGGACAGCTCGTGCGGATAGCATTCGTAGCGGCGCTCCGGCTCGGAGATGCCGACCTTTTCGAATATGCGCAGCACTTCGGCCTTGGCCTCTCCGGGGCGCACCTTGCGGTGCAGCATGACGACCTCGCGCACCTGTTTGCCGACCTTGATCACGGGATTGAGGCTGGTCATGGGTTCCTGAAAGATCATCGACAGCTCTTCGCCGCGCACGTCGGCCATGTCGCGCTCGGAAAGTTTGGTCAGATCTTTGCCCGCCAGCAGCACCTGTCCGCTGACGATTTTGCCGGGATATTTGAGCAGGCGTATGATCGAGCGGGCAGTCATACTCTTGCCGCAGCCGGACTCGCCCACGATGCCGACGATGGAACGCTTGGGCACGGTGAGTGAGACGTCGTTGACGGCCTTGACCTCACCCTTTTGCGTAAAGAAACTTGCGCAGAGATGCTCTACCTGCAGGGTGTTTTTTTCCATATTGCGCGTCCCTCCTTACTGATTCTTCAGATGTGGATCGAGCACGTCGCGCAGGCCGTCCCCCAGGAAGTTGAACGCCAGCACGATCAGCATGATCGCAAGGCTCGGTGCGAGGCTCAGCCAGGGCTGGTTGTAGAGGTACTGACGGCCCGTGCTGGCCATCAGGCCCCAGGAGGCCTTCGGTGCCTTGATGCCGATGCCCAGGAAGCTCAGCGAGCTTTCCGAGAGTATGGCGGAGGGAATGTTGAGCGTGAAGAGTACGATCAGCGAGGGGATGCAGTTGGGCAGTATGTGGCGGATCATGATGGTGAAGCGGCCCACGCCGATGGAACGTGCCGCCTCGACATACTCGCTCTCACGCAGTTTGAGCGTCTCGGCGCGGACGATGCGGGCCACACTCGCCCAGTTCACCAGCGCGAGGGCCAGAAATATGTTCATGATGCCGTCGCCCAGCGTGTACATGATGACCATTGCCAGCAGCATGGAGGGGAAGGCCAGCATGATGTCGGCAATGCGCATGATGACCGAATCCGTCCTGCCGCCCACGAAGCCCGCGATGATGCCCAGCAGTGCGCCGATGAGCATGGAAATCACAGTGGGCACGATGCCGACCAGAAGCGATACGCGAGCGCCGTAGAGCAGTCGCGTGAGCACGTCACGACCGGCCTCGTCCGTGCCAAGCAGGTGCTTGGCCGAGGGTGCGGCCAGACGGCTGAGCAGATCCATTTCGTCAAAGTCGTAGGGCGTGAGCAGCGGCGCAAATATCGCGGCCAGCGCAAATATGCAGATCACGGCGGCGGAGATCACTGCCAGCCTGTTTTCCCTGCAGAGGCGGCGCACGATATCCCTGAAGGTTTCGGCCTCACCGATCTGCGCCTCAAGTGCGGCGCTCGGCATTTTCTTGTCACGATGCTTCATGCCTTACGCCCCCTTCCTGATTCTGGGATCGAGCACGGTGTAGAGGCAGTCCGCAACCAGATTGCCCAGTATGACCAGTGCGGTGGAGAAGAGTATCGTGCCCTGCAGCAGCGGTATGTCGCGGCCTTCGATGGCCTGCACCGCCAGACGGCCCACGCCGTTGATGGAGAAGACCGTCTCGCAGATGACCGCGCCCGAGAGCAGAGAAGAGAGCTGCACCGCCATCATGGTGATCACGGGCAGCACGGCATTGCGCAGCGCGTGCACCAGTATCACGCCCACCTGACGGCGGCCCTTGGCGCGGGCGGTGTCAATGTAGTCCTCCGCCATGACCTCCAGCAGTGTGGAGCGCGTGAGGCGGGCGATGCTGCCTGCACTGTTCCAGCCCAGAGCGATGGCCGGCAGTATGTAGCCCACCCAGCTGTCCACGCCCTGCAACGGCAGAATTTTCAGCTTGTAGCCCAGCAGGTACTGCAGCACCATGGCCGTCATGAACACCGGCATGGAAACGCCCAGAAGTGAGAAGCCCATGAACATGTAGTCCAGCAGGCCGTTTTTGCGTACGGCCGCGATGATGCCGCAGACGATGCCGATGATCCAGGCCACGAGGGCTGCCGCCAGCGCCAGGCGCAGCGTGTTCGGGAAGGCCAGGGATATCAGCTCGCTCACGCTGCGGTTGAGCGAATAGCTCGTGCCGAAGTCGCCGTGCAGGGCGCCGCTGATGTAGCGCCAGAACTGGACGTAGATCGGCTGGTCCAGACCCAGCTCGGCCGTCATGCGCTCGATGGTTTCCGTCTTGGCATGCTCGCCCATCATGGTGGTGATGGCATCGCCGGGGATGATGCGCAGCATGACAAATATCAGAAATGCCACGCCGAAGAGCACGATGGCGGTCTGCAGTATTCGCTTGAATATGTTTCTGAGCATGGATTCTCCTCTTTGTGCGTCTGTGGCAAATGCGCAACGGGAGGCTGCCTCTCTTTTCGGAGACAGCCTCTCGACATTGAGTGGTCACTGTTTACTTCAGTGTGACATCCTTGGCATAGAAGTTGCTGTAGCCGGCCCAGTAGGGGACGAAGCTTTCAACGCGATCGCCGATGGCGAACAGGTGCGTGTTGCCCAGCAGCGGCACCCAGGCGGCATCCTCGACCACGATCTGCTCTTCAAGTGCCTGATACTCGGCCATGCGGGTGTCGTCGTCGGTGATGCCCGATGCGGCGGCAACGCGGTCCATGATCTCGGTGTTGGAGTAGTTCAGGCTGCGGATCTGTGTCTTCTCGGTGCTGCCGAAGAAGGTGTACATGATGTTGGCAGGATCGTTGTAGTCCATCGTCCAGTTGTTGATGTAGGCATCCATTTCGCCGGACTTGCGCAGATCCAGCCAGGAAGAGGCATCGTAGTCCTTGATCTCGGCGTTGATGCCGATGGCCTGCAGGTACTGCTGAATGACCTCGTAGAGCAGCTGGGTGTTGCCGGAAGCGGAGGAGTCACGGGAGAGTTCGAAGGTGATCTCGCCGTCCGCGTAGCCCGCTTCTTCAAGCAGTGCCTTGGCGGCATCGGGATCGTAGGCCGGACGCTCCAGTGCACTGTTGAATCCCCAGATGCCCTCGGGGATGATGCCGTTTTCAACGATGGCATCGCCGGAGTAGATGGCCGCAACGATGGAATCCACGTCGATCGCCATCTGGATGGCCTTGCGCACGTTCACGTCGGCAAGGTAGGTGTTGTTCTCGTTGAGGGCGAAGTAGGTCAGACCCACGCGGGAGCAGGAGATGAGTTTGTCGGCGTACTGGGTCTTGTAGGTGGACTCAATGATGGTGGCATCCAGCGATTCCAGATCGATGATGTCCAGCTCACCGTTCTGATACATGAGGTTCTGCGTGGAGGGATCGGGGATGATGGAGACGATCATCTTCTTGACGGAAGGCTCCTCGCCCCAGTACCTGTCGTTGTACTCCAGCGTGTAGTGATCGTTGACAACCCACTCGGTGACCTTGTAGGGGCCTGTGCCGATGGTGTCTTCGCATTCCAGACCGAAGTTGTCGACTGTTTCCATGGTCTCCTTGTCAACAATGGAGATCGCGGGGCCGGTCAGCTCGGCCACAAAGCCGGCGTTCGCGGCGGCCAGCGTGATGGAGAAGTGATAGTCATCGATGACGGTAAAGCCGGAAAGCGTGTCGGTTTCGCCGTTTTGCAGTGCGGCTGCGCCCTCAACTTCCAGCGGGATGTCGTCATTGACGCCGCCCGAGGTCAGCAGACGTTCGAAGGTGTAGAGTACGTCGCTTGCGGTCAGTGCGCTGTCGTTGGAGAATACGATGCCCTCGCGCAGCGTGAAGGTGTAGGTCAGGCCGTCCTCGGAGACCTCGTAGCTCTCACAGAGGCTGGGCACGATGGCGGTCGAGCCGTCGTCCTGCACTTCGGACTCAAAGAGGCGGTCAAAGACGTTCATCGGCACCATGTAGCAGTCGGTGGTCTGGGCCACGTCCATCGTGGTGATATCGGTCAGCGCCGCAACGCGCAGCAGGCCGTCCTCAACGGTCTCGGCACTTGCCACGGCAAAGGAGACGACCATGATCGCGGCAACGAGCAGAATCGAGATTGTCTTTTTCATGGATTCTTACCTCCGTGTTTTGATGGTTCGATTATACATGGAAGATTATGCCGTTTCAAGTGCAATTTCTGCGCCCAATGTTGCAAAAAATGCAAAGAATGCATCCCCGATGGTTCGAGAATGCATTCTTGACAGTGGATAGTGGTCAGTGGGATAGTGAATGATCACCGATTTTCTCACCGCAATCATCCCATCTCAGGGGAGGTAAGGGATGCTGCTGAAAGCTGAGGAATTTCGTTCTTCTGATCCCTGATCCCTAATCTCCGACCCCTTACTCCAGCACGAAGCCCTCGTCCAGCAGGTAGGCCAGTGTGTCACTGTCCAGCACCGGGTTTTCGGGATCGATGATCGGCAGGTCAGCGCCGTAGGCCTCGTTGAACCTGCTCTGGAATTCGGCTATGGCGGCCACTGTGGTCTGATCCAGCACGCCCACCTCCACGTTGTCGGAGTCGAGCAGACCTCTGCGGTACAGCGCCATCTGGGCCTTCTGGATGTCGGTCATTTCCGAACTGCCGGAATCGCTGCCGATTTCTCCCCCGGCATCCGGCTCCTCGGTGGCTTCGGGTTCGCCCGAACCGGGCACGCCGAAGCTCAGTTGACTCTGCACGCTGTCCTCATCGCTGCCGCCCACGGGTGTGGCACTGACATAGATGGTATACAGACCGGGGATGAGCTGGTCGGTCTTGACCGTCTTGGAGGTATCGCGCGTCTCGCCCAGGGAATAGCTCGTGCCGTCCTCATAGACGAGGGTTACGGTGTAGTGATCCACATCGCCGCTCGCCATCCAGCTGAATATGATGGTGGAGTCGCTGATGTAGGGGATGCCGTCCTCCTGGTAGACCGTGGAACCGATGTTGATGACCGGCGCGTCCACGCTCGCCACGGGGGCTTCGGTCGGCTCTTCCGTCGGGGCCTCTGTAATGACGGGCTCGGCCGTCTCTTCCTCCTGCGCCAGCGTCAGATCCAGCGTCTTCCAGACGATGTCGTCCTCCGTGCCGCCCACGGGCAGCGCACCGATTTGCAGCTGATAGGTCTCGTTTGCACGCATGGCGGAAGTGTCCAGATTAAAGCCGGTCAGGTTGGCCTTGTCAGCTTTCTTGATCAGAGTGCCGTCGCTGTTGTAGAGGCGCACATAGAAGCGTTCCACGCCGTCCGCAGACCAGGAAACGTTGTATTCGCCCGCGGTCAGCTCCACGGAGCTTCCGACCTCGCTGCCGTCAAACTGCAGGCTGAAGTTCGAAATCTCGCTCACGCTTTCTTCCGTTTCCTCGGGCGCTTCGGTCTCCTCGACTTCTTCGCCATGCTCCGTATCGGCGGTGGCGTCCGGCGTGTCCGTCTCAGGCTCGTCGCCGGTATCACCCATGTTCCAGCCGTTGCCGAAACAGTAGTTCAGATACTGCATCGTCAGCGCGTCGCAGTCACCCGTTACCTCCAGTATCTCCTCGCCCTGCACGTCGTTGACGTACTGCTGCAGTTTGCGCACGGCTTCATAGGTGTTCTCGCCGTAATCGCCGTCCACGTTGTCCTGCTCGAGAAGGCCGATTCCCCAGAGCTTTTCCTGCATGGCGTAGATGCTCTCACTGTCGGAACCGGCGTGCACGCCGCCGTCATCGGACGACGAATCGCCCGAATCCTCACCGATGTTGATGCCGTCCTCGGAGTACTGCTCCAGATATTGCAGCGTCTGCGCATCACAGGTGCCGGTCTCGGGCAGAAGCTGCGAGCCGTTGACCTGATTGATGTACTGCTGGAAGGTGAGCACGGCGTTCTGCGTGGTCGCGGAATAGTCGCCGTTCACATCGTCACCTGCAAGCAGCCCCACGGAGTTCAGCATCTGCTGCACACGCTTGATCGACACGGTGTCGGAATAGGCATCGACCACCACATCCTCCTCACCCGTATCGGGTTCGGGTTCGTAGGGCGTTTCGGTCGGCTCGGGTTCTTCGGTGGGTGCTTTTGTGGGTGATTGCGTCGGTGCAGAAGTGGGCGCGGGGGTTGCCGTGGGAATGTCCACGGGCGCCTGCGTGCTCATGCTGCGGTTGTTCTCGATACAGTAGTCCAGATAGCGCTGGGTCAGCTTGTCGCAGATGCCGTTGGTGTTGAGCGTCTCTTCGCCGCGCAGCTGGTTGACCCAGGCCTGGAATTTCTTGACTGCATTGGCGGTCTTCGTGCCGTATGCGCCGTCGGCCTCGCCTTCGGCCAGTGCGCCGACCTGAATCAGTTTGTTCTGAACGGCCCTGATCTCCTTTGCGGAGGACGATGCGGACACGGAGCCATCGCCCGTTGCAGTGGGCTTTACCGTGGCGGTGGGCTTCGTCGTGGCCTTGGGGGTGGCCGTTGCCTTCTGCTGATCCTTCCACCATTCGATGTAGTAGTTCAGATAGGCCATGGTGTTCTCATCCACCTCTCCCGTCGGGTCGAGCGCTTCGTAATCGAGCAGCTGATTGACGCGGATCTGGAAATTCCTGACCGCCGTGGCCGTGGTCGAGCCGAACTTGCCGTCGGCGCTGCCCTCGGGCAGCAGCCCCAGCGCGATCAGCTTGTTCTGCAGGCTGCGGATTTCGCTCTTGCTCGAGGACGCATTGACCACCGTGTCGTCGGGCGCGGGGGTTACCAGCGGCTTGGGGGTAGCCGTGGGTCTGGGCGTGGCGGTCGGCTTGGCGATGGAGACCGACGCGCTGTAGAGCCACTGCTGGGTCTTCTCACCCGCGATGCCGTCCACAGCCAGCTTCCTGGCCGGAGAGCAGTTGTTGTTGACGTAGGTCTGGAAGTCCTTCACGGCCTGCTTGGTGGCGGCATCATACTTGCCGGTGGCACTGCCGTTTCCCAGCCAGCCCAGCTCGATCAGGCGCTTCTGCAGCTTGGTGATGTCGCTCGAGCTTGAGGATTTTTTGACGGTGGAATAGCTCGTATTCGTGTCAACCGTCGGCACCTTGGTCGGTGCGGCGGTGGACTGATTTTCGAAGTCGCTGTTCACGTCACCGTCATAGGTGTAGTCCATCCAGCTCAGTTCCGGATCTAGCAGCGCTGCAAAGGTTGCAGTGGTGTAGGGTGTGGGCGTGGGTGTCTCGGCGGGCATCCAGGTCGCCCCGGCGGAGGCACTCGCGCCGGGCAGTGCGTTGGGCAGGGTCACATCGTCCGTGCCGGAGAAGGCATTGAGCAGAAGTATCACACCGATGGCCACGGCAATGACCACCGCCGCGCCGATGGCGATGTAGAGCGTGATCTGCCTGCGGCGGTCGCTCCCGTCGTCGTCATCCGCTTCTTCGGCGGCCTCGGCCGCTGCGGCGCTCTTGCGCTGGGCAATGTAGGCCGTGCCGTTTTCCTCGAAATAGAAGTGGCGCTTGCGCGGATCTTCCACACTCTCGACGCTCATGCGCAGCTTCTTCATGCCGGCATCGAAGGCTTCCTCCATGCCGGAGACGGGTGCAACGCTGCCGTCGGGCAGACGTTCGGCACAGCTGCGCGGCAGATACTCGCGTATGCGGATCGTGCCGCCGCGCTTGGTATCCAGCGCCGTGTATACGATGCCGTTGGAGTCCTGACCCAGGGCACGCCCCAGCAGGAAGCGGTCATGATAGACCGTCGTTCCGGGCAACATCTGAATGCTCGGCACCGCCGCGCGCGCGTCCTTTCCACAGTGCGGGCAGATGCTTTCGCCGTTCAGATCCTGAAAGCAGTACATGCACAGATTTTCGTAGGCCATTATTTTACACTCCTTCGGCTTATATCAGATCGGATAGATCGAGGAGTACCTTTTCAAAGATCTCCTCTATGCTGCCGCGCGAATCAATTTCATGAACGCGCATCGGGTCGGCGGCGCGCACGGACTCGTAGCCCTCGTAGACGCGGCAAAAGAAATCGTCGGTTTCGACCTCCAGCCGGTCCAGGTTCTCACCGGCGCGAAGCCGCTTGAGCACGGCCTCCCTGTCACCGACAAAGAGCAGCGTGCGGTCGGGCACGGCCTTGGCAGCCGCTGTATTTATTTGACGTATAAAATCGTCTCCGAGTTCACGCCCGCGGGCCTGATATGCAAAACTTGAGTCCAAAAATCGATCACAGAGCACAATTTTGCCCGCTGCAACGCTCGGCAGTATCACCGTACGCACGTGCTCGGCGCGGGACGCGGCATAGAGCAGTGCCTCGCATGCGCTGCCCATGCCGAGATTGCGGATGTCGAGCAGCACTTCGCGTATGCGTTCTGAGATCGGGCAGCCGCCCGGCTCGCGCGTGCAGACGACCTCGTAGCCGCGATTGCTCAGATACTCGGCAAGCTTGTGCATCTGTGTGCTCTTGCCGCAGCCGTCCGCACCTTCAAAGCTGATGAACAGCCCGCGCCCGGTTTCCTCTCCGGGCAGCAGGATCTCGCGGAGCATGGCCACGTCATCGGCGATCTCGTCCGCACCCGAGGCCTGCAGCTCCCCGCGCGTGCCGTAGCCGTAGAGTGCGCCCACGGCGTGCAGCCCCAGTGCCCTGGCTGCTTCCATGTCAAACCTGCGATCGCCCACCATGACACATTTTCCGGGGTCCGCGCCCTCGGGCAGGGCCTGTTTGATCAGTGCCTGTTTGTCGGGTTTTGAATCTTCTGTCGTGATGCCCACGATTCTGTCAAAGCAGGGCGTAAGGCCGAAGAAGTCTGCAATGCGCTCGATGAAAATCTGCGGCTTGCCGCTGGCCACGGCCAGATAGACGCCGCGCTTTTTGAGAGCCTTGAGCAGCGGCGCGATGCCGGGGTAGATGCCGCACTCCTGCCAGCCGGATTTGTTGTAGCGTTCGCGGAAACACATGACGGCCTGCATGGCACGGTCGCGATCCAGCCCCGTGAACTCCTGAAACGAGTTCACCAGCGGCGGCCCCACGAACCTGCGCAGCGTGTCCTCCGCAGGCACATCAAGCCCCATCTTTTCACAGGCGTAGGCAGCACTTCGGGCAATCCCGAGGCCGGTATCGGCGATCGTGCCGTCAAAGTCAAACAGTATCGTATCATATTTCAAAGCAATCATTCCCATCACCGTATTGTCGTTGCACAGGGGACTCCTCCCCACATTTAATTGTACGGAATAATTGTGACTTTATAAGCAAGAGCACATGAAAACAACTGGACGCTTGAATGTTTTGCGCGGATATGGTAGTATAGAGGGCGACAAAGCACAAGGAGCACCCGCCATGAACAGATATCTTTTGCTCAATACCATATCTCAGACCTTCGTCTGGAATGATCATATGCGCGATATCATCATCACCTGCCTGCTGAGCATGGTGCCCACCTACGAGGGCCGCTATGCCGTGCCGCTGATGCTCAAGATGGGCATGCCCACCTTTTGGGCTTTCCTGCTGGCCGTGGTGTTCTCCACACTGCCCATGCCCTTTATACTGCTGCTGCTGCGCCCCGTGCTGGACTGGTTCTACACTTTGCCGATCAGGCCCGTGCGCAGGTTTGCGGCCTGGCTTGAGAGACACAGCGAGAAAAAGCGCGTGAAGATGCAGGCCGATTCGGACAAGGGGCTGCGCGGCAGGCTTCGGGGGCGCGTTTCCGAGGAGACGATCGAACTGATCGGCCTGTACATCTTCGTGGCCCTGCCGCTGCCGGGCACGGGGGCCTGGACGGGCAGCGCCATCGCAACGCTGTTCAAGATGAACAGACCCAAGGCCGCGCTGGCCATCTTCCTGGGCAACGTCACCGCCGTTGGCCTGATGACGGCGATCTCCTGCGGCGCAATATCGTTTCTGAATTTCCTGAAGTAAAACAATAAGGAGGAATGAGCCGTGCTCAGAGCCTACACGGGCGAGAACCACCTGCTCTCGGACGCGCTGCTGGCGGAGGCTGCACGCGCACTGGCTGCGGACGAAGCGGATATCTATGTCGTCGTGCCGCGCCAGCTGACACTTCTGACGGAGCGCATGCTGCTCTCCGGTCTCAACAAGCGCGGCTCGTTCAGGCTGCGCGTGATCGCTCCGGCGCGCCTCTGCGCGGAAATCTTCGCCGCAGTGGGCAGCCCTGCGGGGGTACGCGTGGACGAGCGCGGCAGGGTGATGCTTATCCGCCGCGCACTGCGCGAAAACGAAAACCTGACCATCTACAAAAATGCCTGGCGGCGGCGCGGTTTTGCAGAGAAGTGCGCGACCGAGATCGAGTCTTTCCTGCAGGGCGGCGTGACGGTTGATCAGCTCAAGGACTGTGCCGAGTCGGGCAAGGGTGTGCAGGCGGCAAAGCTTCACGATCTGGCGGAGATCATGCAGGCCTACCTGTGCCTGATCGACGGCCGGTATCAGGACGGCGAAATGGAGCTGGCTGCAGCGGCCGCCCGCGTGCACGAGGCAGCGTTTACACACGATGCACACTTTTTCTTCTACGGTTTTGACATCATGCCCGCGACGCTGATTACGCTGATCGCACGGCTTTCGGCGGGCTGCGCGGATGCGGCGATATTCTATCCGCTCATAAACGATGAGAACGCGGGCGATGCCGACTGCTGCCGGGTGCTGTATGCGCAGCTGCGCAAATTGCTGGACAAGGTGGATGCGGCGGGCGGCAGACACGCCTGCGTGGCGCTGAACCCTTCCGAACGCAGCGATGCCGTCATGGCGCTGAGCCGCAACCTCTTTGCCAATCCGCCCGAGGTCTGCGATGCGGCGACACCGAATGTGAGCTTCATTTCCGCACGCGACGTGCGCGAGGAATGCAATGCGGCGGCGGCGCGGGCACGACATCTGGCGATGCGCGGCATGCACTATAACGAGATGCAGCTGATATGCATGGATATGGACGGCTACCGACAGCCGCTGGAGGAGGCTTTTGCACTCTACGAGGTACCGCTGTTTCTGGACCGCAGCCGCCCCGTATCACGCATGGCCCCCGCGGAATACATGCTCACGGCGCTGCGTCTGCTGGAGAAGAACTTCCGCAGCGATGACATGTTTGCGCTGATGAGAACGGGCTATTCGCCCCTGAACCGCGACGAAGCGGATCGCATGATGAACTTTGCCGTGACCAAAGGCATCGAGGGCGGACGCTGGCTTCGCCCCCTGACGCGCGGTACGGAGGCGGAAAAGGCGGAGCATGAGCCGCTGCGCGAAAAGCTTACCGCGCCGCTGGCCGCACTCAGGCGCGAGATGAGGGCGGCGGAAAATCTGAAGGCACAGCTGACGGCGCTGTTCAGGTTCATGGAAAAAACAAACACGCTGGAGAAGAGCCGCGAGATGCAGCGTGAACTGATCGATAAGGGACTGCGTGAGCAGGCGGGGGCACTTGCACAGGCCTGGAACCGTATCGTGGGCGCGCTGGATCAGATGGCGGAACTGATGGGCACGGAGCGCATGAGCCTGAGCGAACTGTCCGACACGCTGCGGGAATCGCTGGATGCCGCCATCGTCAAGCAGCTGCCGCAGTCCGATGACGCGGTCTATGCGCAGGACGCGAGGCGCATGCTGATGCAGAAGGCACGGGTCGTGTTCGTGCTGGGCATGAACGACAAAAATGCCTCAGCGGGCGACGGCCTTCTCAGCGATGCGCAGCGCAGTGCCGTGGCCGAACAGACACGCACCTGGCTGGGGCCGGATGCCTGCGGCGGTACGCAGATGCGCAACTTCTACTTTAAGTCGGCACTGGCAATGGCCCGGGAAAAGCTCTATCTATCCTGCGCCATGGCGGCCGCGGACGGCTCTGCACTGCGCCCCGCCATCGCCTTCGAGCAGGCATTGGGGATCGTGTCCAACGCCAAACGCTACAATCACGAAACGCTTCAGTCGCTGCTGGCGATCGCCCCGGAGGCGGCGCTGCGCGGCGTGGCACGCGCCTTTGCACGCAGCAGGGACGGCATGGCGCCTGCAGAGCTCGACGTGCATGCCGCGGCGGCACTGCGAAAGCTCGGCGAGCATATGCCCGATCTGCACGCCCGCCTGGATGGCATAACGCATTTGCTCGGGGACGATGCGACCGATGAGCACGTCGACCCGAATCTTACGTGGAAGCTCTACGATCATCCGGACAGAACGAGCGTGAGCCGTCTGGAACTGTTCGCCCGCTGTCCCTTCAGCTACTATGTGCAGTACGGCATCAAACCCGTATTGGTCGAGCCGTTTGAGACCAAAAGCAGTGATGTTGGCAGTTTTCTGCACGATGCCGCGAACGCCTTTCTGCTGGAAAACCGTGACAGACTCAACAGGATGGATGCGGCCGAGGCACGGACTCTGATGGGCGCGATTGCGGACCGGAAGCTGGAGGAACTGCGTCCATCCACGCCCGGAGAGGACAGCTTCAGCGCCCGCGCCCGCGAACGCAAGCTGCGAGAGATGGCCTGCCGCTGCGCCGAGGTGTTCTGCACGCAGATGCACGGCAGCAGTTTCAGTGCGGAATATCTCGAGGAGGGTTTCGGCAAGGAGAGCGGCGCGGCGCGGCTGACGGTGGGGGACACCACCCTCGAGGGCAGGATCGACCGCGTGGACTGCTGGCACGAAGGTGGCCGCCTGCGCGTGATCGACTACAAGCTGGGCGGCAGAAAGCTGGATCTTGCCGCTGCGTACTACGGGCTGCAGATGCAGCTGCCGATCTATCTGGGTGCGGCGATGAAAAAGCTGGGCGAGAAGAGCGCGGGCGTGTACTATTTCCCGTTCACGGACGGTATCGTCAATTCCCAAAGCACCAATCCCGTCGAGATTGGGCAGGAACGCAGCAAACAGTTTCAGATGAGCGGCCTGCTGCCGGCCGACGATGAACTGATACGTGCCCAGGCCGAAGACCCCGAGACCGCGCTCGGCGCAAAGTTTAAAAATGACGGCAGTCTTTACGAAAAGGTAGCACGTGCGAGTGATGTCGAGTTTGACCGTCTCATCCGCCACACGCTCAAGAAAGCCAAAGAGCAGATCGACGCGATCCGCGGCGGCGAGGCGGACGTCAGGCCCACGCAGATGAGTTCCGGGGATGCCTGCAAATGGTGCAAACTGCGCTCGGCCTGTCTCTTTGATGCAAAGATCGACGGCAGAAAGCAGCGTAAGTTCAAAAATATGAAGTGGAGTGAGGCACTGGAGCAGATGGCACTCGAGGACGAAAAATAAATAATAAACGTTTTTTTGCATTGCGCTTGACAGTGCGCGAAACGGGATACTATAATCGTTGCGGATTAAAACTTAGGAGGGTATCCGTATGGCATTGTATACGATGAAGGAAATCCTGAGCGATGCGCAGGAGAAGGGTTATGGTGTCGGCTACTTTAATGCAGTGAATATGGAAATGGTGCGTGCATACATCCGCGCTGCGGAGGAATGCAATTCGCCGATCATCATCGGTACGGCCCAGGCGCTGCTGCCCTATGCGGATTTTGACTGGATTGTGCCGATCATGCTCAGTCAGGCCCGCGCGGCCAAGGTGCCCGTGGCGGTGCATCTGGATCACACCTATGATTTTGACGTGCTGATGCGTGCCCTGCGCAGCGGCTTCGGCTCCGTGATGTTTGACGGTTCCCGTCTGCCCGATCACCGCGACAACGTGCGCATTTCTGCGGAAATCGCCAAGATCGCGCACGGCATGGGCGTTGGCCTGGAGTGCGAACTGGGCAGCGTGGGCGGCCTCTCCGATGAAAACGGCAAGGAAGACGCGGTGATCTATACCGAGCCTGACGATGCCAAGGCGTTTATCGAGGAGACGAATGCGGACTTCCTGGCCGTGTCCATCGGCACGCAGCACGGCGTCTACAAGGCCACCCCGAAGCTGGATCTGCCGCGTCTGGCGGAGATTCACAAGACGGTTGACGTGCCTCTGGTGCTGCACGGCGGCTCCGGCCTCTCCGATGACGACTTCCGCAACACCGTCGCGGGCGGCATCCGCAAGATCAACGTCTACACGGACGTGATTCTGGCTGCCAAGCGTGCCATCGCCGAGAATCCCGATGCGATCTACACCGATCTGAACATGCTGGCGGAGGAGGCCATGAAGCAGGCCACCGTCACCAAGCTCAAGCTCTTCGGCAGCGTGGGACAGGCATAAGAGCGAGTGACCGGGGACCGGGGAGAAGAGGCCGGTGATGACCAAACCGGCCTCATTCATCATCCAAAGACCCGATGACCCAAAATGCGGGGCCGCGGAGGAACGATTCTTTGTTCCTCCGCGGCCCCGTTTGTGTTCATTCATAAACTTCCGGTGTAAACCTCATTATATCCTCATAGGTCAATTCGGACGTGGTAATCCATGCGCTTGTACCGCTGTAGTACAGATTGAGATTGTTCCAGTAAATCTCAATGGTGTAACGGCCGGAATTGAGTCGGCATTCGTTCCTGATTTCAACTACGGAACTGTAGAGCATTTCGTCATCCGACAGATAGCGGACCTCGTGGCGATCGTCTTCACTCAATTCGATGTAGCCGAAATCCGGCGTGCCGTAGACCTCGACCAGTTTGTCCGTCGCATCCCGGAAACCCTGATCCGTCTCGTCATCCAGAAAGAGTACTTCATTAATCGTGTTTGAATTTTTGTACATATCCCATGTAGCGAAACTCAGGGGTATGCCGAAGTAAGTAACGCCTTCATCCTCGAGCCAAATGGAAATAAGAGCACTGTCATCACTCATCACTGTGATATCCTCAAAGCCGAAGGATTCAAACATCGAAACGGCCTCGTCGCCGGTGGTGACGTCCTCCATGCCGTCAAAGATGCGGATAATGGAAGTATCCTCCGTCGCGGTCCTCGGCGCCTGCGTCGCATCGGGCGTCGTAAGAGAAGCTCTGCTGCCACCCTGATTGTTGTAGAGCGCGACGACCTCCGCAACATTGATGGCCATGTTCATGTTTTGCGTATCTGTGAGGTAGGCACTTGTCACGCCGATGACGTTACCGTCATCGTCAAAGAGTGCGCCGCCGCTGCTGCCCTCGGAGATGGGCGCGGTGAACTGTATCCAGGAGACGTTGTCGTATTCGTAGAGAGCTGAGATGATGCCGGTGGAAATGGTGTTGGTGATGCCGTTGGGGCTGCCGATGGCCGCCACGGACGAGCCGCGCTTGAGATTTTCGCCCGTGCCGAGCGTCAGCGGCGTCAGATCAACGGTCGATACGAGCACGAGGATGGCCAGATCCTTCTGTTCATCGGCGACGACGGTGTCTATGACCATATTGGGATAGCCGTCATCGCTGATGGCAAGAATGTATGCGGCATCCTCGATGACGTGGTAGTTGGTCACGAGCGTATATTCATTGAAGGCGATAAAGCCGCTGCCGGTGGCGATCAGGTTGTAGTCATCGTCAAAAATCTCCAGCATCAGCACGGATTTGGCGGCCGCCTCCAGCGCATCGGGATCCGAAGAGAACCCGGCACAGGCGGGTGCGCAGCAGCCAAGCAGCAATACAAATGCCAGGAGAAATGCCGAGAATTTACGCATGACGATATCGCCCCCTTCATTGTAAATTATAGCACCATTTTTACATCCTTGTCAATAAAAAAACAAGTATTGCCCTGTATAAAAAGAATAGCATGGTTACACACGTATTTTCATCAGTTGCATGGAATAAAA
>CAVINP010000039.1:0-17704 GCA_963643985.1 bacterium
ACGGAAACGTCCTTCAGCATTTTGACGCGCCCGGAGAAACTGCTTTCAAACGGAAGGTTGCCGCGCATGGCAGTCTCGGTCAGATGCCGCATCTCGTCATATTTTCCGATCTGTCGGGCAATTTCCGGCAAAATCTCGCATTTCGTAATGGTCGAATCCAAGTCAAAGAGAAACGTGTAGTTGGACATATCTTTTTTCCTTCGCTGATGATGGCTTCACCGAATCTCAGTTTACACGCCGGATTGCACTCTGTCAACAGATTTGATTTTCCGAAAAGAATTGAGTAAGCAGTGTTAAATGCGTCAGACATGAATTGACAATGACACTTTCTATGCTATAATGAGGCTGTCTGAAAAAATATAAAATGTAGCGCCATGGTGCCCGCTTGTCGGGTGAAAAGGGAAGCCGGTGCAAATCCGGCACGATGCAGTCACTGTGAACGGGAGCGAACTTGCAAGCCACTGGGGAACCGGGAAGGGCAAGCTTGCGATGAACAAAGTCAGGAGACCTGCCATAGCGTGGAATCTCAAGAACGCTGTCCACGTCTTGTTCTTCCTACATTTTCTGTGCCTTTATGGGATAACTTTAGGCACGCGATAAATCACTGGGGAGAGCGACTGCGCAACGCGTGGTCGTTTTTATGTTTTTTCGGAACAATTTTCGAAAAGAGGTAGATCCCGGATGAAGAAGATGCTTGCAATTATCATGACCGCAATGATGCTGATGAGTCTGTTTACCGTGGCGTTCGCAGAGGATGCCGATCAGGCTGCAGCCGATGAGGTTGCCGCGCTGATCGATGCCATCTATGTCCAAAGCCGCACCGATGAGACCGATGCCCAGTGCGAAGCCGCCAAGGCCGCATGGGATGCCCTGAACGATGCGCAGAAAGCGCTGGTCGAGGGCGAAGAAGCCAGTCCCGACTATTTCGGTCTGGACACCGGCGATGCTTCTCAGGATGATCCCCGCAATCAGGACGACATCGGCGAGAACGAGCTGCTGGTGGTTTCCTTCGGCACTTCCTACAATGACAGCCGCATTGCCGACATCAAGGGTATTGAGGATGCACTGCAGGCAGCCTATCCCGACTGGTCTGTCCGCCGCGCTTTCACCGCTCAGATCATCATCAACCACATTCAGGCGCGCGATGGTGAGAAGATCGACAACATGGAGCAGGCACTTGAGCGTGCCGTTGCCAACGGCGTGAAGAATCTCGTTGTGCAGCCGACGCATCTGATGCACGGCGCAGAGTACGATGAGATGTGCGAAGCCATCGCCGAGTACGAAGACAAGTTTGAATCCGTCTCCATCGCCGAGCCGCTGCTGGGCGAGGTTGGCGCAGATGCGAGCGTTGTCAATGCCGACAAGGAGACCGTTGCCACCGCAATTACCGCCGAAGCCGTGAAGGACGGCGGCTATGAGAGCATCGAAGCTGCCAAGGAAGACGGTATAGCCTTCGTATTCATGGGTCATGGCACGGCGCACGTTGCCAAGGTTACCTACAGCCAGATGCAGACCCAGATGCAGGATCTCGGCTATGAGAACGTGTTCATCGGCACGGTTGAGGGCGAGCCGGAAGAGACCGCATGCGAAGCCGTGATCGAAGCCGTGAAGGCTGCCGGTTACACCAAGGTTGTGCTTCGCCCGCTGATGGTCGTTGCAGGTGATCATGCCAACAATGACATGGCAGGTTCCGAGGACGATTCCTGGAAGAGCATGTTTGAAGCCGCGGGCTTCGAGGTTGAGTGCCAGATCAATGGTCTGGGCGAGATCGCCGATGTGCAAGCCATCTATGTGGCACACACGCAGGCAGCCATCGATGCCCTGAACGCTTAATAATTTCAATACCAAACGGCTCCGGGGAAGAATATGCTTTCCCGGAGTTCTGTACAATTCGGGGAGGAAAACGGTAATGAAGAGATTGTTTGTTCTGATATTGGCTGTGCTGATGCTCGCCGGCGCACTGAGCTGCCATGCGGAGGCTACGCTTGAAGACGGCAGCTACACGGTGGAATTCAACACCGACAGCTCCATGTTCCATGCCAACGAGGCTTGCGACGGCAAGGGTACGCTCACCGTCAAGGACGGTAACATGACGCTGCACGTCAGCCTCGTCTCCAAGTCGATTTTAAACCTCTTTGTGGGCACGGCAGAGGATGCGCAAAAGGAAGGCACAGAGTGGCTTCAGCCCACGACCGACACCGTGACCTATTCCGACGGTTTGTCCGATGAGGTCTACGGCTTCGATATTCCCGTGCCCGCGCTGGATACCGACTTTGATCTGGCCTGCATCGGCAAGAAGGGTGTCTGGTACGACCACAAGGTCTCCGTTTCCGATCCTGTGCCCGTGGCAGAAGACAGCGCCGCAACGACCCTCGCGGACGGCAGCTATACCATCGAGGTTGCCTTCTCGGGCGGCTCGGGCAAGGCCTACATCGAATCACCCGTTGCGCTGACGGTCAAGGACGGCGCGATCACGGCAACGCTTGTCTGGAGCAGCAGCAAGTATGACTACATGATCGTGGATGATGTGAAATACGATGTGCTCTCGACCGAAAACGGCTCGACCTTTGAGATCCCCGTGAGCGCATTGGATACCGACCTCACCGTCATCGGCGACACCACCGCCATGAGCACGCCCCATGAGATCGAGTACACATTGAACTTTGATTCCGCGACCCTGAAGGCAGCCGAATGAAACGGAAAATTCGGGCACTGATCGTCGTTGCTCTGCTCGTGTGCCTATCCTGCCCTGCGGCGCTGGCGAGTGTTTCGTGGCAGGATATGGCATTTGACGACCGGGTGCATTTGTCCTATGCGACGCAATTCTCCGTTGCGCACGAGGGCAGCGACTATACGCTTTTGACTGTTGGTGAGGATCAGACATTTTTGTTGCTTGCCGAGGGCGCAGCCGTGCCGGATGGCGTTCCGGAAAACGTGACGATACTGCAAAAGCCGCCGGATCACATTTACCTGGTTGCAACGGCGGCAATGGATTATTTCAGCGAACTGGATGCCGTCGATCGGATTCGCCTGAGCAGTCAGAAGGAAAAGGATTGGTACATAGAGGATGCCGGACTGGCCATGCAGACGGGCAATATGATCTATGCCGGCAAGTATTCCGCGCCGGACTACGAGACCATATTGGCAAGCAGCTGCGATCTGGCGATAGAGAACACCATGATCTATCATACGCCCGAAGTCATCGAACAGTTGCAGGGCTTGGGCATTCCCGTGCTGGTGGAGAAGTCGAGCTATGAATCCAATCCGTTGGGGCGCATGGAATGGCTGAAATTCTATGCGGCACTCGTGGATAAGGAGGACGAAGCCGAGGCGTACTTTGACGAGCTGATGCAAAAGCTGGACGGCATCATCGACCGGGAACCGACCGGCAAGAGTGTTGCCTTTTTCTACATCAACACCAGCGGCGCGGTCAACGTGCGCAAATCAGGCGACTATATCGCAAAGGCGATCGAAATGGCGGGCGGCGAGTATGTGTCGCCGGATGAGACAGAGGAAGAAAATGCCCTGTCCACCATGACTGTCCAGATGGAATCCTTTTATAATACGGCGCTGAACGCGGATATTCTGATCTACAACAGTACCATTGACGGCGAAATTGAGACGATTGACCAACTGCTGACCAGGAGTCCGCTGCTTGCCGATTTCAAGGCTGTCAAAGACGGCAATGTGTACTGCATTTCCAAAAACTTCTATCAGGAATCGCTTGAACTCGGCAACTTCATACTGGATGTTCACGCCGTGCTGACGGGTGATACGGACAGCGAACTTCATTTCCTGTACAAACTCAGCTGAGGACGGAAGGAGTGGCGGCATTTTGAACCGAAAGGGAAGAACATGGAGTGGATTTATGCTGCTCCTTCTGCTCCTGCTTATTTTTTTGATTTGGAATGTCATGGCGGGCAGCGTTCGTCTGTCCGCTTCCGATATAACAAAGGTATTCTCCGGTGCCAATACGGATTCGACACAGCGCAGCATTATCCTGTCCATTCGCCTGCCGCGCATACTGGCGGCGATGATACTGGGCGGCGCGCTGTCGGTTTCGGGCTATCTCTTGCAGACCTTTTTCCATAATCCGATCGCCGGGCCGTTTGTGTTGGGCATCTCCTCGGGCGCAAAACTGACGGTCTGCATATTTATGATCGCGATGCTCGGCTGCGGCAAGGTCTCAAGCTCGGCGGGGCTGATACTGGCGGCATTTGTGGGCGCAATGCTCTCGATGAGCTTTGTGCTGGCGGTTTCGCAGAAGGTCAAGCGCATGAGCCTGCTGGTGGTTTGCGGTGTCATGATCGGCTATATTTGCTCGGCGTTGACCGATTTTCTGGTCACTTTTGCCGACGATTCCAATATCGTCAACTTGCATAACTGGTCGATGGGTTCATTCTCCGGCATGAGCTGGAGCAGCGTCCGCACGATGGCAATTGTTTGCGGCGCGACGCTTCTGCTCGTATTTTTGCTCTCCAAGCCAATTCGCGCCTATCAGCTGGGAGAGGTCTATGCGCAGAATCTGGGTGTGCCGATCAGGCAGTTCCGGGCGGCGCTGATATTGCTCTCGAGCGTACTTTCCGCCTGCGTGACGGCCTTCGCCGGGCCGATCTCCTTTGTGGGCATTGCCGTGCCGCATCTGATGAAGTCGCTCTTTCGCACGGCGGACCCCCTGCGGATGATACCGGCGTGCTGGCTGGGCGGCGGCGTATTTTGCTTGTGCTGTGACCTGATTGCGCGCACTGCCTTTGCGCCCACGGAGGTCAGCATCAGTTCCGTGACGGCGGTGTTTGGCGCGCCGATTGTGATCTATATGATGGTGCGCAGAAAGGCGGGCTGATATGAATTCCTATCTGGAAACACAGAATTTGTCCGTCGGCTACGACGGGCGGGCACTGATAGAACGCGTGGCGCTCTCCGTTAAGCGCGGCAGCATCGTGACGCTGATCGGGCCCAACGGATCGGGCAAGTCCACCATACTTAAGACGATTATTGCCCAACTGCCGAAGATTTCCGGCACCGTCCTGCTGAACGGCAAGGATATGCGCCTGCACAGCCGAAATGATATTGCCAGGTGCATGGCGATCATGATGACGGCACAGACGGAACCGGAATTGATGAACTGCCGGGACGTGGTCAGTACGGGGCGCTATCCCTATACCGGCCGACTTGGTTTATTGCGGGATGAGGATAAGAAAATCGTACAGGACGCGCTCGAACAGGTAGACGCGCAGACCTTTGCCGATCATCCCTTTTCGCAGGTCAGCGATGGTCAGCGCCAGAGGATATTGCTGGCGCGAGCCTTGTGCCAGCAGCCTGAACTGATCGTGCTGGATGAGCCGACGAGCTATCTCGATATTCGCTACAAGCTGGAACTGTTGAGTATCATCAAGCGCATGGTGCGCGAAAAACAGCTGGCGGTACTGATGTCGCTGCATGAATTGGATCTGGCGGCGCGGGTATCGGACACGGTGGTGTGCGTAGCGGACGGGCGAATTGATCGCGTGGGAACAGCCGACGAGATTTTCACGAAGGAGTATATCGCAAGGCTGTATCACATGGAACACGGGAAATACGACCCCTGCTTTGACTCGTTGGAATATGTACCATAGGGAGGACGGTAATGGCGTATCATATCCCTCGCATTGTTCTGGCGGGGACGAACAGCGGCTGCGGCAAGACGAGCGTAAGCTGTGCCGTATTGCAGGCGCTGATCAATCGCGGGTTGCGCGTGGGTGCCGCGAAATGCGGGCCGGACTACATCGATCCCATGTTTCACAGCCGCATCATCGGCGCAAAGAGCTCCAACCTGGATGCCTTCTTCTTCGGCGATGATATGCTGCGGCAGCTGTTGCACGAAAACGCGACGGACTGTGATGTGACGATCATCGAGGGTGTGATGGGCTACTATGACGGCATCGGGCCGACCTCCACGCGTGCAAGTACCTACGAAATCGCCCGGAGGACGAAAAGCCCCGTGATACTGATCGTCCGGGCGCGGGGCGCGGCGCTGTCCGTGCTGGCCACTATACAGGGCTTTTTGCGGTTCATGCCGGATAGCGGCATCTGCGGCGTGATACTCAACGGTTGCACGGCGATGAGCTATCCCCCGCTGGCAGATGCCATCGAGGAGCGCTTCGGTATCCGCGCCCTCGGCTTTTTGCCGCAGCTGAAGGAATGTGCGCTGGAGAGCCGACATTTGGGTCTGGTCACGGCGGCGGAAGTGGCAAATTTGAAGGAGAAGATGCAGCACCTCGCAAGCGCAGCCGAGCAAAGCATCGATCTGGACGGCATACTGTCCCTAGCGCGAAACGCCGAAACGCTGTCCTATCAACGCTATGAAGTGTCGAAGTTCGACGAATCTGTGCGCATCGGCGTGGCGCGGGACAAGGCATTCTGCTTTTACTACGAGGACAGTCTGACGCTTCTTCGGAAGATGGGCGCGGAACTTGTGCCGTTCAGCCCGGTGGAAGACGCGCATTTGCCGAAAGAAATTCACGGGATGTATCTCGGCGGCGGCTATCCCGAACTGTACGCGCAGACGCTCAGCGAGAACATATCCATGCGCGAGGATATCGGTTTTGCGCTTTCAAAGGGATTGCCCTGCATTGCGGAGTGCGGCGGCTTTATGTACCTGACGGAAAAAATCGCTGCGTGGCCGATGGTGGGCTTTTTGCGCGGCAGCTGTCGGGATATGGGCAAGCTGATGCGCTTTGGCTATGTGACATTGACGGCGCAGCGCGACAATCTGCTCTGCCGAAAAGGGGAAGCAATTCGCGCGCACGAGTTTCATCATTGGGACGCGGACGATACGGGTGACGGCTTTACGGCCGAAAAGCCGTCCGGCCGCAGTTGGAACTGCGTTCATGTGAGCGATACCCTCTATGCGGGCTTTCCGCACTTTCATTTCTGCGCAAATCCGCGCTTTGCCCTGAACTTTTACGAGGCGTGCCGAAAGGAGAAACATCATGCCGGAATGGATTAAACCGATGGATATTGAGAAGCGCAGCTTTGAGATCATTGCGCAAACGCTGGGCGATAAGCGGCTCGATCCGGAAAACGAGCTTGTTATCAAGCGTGCCATCCATACCACGGCGGACTTTGACTATGCGGACAATCTCGTATTTTCGCCGCATGCCGTAAGCTTGGGCATCGAGGCGCTGCGCGGGGGCTGCGACATCGTGACCGACACGCAGATGGCGAAGGCCGGCATCAACAAAACAACTTTGTCTTCTCTCGGCGGCGAGGTACATTGCTTCATGTCGGATGCGGATGTGGCGGCAGAAGCCGGGGCACGCGGTGTGACGCGGGCAATGGTGTCGATGGAAAAGGCGGCATCACTTCAAAAAAAGTGCATATTTGCCATCGGCAACGCCCCGACGGCGCTGGTCGCGCTCGAAAATCTGATGGCAGCGGACAAAATTCACCCGCTGCTGATCATCGGCGTGCCGGTGGGCTTTGTCAATGTGGTGGAGAGCAAGGAACTTATCATCGAAAAACATCGCGTACCCTACATCGTGGCGCGTGGCCGCAAGGGCGGCAGTAACGTCGCCGCCGCAATCTGCAACGCCCTGCTCTATCAAATCAGGCGCTGATATGGATAAATATATCATCAAGGACGGAAAAAAGCTGCGTCTGGGCTATACCACCGGCTCCTGCGCGGCAGCGGCGGCCAAAGCCGCGACCTGGATGCTGCTCAGCGGCACGCGCAAGGAAAAAATTCATCTGCTGACCCCCAAGGGCATCGAACTGGATCTGCCCGTTATGGAAATCCGAATGGACGAAAGCAGCGTCTCCTGCGCCATACGCAAGGACAGCGGCGATGATCCGGACGCGACACGCGATACGCTGATATTCGCGACGCTTCGCAAAACGAATGAACCCGGCATTGCCATTGACGGCGGCCTCGGCGTGGGGCGCGTGACCAAGCGAGGTCTGGATCAGCCGGTCGGTGCGGCGGCAATCAATTCCGTGCCGCGGAAAATGATACGCGAGAACGTGGAAGAGGTCTGCCGGATGCTGGATTATCGTGGCGGACTCGAAGTTATCATCTCTGTACCGGAAGGCGAAGCGATTGCCGGGAAGACCTTCAACCCACGGCTCGGCATCGTCGGCGGTATATCCATACTCGGCACGACGGGCATTGTCGAGCCGATGAGTGAGCAGGCACTGGTCGATACCATTCGCGTGGAGCTTCGACAAAGGAAAGAAAACGGCGCGAAATACGTGCTGCTTGTGCCCGGCAACTACGGTGCGGATTTTATCCGGGGCGTTCTCGAACTGAATCCCCAAAGGGCGGTACTGACCTCCAATTTTATCGGCGATGCGCTGCTGATTGCCCGGGAACTCGGCTTTCGAGGGGCACTGCTGGTGGGGCATATCGGCAAACTCGTCAAGCTGGCGGGCGGTATGTGGAACACGCATTCAAAATACGGCGATTGCCGCATGGAGATCCTGACCGCCCATGCCGCCGCACTGGGGCTGCCGAGGCCGCGCTGCGAGGAAATGCTGCAGTGTGCCACCTGCGATGACGCGCTGCGGATACTAAAGGAAGAAAAGCTGTTTGAACCGCTGCTTGCGCATCTGGCAGATAGAATAGGGCAGATGCTTTGTCACAAGTGCGGTGAAGGCTTTGATGTCGGTGCGATCATCTTTTCAAAGGAATACGGTCTGCTGTGCCAAACAGAGGGCGCAGAGAAATTGCTGAACATAATAGCGGAGGAATGATATGGTTCATTTTGTCGGTGCCGGCAGCGGCGCGGTCGATCTGATTACCGTGCGCGGGGCGAAGTTGCTCTCGGAGGCGGACGTGATCATCTATGCGGGTTCACTGGTCAATTCGGCGCTGCTGACCTATGCCAAGGAAGACTGTGAGATCCACAACAGCGCGGAGATGACGCTGGAACAGGTCATCGATGTGATTCGTACGGCGGAGGCTGCGGGGAGGACCTGCGTTCGCCTGCACACCGGGGATTCAAGCATCTACGGTGCGGTTCGAGAGCAGTTTGACGCGCTGGATGCACTCGGTATCCCCTACGATGTCTGTCCCGGTGTGAGCGCGTTCTGCGGCGCGGCGGCGGCACTGCGCACGGAATACACGCTGCCCGACGTGAGCCAGACGGTGATCATCACCCGCGCAGCGGGGCGCACGGCCGTGCCGGAGCGCGAACGTATATGCGCGCTGGCACAGCATCAGGCGACAATGGTGCTGTTTTTGAGCACATCGCTGACCCGGACACTTCAGGAGGAACTGCTCTCGGGCGGTTATTCGGAAAGCACGCCCGTCGCGGTGGTTTATAAGGCGACCTGGCCGGACGAGAAGATATATCGCTGCACGGTCGGCACGCTGCATGAGACCGTCACCTCCAATAAGCTCAAAAAGACGGCGCTGATCGTGGTCGGCGATTGCCTTGGGACCGAGTATGAGCGCTCGCGCCTGTATGCGCCGGAATTCTCGACGGAGTTCCGAAAGGCAGAGCAATGAATATTACGCTTTTCGCCTACACCCATCGCGGCTGCGCAACAGCCCGGCGCATTGTGAATATGCGGCATGATGATATTTTTGCCTGTTATGCCACGGCGCGGCTGCAGGAGGCGGGCTTTATGCCCCTGGACAGGCGCGTTTATGACGAGGCATTTGCGCACTCCGACGCGCTGATCTTTGTCGGGGCGTGCGGCATTGCCGTGCGGGAGATCGCGCCCTATGTCAGCGATAAGCGAACGGACCCGGCGGTAGTATGTATTGACGAACGGGCGAATTTCGTGATTGCCCTGCTCAGCGGGCACATCGGCGGAGCGAATGCGCTGACTGCGGAATTGGCACAAGGCTTGGGCGCAACGCCGGTCATTACGACGGCGACGGATGTGAACGGGCGATTCTCGGTGGATAACTGGGCAGCGCGGCACGGCTTTATCATAGACGATATGAAATCGGCAAAGGCGGTTTCCGCAGCCATACTGGAAGATGATGTGCCGCTGTACTGCGAGAAATCCGTTGCGGGGGTATTACCGAGTGGCATCACCTTAGGGAATACGGGCAGGCTCGGCATATACATCGGCTGTCACAGCAATAATCCCTTTGACCGGACGCTGCATCTTATCCCCAAGGCACTGCGCGTCGGCATCGGCTGCCGCAGGGGAACGACCGGAGATTTCATTGAATCGGCAATTCAATGCGTTTTCGGGGATAACGGATTGAATCCTGCTGCGATATGCGGCGTATACTCCATTGATCTGAAGAAAGATGAAATCGGGCTGCTGGAAGCGTGCCGAAGAAACGAGTGGCAGTTGCGCTTTTATTCAGCCGAGGAACTGGCGCGTGTGCCGGGCGAATTTACGCAGTCGCAGTTTGTCATGTCCGTGACGGGTGTGAATAACGTCTGCGAGCGCGCGGCGCTGCTCGGTGCCGAGCGCCTGATCGTGAAAAAAACCGCTCTGAACGGTGTGACCGTGGCCGTGGCAGAGAAGCATTGGGAGGTCTGTTTTGACTAAATTGAGCGTAGTGGGCATCGGCCCGGGCAATTATGAGAATATGACCATCGCGGCGGATCGGGCGCTTTTTGCCTGTGATGTGATCGTAGGCTATCCCGTATACATCAATCTGGTGCGCGATCGCTATCCGGACAAGGAATTTCTTTCCACGGGCATGACGCAGGAAGCCGGGCGCTGTCGCATGGCGCTGGATTTGGCACTGTCCGGCAAGAACGTGGCGCTCATCTGTTCGGGCGACAGCGGCATCTATGGCATGGCGGCACTCGTTTATGAGCTGCGCGGCGAAGCGGAAACGCCCGTTATCGAGGTTGTGCCGGGCTTGACGGCGGCCTGCAGCGGTGCAGCCGTGCTGGGTGCGCCCCTGACCCACGATTTTGCCGTTATCAGCCTGTCGGATCGGCTGACACCCTGGGAGAAAATCGAAAAGCGCTTGCGCTGCGCGGCAGAGGCGGATATGACCATTGTGATCTACAATCCCGTCAGTCACGGTCGCCCCGAGCACCTGAAGCGTGCCTGCGACATACTGCTGCGCGTGTTGCCGGAGGAGAGGTGTTGCGGCGTGGTTCGCAACATCGGCCGCGAGGGACAGAGCCGATACGTAATGACGCTTTCGCAGCTGCGCGAAGCGAAGCTTGATATGTTCTGCACGGTCTTTATCGGGAACGCGAGCACGAAGCTCGTGGCGGGCGAAATGATTACGCCGAGAGGGTATCGCGATGTATAAATTTTGCATTTTCGGCGGCACAACGGAGGGACGCAGGCTTGCCGAGCTCTTGAGCGGGCAGGACTGCGAGGTCACTGTCTGCGTTGCGACCGACTACGGTCAGACGCTGCTGCCGGAGTCCGATCATCTGACGGTGTCCGCCAAGCGCCTTCCGGTGGATGAGATCGTCGCCATGTTGGAAAAGGAACGCTTTGATTTGGTCATTGACGCGACGCATCCCTATGCCACATCGATCACGCATAGCATTGCCGCTGCCTGTGAAAAGACAAAAACCGAGCATTGGCGCCTCTTGCGCGAGGCCTCCGTGCCCGCAGATGGGGCGATATTTGTGCCGTCTGCCGAGGAAGCCGTGTACTGTCTGTCCCGGACGCAGGGTAATATACTGCTCACGACCGGCAGTAAGGAACTGCCGATCTATGCCGCAATGCCGAATTTTGCCGAGCGCGTCTGGGCACGCGTGCTGCCCCTGCCGGCATCGTTGGACGCGTGCCGCGCAGCCGAACTTCCGGCTTCGCACATTTTCGCGATGCAGGGACCGTTTTCGCGGGAAATGAACTTTGCCCTGCTGAGGAGCATGCGCGCGGAATGGCTCGTCACCAAGGACGGCGGCGTACCGGGTGGCTTTGATGACAAACTGGCGGCAGCCAAGGCGGCCAATGCGCGCGTGCTGGTGGTCGGCAGACCCGCCGAGGGCAACGGACTGTCATTGCGGCAGTGTATTCAAGCCCTTTGTGAGCGCTTTGGCTTGACGGTTAGGCGGGAGGTCAGCATCGTCGGCATCGGTCCCGGGAAAATCGAGGCGCAGACTTTGGAGGTGCGATCGGCACTCACGAATGCCGATTGCGTCATCGGAGCAAGGCGCATGCTGGACGCGGCCCGGAGTTCCTGCAGCGTGCAGGTAGATGCCATCGATCCGCAGAAGATCGCCGATTGGCTCGATACGCATATCGAATGCAGGCGCTGCGTCGTTGTCATGTCCGGCGATACCGGATTTTTCAGCGGCACAAAAAAACTGTTGCCGCTGCTCGAAGATTATGAAATACATATACTGCCCGGACTCAGCTCGCTGAGCTATCTTTGCGCGAAATTGAAAACGGACTATGAGGATGTCATTCCCGTCAGCCTGCACGGCCGCGAACACGACATTGCGGCGGACGTGCGCCGACATAAGCGTATATTCGCACTGGTCGGCGGCGAGGACGGCATGACAAGGCTCTGCAAAGCGCTTGTAAACGGCGGTCTCGGCGATGTGCGGCTCGGCGTGGGTGAGCGTCTGGGCTATCCGGACGAGCGTATTCGCTGCGGCACGGCAGAGGAACTGTCCCTGCAGGACTTCGATAAACTGAGCGTGGCGCTGATCGAGAATGATACACCGGACGCGATTGTGACGCAGGGCCTGCCGGATACGGCATTTCTGCGCGATGAACACGTCCCGATGACCAAGAGTGAGGTGCGCAGCGTCTGCCTGTCAAAGCTCCAATTGACGCAAAAAGCCGTCTGCTGGGACATCGGCGCGGGCAGCGGCTCGGTCAGCATTGAAATGGCATTGCAGGCGCAGGACGGCATCGTATGCGCCATAGAGAAAAACGAAGCCGCACTGGCACTGCTCGGGACAAACCGTTCGCATACAGGCGCGGAAAATGTGAAGATCGTGGCAGGGTGTGCGCCGCAGGCCTGCGAAGGTCTGCCCGTGCCCACACACGTTTTTATCGGCGGCAGCTCCGGCAATATGCGCGAAATTCTGCAAGCTGTACTGAATAAAAATCCGGATGCACGCATCGTGGCGACGGCAGTGTCGCTGGAGAGCATCGCGGAACTGAAAACTTGCATGGATGCCTTTTCGTTTGCCGAAACGGAGGTCGTTTCCCTGCAGGTTGCCAAGGCACGCAAGCTCGGTCGGTATCGGCTCATGACGGGTCAGAACCCCGTTTATATCTTTACCATGCAACACGGGAGCGTGATAAAATGAAGTGGTCATTGCTTGCACTCTTCATTGGCTTCGGTCTGGATTTGATATTGGGCGATCCGCACGGACTATGGCATCCCGTGATCGGCATAGGCAAAATGATTTCCGCCTTTGAGAGGCTGTTTCGAGGGCTGCTGCCCAAGACGGCGCCCGGTGAACGCATAGCGGGCGCGTTGATCTGGATATGCGTGGCTACAATATCGGCCCTGCTGCCCGCTGCCATACTGTGGACATTGGGTCGCGTGAGTATCCTACTGCGCCTGGCGGCGGAGAGCATCATGTGCTGGCAGATTCTGGCGGTCAAGTCACTGAAGGATGAGAGCATGAAGGTGTATGCCGCGCTCAAGTCCGGCAATCTTTCGCAGGCGCGGCAAGCCGTATCCATGATCGTCGGGCGCGATGTCGAGCGTCTGGATGAGAAGGGCGTGGCGCGTGCCGCCGTGGAGACCGTGGCGGAAAACACTTCGGACGGCGTGATTGCGCCGCTGATATATCTGGCGATCGGCGGTGCTCCCCTCGGTTTTTTCTACAAGGCGGTCAATACGATGGATTCCATGCTCGGCTATGTCGAAATGCCGTATAAAAATGTCGGTCTTGTGCCGGCCAAACTCGACGATGTATTCAACTTCATACCCGCACGGCTGTCGGCACTTTTGATGCTCTCGGCGGGCGCGATATTGGGCTTGAATGTCAGGAACGGCTTTAAAATCTTCTGCCGCGACCGCTACAAGCACGCCAGTCCCAATTCCGCCCAGACCGAGTCCGTTTGCGCGGGGCTGCTGGGGTTGCGCCTGGCGGGGGACGCGTGGTATCACGGTGTGCTGCACAAAAAGGAATACATCGGCGATGCCAAGCGCGAAATCGAATATGAGGATATTCCCCGTGCCTGCAAACTGATGACGGTCACGGCGCTGCTCGCGCTGCTCATATTCGGGGCGGCGAAAGCGATCTTTATTTTCTGAGGGAAATGCATGCTCTACGAAACACAAAACCCGCACGGCGGGGATGTCTACGGCGACGAAATTGCACTCGATTTTTCGGCAAACATCAATCCGCTCGGCACGCCGCCTGCGGTGATCGAGGCCATCTGCGATGCGGCACAGCACGTGCGTCAATATCCGGATCCGTATTGCAGGGAACTGGTTGCCGCCATCGCCGACCATGAACAGCTGGATGGGAAGATGATACTCTGCGGCAGCGGCGCGGCGGAGCTGATATATGCCTGGTGTGATGCGCTGCGCCCGAGCTTTGCGGCGGAACTTGCGCCGACCTTCGGCGAATACAGTCTCGCAGCCGCGCACTTCGGCGCAGAGATGCTGCGCTATTATCTTTCCCCCGAGAAAGCATTCCGGGTGGATGAGGGACTCCCGGATTTCTTGAAAGCAACCGAGCCGGACGCACTGTTTTTGTGCTCACCCAACAATCCGAGCGGTCAGACGATGGATCGGAATTTGCTGGAAAAGACGCTTGAATTGTGTGCAAATGCGCATACCTCCGTGCTGCTGGACGAGTGCTTTCTGGATTTTACGGACTCAAAGAGCGCGAAGGATCTTTTGACGGAGTATCCGAACCTTTTGATTTTGAAAGCCTTCACCAAGAGCTATGCGCTGGCCGGAGCGCGGGTGGGCTACTGTCTCTCGTCAAATTCGGAACTTTTGACGCGCATGGCGCGAGCTGCGCAGCCGTGGAACGTATCCATATTGGCGCAGTGTGCCGCCGTGGCTGCGCTGAAGGAGCATGATTATCCGGAGCGCGCAAAGACAATCGTTAAAGAGGAACGTGTCTACCTGCAACGGGAACTGGCGCAGCTGGGCTTTCGGGTCTTTCCCTCCGAGGCGAATTTTATACTCTTTCGGGGAAAGAACGGCTTGGATGCCGCATTGAGGCGAAAAAAGATCGCCATTCGCTGCTGCGGCAATTATCATGGCTTGGACGAGCACTACTACCGCATCGCCGTTCGTCTGCACGAAGAAAACGAACAGCTGATCGATGCATTACGGCAAACTTCGGAGGAAAAATGATGGCACTGAATCTGATGTTGCAGGGAACGATGTCCAACGTGGGCAAAAGTCTGCTCACCGCAGGGCTTTGCCGCATACTGCGACAGGACGGCTATCGCGTCGCGCCGTTTAAGAGCCAGAATATGGCACTGAATTCCTTCATCACCGTGGACGGCGGCGAGATGGGGCGTGCGCAGGTCGTTCAGGCGGAGGCGTGCGGCATTGCGCCCGATGTGCGCATGAACCCTATTTTGCTCAAGCCCACGACGGACGTGGGCAGTCAGGTTATTGTCGCGGGTCAGGTGCAGGGCAATATGCGCGCGATGGAATACTACGCGCATAAGCGCGAGTATATTCCCGCCATCATGGAAGCCTACAACAGCCTTGCAAGTGAATACGATGTGATACTGATCGAGGGCGCGGGCAGTCCGGCAGAGATCAATCTCAGGCAGGATGACATCGTCAATATGGGTCTGGCGGAGATGGTCGATGCGCCGGTGTTGCTGATCGGCGACATCGATCGCGGCGGCGTATTTGCCCAGCTCTACGGCACGATTGCATTGCTGCAAACTGCGGAGCGCGCGCGCATCAAGGGCACGATCATCAACAAATTTCGCGGAGATCGCGCCATACTGGAACCGGGGCTGGTTATGCTGCATAATCTCTGCCATGTGCCGGTGGCGGGCGTGATTCCCTATGCCCATGTCGACATCGACGATGAAGACAGCCTCAGCGAACGCTTTACGCGGGATACGCAGAGAAAGCTGATCGACATCGCGGTCATACGTCTGCCGCGCATTTCCAATTTTACGGATTTCTCGCCCTTCGAGCACTACGAAAATGTCTCCCTGCGCTATATTGACCGCGTGGCGGATCTGCACGATGCCGACATGGTCATACTGCCGGGCACAAAGAGCACGATTTCGGACCTGCTCTGGCTGCGCCAAAGCGGCTTGGAAACTGCCATCTGCAAAATGGCGGCGCAGGGAACGTTGATATTCGGTATCTGCGGCGGCTATCAGATGCTGGGCAGATCAATCTCGGATCCGCAGGGCGTGGAAGCGTCAGGTCTCAGCGAAATTCGCGGACTTGACCTGCTGCCCGTTCAGACCGTATTTCACGGCAGCAAGGTGCAGTCACAGGTGTCGGGCGAATTTTCCGGCATCGTCGGTATGCTGGAAGCACTCAACGGTCTGCACTACGAGGGCTATGAAATTCACATGGGGCGCAGCGACAAGCCCCTGCCGGCACTGTGCGGCAGCGGTCACGTCTACGGCAGCTATGTGCATGGCCTCTTCGATGCAAACGGCATCTGCGACGCAGTATTGCAGGCGCTCTGCAGACAAAAGGGCATCGACCCCGAGGGCCTGCACGCGTTTGATATGAACCAATACAAGCAGCAGCAATACGACAAACTCGCCGACATCGTTCGCAGCGGCATGGATATGCGCTTGGTGTATCGCATTTTGCGGCGGGAGGGTTAAGGCACCACCGCACAATTCGGCGGCGACGCTGAAGGTGCCTTTTGCCCATCTACTTCTTACAGGAATCTCGATTTACCTCCGGTAAACCTTCGATTTCTGCAGTTGTAGGTGGATACATCCGGATTGTTCGCGAATTGCTTGTGTAGTGTTTGTGAAATATTAAAAAGAAACCGCCACGCGCTTTTGCGCTCGACGGCTGTAAAGATATTCTTTTATCCGGCGTGATGTTCTGCCTTTTCGGCTTATTGAGGTTTAAGATGTTGCTGATGAGGTCGGGCAGGTGGCGGGAGGACTGGCAGATCGTGTCCACATATTCGCGCTGGGTGTCGGTCAGGTTCTCCATGCGCAGCAGATCCGCGTTATTCCGGATGACGGCCGGCGGTGTTTTGATCTCATGCGATACATTGGAGAAAAAATCCGTTTTTCAGCGTTTCGGTGCTGCCGAGTTCCCTCACTATGCTGTTTCCTCCGTTCGGATTTCTTTTATGGCGCGGCAGAGCATATAGACCGCGATGCAGAGAATGATCGTGCAAACCCCGCCGCCGGTGGCTTCGGACATGACGACGCGGAACCGTTCGCTGTCACTGCCGCCGAACTGCGCGAGCATCGCCGTTTCCGGCGCCGGCATGGACACCAATGCGGCTGCCGGTTGCAGCACTTTGGCCGCCGACATCACGGGGCTACGGTATTTACGATACTTTATCACGTTGATGGTGGCGGCGGTGATGTTATAAAAGGCATACATCGCCATAACGTAAATGAGATATCCGGCATAATGGAAGCCCTCATTCTCCTGCACGACAAGGATCACCACGCCGGTCAGTGCAAGGCTCATCACCAGCAGCAGAGCGCCGCACAGGCGGCAACGCTTCCATTCCAAACGCATATCAGCGCCATAGTTGCTGCCTGTCGAACTGCGCAGCAACGTGAAGCGTATCGATGCCAGCAGAAAGTAGTAAACGCCCAGCGCTGCGAACCACACGGAGCGGTAGTAAAGGCCGAGGGTAAATTTTGCGGCAGCGTAGAGTACATTTAG
>CAVINP010000040.1:0-10073 GCA_963643985.1 bacterium
CGATACTGTACTGCGTCAGATCAATGGTGGAGGAGATTATACCCGTAATCAGCATTTCGGCATTCGTCCCGGCTGCATCCAGAAGGCCCTGCTCGGTCGCCGTCTGCTTCACCTCGGCACTAAGTTCGGATTGTGCATTGTTGACATCCTCTACGCTCAGCGGGGTGAATATGCTCTGGCGTTCGTCATAGAGCTTGAAACTGTCGTTGTCGATAACCACATCAAAGAATTCGACCTCGGGCAATGTCACTCTGACAATCTTGTCCTTCTCATTAACATCGACCTCAATTTGTTCAAAATCCAAGCCTGCCGTGACCTTTCCGCTGTAGCTGTAGATAGCCTTGCTGGTGGTGAACGGAATAGTGAAGTTGCCGATCTTTTTATTATCGCTGATGACCTGAACGTTGGTGTAGTAGCCCTCCTGCGTGACGAGCTTGCCGACGTTCTTGAGTCCAAAGTCCACGGTTCTGCTTTCGACCTTGGCTCCCTTTTGACCGGTCAGCATGGATACGATCACGACGGCGGCAACACACACGACGACAACGATCATCGTGTGCAGCAGCGTGTTGGGGTTCAGCTTTTTCGCTCTACCTTCTTTTCGCGGGGGTGGTGGAGTACCATCCTTCTTCTTAAGCAAATCAGGCTTTTCGAACATTTCAGTTACTCTCTTTCGTTAAATCTAAGCGCAATTATAACATAAAAGGCAGCTGAATGCAATACCCTGTTGCACAATTGTCGCTTAAAGAGGTCAGACGTCCATCACCAGCTGTTCGTAGCCGAGCTGTGTAAAGCCCAGACTCTCGTAGAGCCGTTTGGCACGCAGGTTTTCCGGTTCGGTCTCCAGACGGTAGCGTGCGGCGGGCTCGATCTCTCGCAGCTTGGCAAAGAACTCGTGCGCCAGGCCGTGACCCCGGAACTGTTCGCGGATATAAAGCTCTTCGATCCACGCCACGCGTCCGCCGGCCTCCTGGGAATAGGTTTTGCTGATGACGGCATAGCCCGCGACGTTGCCGTCCATCTCAAATATCAGGCCGCGCATGTACACATCCGAGCGCATCATTTCATCAAAAGAACGCTCCGGATAGGCATCCGGCACGGGCTTGAGCACCGCAGGGCTGTGGTAGAAATCGTGTGCCATGCACAGGTAGACGTCCCGATCGGCTGATGTAAGATTGCGTATCATGTTTATGTTCTCCTTTGTGCCGAAAAAAGCCCGCACCCGTTGCCGAATGCGGACTTTGAAGCGTTATATGAGGATTACTTCGCGCGCTTTTCGTTGATCGCAGCCTGAGCAGCAGCCAGACGGGCGATCGGGACGCGGAACGGAGAGCAGGATACGTAGTTCAGACCGACCTTGTGGCAGAACTCCACGGAGGACGGATCGCCGCCGTGCTCGCCGCAGATGCCCAGCTTGATGTTCGGACGGGTGGCACGACCCTTCTCGGCGGCCATCTTCACCAGAGCGCCTACGCCGTCCTGGTCGAGCTTGGCGAAGGGATCGAACTCGTAGATCTTGTTCTCATAGTAGGCATCCAGGAACTTCGCAGCATCGTCACGGCTGAAGCCGAAGGTCATCTGCGTCAGGTCGTTGGTGCCGAAGGAGAAGAACTCGGCTTCCTTGGCGATCTCGTCTGCGGTAACGGCCGCACGCGGGATCTCGATCATGGTGCCGATGTGGTATTCCATCTTCACGCCGGCTTCTGCGATGAGCTTGTCAGCGGTGGCCACAACGACGTCCTTGACGAACTTGAGTTCCTTGGCTTCGCCGACCAGCGGGATCATGATCTCGGGCACGATCTTGTACTCGGGATACTTGCGGTTGACGTTGATCGCGGCGTTGATCACGGCCGTGGTCTGCATCTCGGCGATTTCCGGATAGGTGACGGCCAGACGGCAGCCACGGTGACCCATCATGGGGTTGAACTCGTGCAGCGCGGCAACGGTCTCCTTGATCTCTTCAACGGTCACGCCCATCTCCTGCGCCAGCTCAGCCATTTCCTCTTCCTTGGTGGGCAGGAACTCATGAAGCGGCGGGTCGAGGTAGCGTACGGTCATCGGACGGCCCTCGAGCACCTTGTACATGGCCTCGAAGTCACCCTGCTGATAGGGCAGCAGCTTGGCCAGTGCCTGCTTGCGGCCTTCGACATCCTTGGCCAGAATCATTTCGCGGACAGCCTTGATGCGGTCGCCCTCGAAGAACATATGCTCGGTGCGGCACAGGCCGATGCCTTCCGCGCCGAACTTCACGGCCTGCAGTGCGTCGCGGGGGTTATCCGCATTGGTGCGCACCTTCAGCACGCGGGCAGCATCCGCCCACGCCATGAAGCGGCCGAAATCGCCGGAAATGGTAGCCTCTGCGGTGGGCAGTGCCTCGCCGTAGATCTTGCCGGTGGAACCGTCCAGAGAGATCCAGTCACCCTCGTGATATTCCTTGCCACCCAGAATGAAGTACTTCTCGTCTGCATGCATCTTGATCTCGCTGCAGCCGGAGACGCAGCAGGTGCCCATGCCGCGGGCAACAACCGCCGCGTGGGAGGTCATGCCGCCGCGCACGGTCAGGATGCCCTGAGAAGCAACCATGCCTTCGATGTCTTCCGGAGAGGTCTCCAGGCGAACGAGCACCACGCGCTGGCCGCGGGCTGCCCATGCCTTGGCATCCTCGGCAGAGAACACGACCTGACCGCAGGCAGCTCCCGGAGAAGCAGCCAGACCCTGACCGACGGGAGTAGCGGCCTTGAGGGCCTTGGGATCGAACATGGGATGCAGCAGGGAGTCGAGCTGCTTGGGCTCGACGCGCAGCACGGCCTCTTCCTCGGAGATCATGCCCTCATCGACCAGGTCGACGGCGATCTTCAGAGCGGCGGCTGCGGTGCGCTTGCCGTTGCGGGTCTGCAGCATGTAGAGCTTCTTGTTCTCGATGGTGAACTCCATGTCCTGCATGTCGCGATAGTGATTCTCGAGGTTGTGCGCGATGGTCTTGAACTGCTCATAGACCTCGGGCATATCCTGAGCCAGCTGGCTGATCGGGCTGGGGGTGCGGATGCCGGCAACGACGTCCTCGCCCTGGGCGTTGATCAGGTACTCGCCGAAGAGGGCCTTTTCGCCGGTGGCGGGGTCACGCGTGAAGGCCACGCCCGTGCCGGAGAAGTTGTTCAGGTTGCCGAAGACCATCGGCATGACGTTGACGGCAGTGCCCCAGGAATAGGGGATGTCGTTCATGCGGCGATAGACGTTGGCGCGGGGGTTGTCCCAGGAGCGGAAGACGGCCTTGATGGCCTCCATCATCTGTACCTTGGGATCGGTCGGGAACTCCACGCCCTTCTCCTCCAGATAGAAGGCCTTGAAGCGGCGAACCAGTTCCTTCATGTCTTCGGTGTCCATCTCGATGTCCAGAGAGATGCCCTTGGCAGCCTTGACTTCATCGATGATGACTTCGAAGCGCTTCTTGCTCAGCTCCATCACGACGTCAGAGAACATCTGGATGAAGCGGCGATAGGAATCGTACACGAAACGTTCGAACTTCGGATCGGGGTTGCCCGCGATCAGGCCGGCGGCGACTTCGTCGTTGAGACCCAGGTTCAGGATGGTATCCATCATGCCCGGCATGGATGCGCGGGCACCGGAGCGCACGGATACGAGGAGCGGGTTCTTGGTGTCGCCGAACTTCTTGCCGTTGATCTCTTCGATCTTGGCCAGTGCGACATTGATCTGCTCAAGGATGTCATCGCCGATTGCGCGGCCGTCTTCATAATAACGGGTGCAAGCTTCGGTAGTGATGGTGAAACCCTGGGGAACGGGCATGCCCAGTGCGGTCATTTCCGCAAGGTTGGCGCCCTTGCCGCCCAGCAGGTTTCTCATTGTGGCGTTGCCTTCGCTGAACAGATATACGTATTTCTGTGCCATTTTGATCCTCCTACGCTTTTCATTCCTAAATAGCAATTCATTATAGAAAATATAGGAACGGTTTTGCCAGCACATTTCCGTTAAATAGCACAACAAACCGCGCTATAAATAGGAAATTTATGTTGAATATTCCCATGTTTTTCAAATAATGCGGTTGACGGAGGCTGCCGTTTTGTGGATAATATAATTGGGATGGGATTGCATGAGGAGGTGCGGCATGGCGCAAAGAATCGTATCGGTGGACAAGGGCAGCCCGGCCGCACACGCGGGCATCCGGACGGGCGACCTGCTGATGAAGATCGGCGGCGAACCCGTGTACGATTTTCTGGACTATCAGGCGCTCACGGCCCAGCGGCATCTCACCGTCACGCTGCGCCGCGGTGACAGGGAACTGACCTGTCACGTCAGGAAGGGCGAGTACGCGCCGCTCGGGCTGAACTTTGAAAAGCCGCGGCTGCGACTGTGCTGCAACAGATGCCTGTTCTGCTTTGTGGATCAGCTGCCCGGGAACGTGCGCGATTCCATGCGCGTCAAGGACGACGACTGGCGCATGTCCATGATGATGGGCAACTACGTCACGCTCACCAACGTCTCCGACCGGGAGCTGGAGCGCATCATCGCGCGTCACGCCTCGCCGCTCTACATTTCCGTACACGCCATCGAACCGGATCTGAGATCGCGCATACTGGGCACACCCCGCGGCGCACTGCTGTGCGATCAGCTGCAGCGCCTGGCGGCGGGCGGCATCGAGTTTCACACGCAGGCCGTGCTCTGTCCCGGGCTCAACGACGGCGAAGCATTGCAGGAGACGATACGCTATCTCAGTGCCATCCCCGAATGCCTATCGCTCGCGCTCGTGCCGGTGGGGCTGACGGGTCACCGCGAGGGGCTCTGCGAACTGCACAAGTACACGCCGGATGAGGCCAAAGCCGTGCTGGGCATCGCCGATGAATGGCGGGAAAAGCTCCTTGCCGAACGCGGCACGCGCTTTGTCTTTCCCTCGGACGAGTTCTACCTGCAGGCGGGAGCCGAGATACCGCCGGACGAGGCTTATGAGGACTACGGACAGATCGACGACGGTGTGGGCATGCTGCGGCTGTTGAAAACGCAGTACAGCGAAGCGTGGCAGGCAAACGAAACGGACGAGACCCCGGACGGCAGCACAGATCTTCTGATCGCCTGCGGCGTATCGGCCGCACCGTTTCTGCGGGATATGCTTAAAGAGCATCCGCCCAAGGGCGTACACGTGCGCGTAAAGGCAGTCGAAAACCGCTTCTTCGGTCCCAGCGTCACGGTATCCGGGCTGATCACCGGTCGTGACCTGACGGATGCGCTGAAGGATGAACCCGAAAAAATTGTGCTGGTCACCGAATGCATGCTGCGCAACGAACGGGACCGCTTTCTGGACGACGTTCCCTTTGAGGATGTACAGCGCGGGCTCGGCAAGAAGATCATTCCTGTCGGGCGGCACGGTGCGGATCTCTACGATGCGCTCTGTGCTGCGCGGGATGAAATATTGGAGGATACGAAATGAAGAAACCCCTGGTTGCCATCGTGGGTCGCCCGAACGTGGGCAAATCCACATTTTTCAATGCCATGGCCGGCAGGCGCGTCGCCATCGTGGAGGATACGCCGGGCGTCACACGCGACCGCGTGTATCTGGACTGCGAGTGGCAGAACTATAAATTTACGCTGATCGACACCGGCGGCATTGATCCGCTCAGCGACGATCCGCTGCTCAAGCAGATGCGCCGTCAGGCGGAGATCGCCATCGAGACCTGCGACGTGATACTCTTCTTCGTGGACGGCAAGTCCGGCATGACGGCGGACGACCAGTCCGTGGCGGATATGCTGCGCAAGACGCACAAGCCCGTGATGCTGATCGTCAACAAGATCGACCACGTCAAGAGCATGGACAACATCTACGAGTTCTACAACCTGGGTCTGGGCGACCCGATCGGCATTTCCTCGATCAACCTGCTCAACCTGGGCGACATGCTTGAAGAGCTCTGCCGCAACTTCCCGACCGCGGATGAGGACGAGGAGGAGCAGCACGCAATACAGCTGGCCGTCTGCGGCAAGCCCAACGTGGGCAAATCTTCGCTGGTCAACCGCATACTGGGTCAGGATCGCGTGATGGTCTCCGACATTGCGGGCACGACGCGCGATGCCATCGACACGCGCTTCACCGACGATGCGGGCGACGATTTTGTCATCATCGACACCGCGGGCATACGCCGCAAGCGTGCCATCGGCTATCAGACACTGGAGCGTTTCTCCATCGTTCGTGCGCTGGCCGCCATCGACCGCTGCGACGTGGCGCTGCTCGTGATCGATGCCACGCAGGGTGTGACCGAGCAGGATGCGAAGATTGCCGGCTACATCGACGAGCAGGGCAAGGCCGCGATCATCGTCATCAACAAGTGGGATGCCGTGGAAAAGGACACCGGCACCATGAACGAGTTCAACCGCAAGGTGCGTGAAAACCTGAAGTTCATGGCCTATGCGCCGATACTCTACATCTCCGCACTGACGGGCCAGCGCGTCAACCGCGTGCTCGAGGAGGTCAAGAAGGTCTGCGAGCAGTCGCGCCGCCGCATCACGACCGGTCTGCTCAACGACATACTGGCCGATGCGCAGGCCGCACTCCAGCCGCCGGCCACCTCCGGACGCAGACTCAAGATCTACTATGCCACGCAGCAGGGCGTGCAGCCGCCGACCTTCGTATTCTTTGTCAACGATGAGACGCTGATGCACTTCTCCTACGAGCGCTATCTGGAGAAGCAGTTCCGCAAGAGCTTCGGTTTTGAGGGAACGCCGCTGAAATTCATACTGCGTGAAAAGAAAAGAGACGACAATTAAATGGCTATCGGACTCAAATACCTGATCATTGCGCTGGCGGGCTACCTGCTGGGCAATGTCTCCGTGGGCATACTGATCTCCAAGCTCTACGGTGTGGTCGACATACGCCGTCACGGCAGCGGCAACGCGGGCAGCACAAACGTGCTGCGCACGCTGGGCTGGGTGCCGAGCATACTGACGCTGGTGGGCGACTGCCTCAAGGCGCTCATCGCCGCCGAGCTCGGCCGTGCACTCTGCGGCGATACCGGTCTGCTCCTGGGCGGCGTCTGCGCCGTGCTGGGGCACGACTATCCCGTGTTCTTCCGCTTTCACGGCGGCAAGGGCATCGCGTCCTCGCTGGGCGTGATCATCGCGGTCAACCCCAGGATCGCGCTGATACTGCTGGTGCTGGTGATCGTCATCACGGCCGTGACGCGCTATGTGTCCGTCGGATCGATCTGTGCATCCGTGCTCTACCCCGTGCTGGTGGCCGTCATGTGCAGGAGCTACGACAACTATGTGTGGTATGTGGTATCGGCCGTGTTCATGTGTGTGCTGGCGCTGTTCTGCCACAGAAAGAACATCGCGCGCCTCATCCGCAAGGAAGAAAACCGCTTGGACTTTGACCGCATTTCCAAGCTGTCGGCAAAGATCAAGGGAAAGAAAAAGTAAGCGGGAGAAGGATATCCGCGAAATGCGGGTATCCTTCTCTTATGTCCGTTATCCCAAGAATCTGTGATTATGACGGCATTTTCACATTTATATACGAATATAATCCCAAGAATCTGTGAATTTTGTATTTACAGGCGCAGCCGCATATGTTATAATGAGGATGTGAGGTGAGCGGCATGGCAGACAAAAAGAGTGCGGGCAAAATCGTTTCCCTGTCCCGAAAGCCCGACATAGGCTTCGGGCGGGTGCTGCGTGCCTATCGCACGAAGGCCAATATGGATCAGGAGACGCTTTCCAAGTATTGCGGCGTGAGCGGCAACTGCATCAGCAACTGGGAGCGCGGTGTCTCAAGGCCCGATATTTCCCTCGTGCCGACGCTCTGCCGTGTGCTGAACATGCCGCTGCACGCGTTCTTTGAAATGGAGGATCCGAACCGTCTGGCGCGGGACGAGCGCAGTCTCATCTCGGACTATCGCCGCATGACGCAGCCCAACCGCCGCCAGCTGTGCAAGATCGCCGCTGCCGTACTGGAGAGCCAGGACGAGGCCCGGCGGGAATACTGCCGCAGGGAATACCGCTATCTGCCGCTGATCGACTGTGCGCTGGCCGCAGGTTTCGGCGCACCGATAGACGAGGAACCGGAGACGAAGCCCGCCTTCGTGCGCACTACGCCCGAGGCCGAACGGGCAGACGCGCTCTTCCCCGTCAACGGTCACAGCATGGAGCCGGACTATCCCGACGGTTCGCTGGTCTATATTGAAAAGATGAGCGCGTCCGCGCTGTCGGTCGGCGACGTGATCGCCTGCATCGTGGCCGGTACACCCTACGTAAAGATATACGAAACGGACGGCCTGCATTCCATCAATCCGGACTACGCGCCCATACGCATCGGTGAGGACGACAACGTGCGCCTGATCGGCCGCGTCACGGGATGCGTGCCGGAGGAGGCGCTGGCTTCCGGGGGAATGTACAGGGAACTGCTGGATGTTTTTGATGAGGAAATCAAAGAAAGGGGTTAAGCACGCATGGACAGCCTGATCAGAAGACCGATCGCCATGGGCACGAAGCGCTGCGCATTCACCGGATACCGCCCGTCCAAGATGCCCTTCGGCTACGATGAAGACTGCAGGGCAGCGCTGGATTTCAAGAAGCGCCTGCGCGAGACGATCGAGAGCCTCATACAGCAGGGCTACCGCCACATGATCTCCGGCGGCGCCCAGGGCATGGACATCATGGCGGCCGAAGCCGTGCTGGAACTTCGGCAGATCTATCCGGATGTCACGCTGGAGATGGCCATTCCCTTCGAGGGGCAGGCCGATCGCTGGGACGCAGCCTACCGCGCACGCTGGGAACGCTGCCTGAACCGTGCGGACATGATCACCCTGCTCTCGCACGAATACACGAAGGGCTGCTTTCTGGATCGCAACCGCTATATGGTCGTGCAGGCTGACCTGCTGCTGGCCTGCTACGACGGCAAGGAGGGCGGCACGAAGCGCACCGTGGAGTTTGCCGAGCGCATGGACTGCGAGGTTCGCCTGATACCGCCGGTCAAGAGGAAAAGGATCACGGACTGGAGCCTGTTCAACCGCAACTGCGGCTGATTGCTTGTAACTTTCCCGAAAATGCTGTATAATGGCCTCGGAGCCTGCCACGGCGGGCAACAGAACGGTTCGTCACGGTCTTTCCGGCAGTGGGCAGTTGAATGGCTGAGAGCCGGTTACCGGATACCGGTTACCGGTTCAATGGTGAATGAGGACAGTTTTTCACCTAACCGCCGATCGTCGGTTCAGTAGCCGGTTAAATAGCTCAGATTACCGCTTATCACCACACTATTCAACCGTTTCCTTGGTGGTGGGAGTTGAAGCGAAGCACGGTGAAAACGAATTCTCCCCGGCTTTCCGTGATGAACCGATGAAATACGGAGGATGAGATATGCGCTACGAAATCAAGGGCGGAGAGTTCCCTGTGGTCGTGTGTGACCTGCAAGACGGCGAAAAAATGATCACGGAGCGTGGCTCCATGGTCTGGATGACGCCCAACATGAAGATGGAAACCAAGGGCGGCGGTATCGGCAAAATGTTTTCCAAGATGTTCTCCGGCGAGAGCATGTTCCAGAATATCTACACGGCACAGGGCGCGGGCATGATCACTTTCGGCTCGAGCTTCCCGGGACAGATTCTTCCTCTGGAAATCCGTCCGGGTCATGAGATGATACTTCAAAAGAAGGCCTTCCTCGCGTCCGAAGCGGGCGTTGAGCTGTCAATCCACTTCAACAAGAAGCTCGGCACGGGCCTCTTCGGCGGCGAGGGCTTCATCATGCAGCGCCTGAGCGGCAACGGCACGGCGTTTGCGGAAATCGACGGCGATCTGGTCGAGTACGAGCTCAAGCCCGGTCAGCAGCTGATCGTGGACACCGGCAATGTCGCGGGCTTTACCGCCGACGTGAAGATGGAAATCCGCGAGGTGCCGGGGCTGAAGAACAAGCTGCTGGGCGGTGAGGGGCTGTTCAACACCCTGTTGACGGGGCCGGGCAAAGTCTGGCTTCAGACCATGCCCGTCAGCGGCGTCGCCGCGGCCATACTGCCCTACCTTCCCTCTGCCAACAACTGATATTATAAGGATCCGTCCGATTCGTTACGGGCGGATCCTTAATTATG
>CAVINP010000040.1:10171-16496 GCA_963643985.1 bacterium
TTTCAGGGACACCAACCCGGACTCATGCCTCCCCTGAAGCGCACCGGATACCTGCCTTCCGCAGAGAAGCCTCATTTTTCCCGTTCCAGCTGGGATATGACCAGCAGCATACCGCATTCGACAGCAATCTCGGCATAATCCGCGGCAAAGTCATTGCCCATACCGATGGGAAAGTCGGGCGTGATTTCGCCGTCTTCCAGTTCATACTTCGCACCGCGGATCGATACACCCGTACACCTGCCGCCCAACGCGAACACGGACAGCTTGCCCTTGGCCCGCGGTATGCGCGTGCTGCTTGCGTTCAGCACTTCCAGCCTGTATTTTCCATCGCAGAGCACGGCCCTTGCGCCGTGTGTGCTCAAAAAGGCCAATGTCTGGATATTGGCCAGCGTATGGTCCAATCGGCCGCCCAGACCGCCAACGATCCGAAAATCGCGGTAGCCCAGCGCCAGGCCGCGGCGCACGCAGAGCATGGCATCCGAGTCGTCCTTGATGACGGGGTGCCGCTCGATCGGGCAGTCCTCGGGCATGGCGGAGGAATCAAAGTCGCCCACGGCAATGTCCGGCACGATGCCGATGCTGCGGGCAATCTGCCAGCCCGCATCCGCGCAGAGCACGCAATCGCCCTCTCTCAAATCTGGACAGGCTGTCCTCGCCTCGCCCTCACAGCGGGCGGTGAATATCACGCAGCGTCCCTTGGGCAGAAGTTCCCGAAAATCGCCGATTGATCCGTCGGCGATTTTTTCCATTTCGGCATGATGGTGGCGCGATGCCTGCTCGCGCACAAAGTACGCCCGCATACCCGCACGCTTTGCGCCGCGCACGCCTTCGAGCACATCCTCGAACACGGCGCAGTCGCAGGGTTGTACGCCGATGCGGCTTGCCGCCAGCAGGAACACCTCGCCGTTGGCCTTGCCGCGACCGTCGGTATCGTCCGTGGAGACGAGCGCATCAAATATATCATAGATGCCCAGATGCCTGAGGCACGGTGCGTACAGATATTCCGGCAGGGCCGTCGCCACGGCAAGTCTGATCCCCGCCGCCTGCAGCGCAGTCAGATAGTCTGCCGCGCCGGGCTTGAGCTGCACGTGCTCGGCGTACTCCTCCCGCGCCTGACCCGTCCACTCATCGACGATCTCCTGCCAGCTCTGCGTCAGGCCGAAGCGTCTGATCGTATATTCCGCGCTTTCGCGGTAGCTCAGCCCGGCCAGTGCGCGGCCGTAATCCTCGGGCACTGCCATGCCGCGCTTGGCAAAGAAGACCTCGTCCACGCACGTCCACACGCCCATGCTGTCCAGCAGCGTGCCGTCCAGATCAAATATCGCCGCCTTGAACGGATATTTCGGGATCATGCTTCCACCTCACAGCTCCTGATCAGTTCCTCGGCGCAGCGCAGGCCGTCCACCGCCGCGGAGAGTATGCCGCCGGCATAACCCGCGCCCTCCCCCGCCGGATACAGGCCCGCAATGCCCACGGCCGCGCAGTTTTCGCCGCGAAGTATGCGCACCGGCGAGGACGAGCGCGTCTCCACGCCCGTCAGCACGGCATCCGCATCGGCAAAGCCATGCAGCTTCCGGTCAAATTGAAGGATCGCCGCCTTCATGTCCCGCACGACATAGTCCGGCAGGCAGGTGTCGATTCTGCTCCAGCTGACACCGGGTTCGTAGCTCGGGCGCACCGTGCCGCCGCCCTTCGATGACCTGTCGTTCATAAAGTCTCCGACGCGCTGCGCGGGAGCATGGTAATCGCCGCCGCCCTGCACGAATGCCGCCTGTTCCCAGCGCTGCTGAAAGCGCACGCCCGCCAGCGGGTCGTCCGCGCCATAGTCGCCCGGCTGCACCGACACCAGCAGTGCGCTGTTCGCATTTTCGCCGTCGCGGGCAAACAGACTCATGCCGTTGACCGCCACGCCGCCGGCCTCGGAGGCCGCCGCAACCACGCGCCCGCCCGGGCACATGCAGAAGGTGTAGGCCGCACGTCCGTCGGGCAGGTGGCAGGAGAGCTTGTAATCCGCCGCGCCCAGTGCGGGATGCTTCGCTGCCGCGCCGTACTGCGCACGGTTGATGCTCAGCTGCCGATGCTCGATGCGTGCACCGATGGAAAAGGGCTTCTGCTGCATGGCCGCACCTGCGTCCAGGAGCATCTTAAAGCTGTCTCGGGCGCTGTGGCCGATGGCCAGTATCAGTTTCTCGCACGGCAACTCTTCTCCGTTCAGTCTGACGGCCGCCAGATGCCCGTCCTCGACGGAAATGCCGTCCAGTTTGGTTTCAAAGCGCACCTCGCCGCCCAGCGCAATGATCTCCTCGCGCAGGTTCCTGACCACCGTCCGCAGGCGATCCGTGCCGATGTGCGGCTTTGCCTCCCAGAGAATCTCCTCGGGCGCACCCATGCGTGCAAACGTCTCCAGCACCTCGCGGCAGCGGACATCCTTGATGCCGCTGTTGAGCTTGCCGTCCGAGAAGGTGCCCGCGCCGCCCTCGCCGAACTGCACGTTGCTGTCGGGATTGAACGGGCCGCCGTGCCAGAAGGTTTCGACATCCCGCGCACGCTCGTCCACGCGCTTGCCGCGCTCGACCACAATGGGCGCAAGCCCCAGCTGTGCCAGGCGCAACGCCGCAAACAGGCCTGCCGGCCCCATGCCCGCCACGACGGGGCGGTGCAGTCCCGCTTTCAGGCTGACGGGCCGAAGTTTCGGCTCGGGCTTTTCATTTTCGATGATCTGCGCATTCCGGGGCAGAACTTTCGGCATATGCCTGACTTCGGCATCCAGCGTCAGCGAAAAGTGTACATCGCGCTTGTCCCGCGCATCCACCGATTTCTTAAAAACGCGCACGGAGACGATCTCATCCGTGCGCAGCTTCAGCGCCCGCGCCGCCAAGACGTTCAGCGGCAGGGACGCATCGTCCGGATTCTGTCTGACCTGACTTAAGCGTATCATGTCTCTCTCCCGATTATCTCCCGAGCGGCCAAATGAGCCGTCGCCCACGCCCAGTGCAGATTGTATCCGCCGCAGTCGCCGCAGACATCCAGCAGCTCGCCCGCAGCAAACAGCCCCCTGTGCAGTTTGGACTCCATCGTGTCGCAATTGAATTCCTGCGTGCGCACGCCGCCCAGCGTGACCTGCGCCTGATCGAAGCCGCAGGTACCCGTCACGGGAAGCGTCCAGGATGTCAGGCAGTTCTGCAGGCACACGCATTCAGCGTCCGTCAGATCCTGCGCCGGTCGGTTCATGGGCAGAAGCTGTGCCGTGCGCAGCATCACCTGACCCAGTCTGCGCGGCATAAGTCCGCTCAAAAAGTCCTCCAGCGGGCGCTCGGGCAGCAGGGCCCTGCGGCGCAGCACGGTCTCCCCGTCCGCATTCGGCAGAAGGTTGATGCGCAGCACAAGCTTTTCCCCGCGATGCGCGTTCACCGCTGCCGCCAGCTGCATCGCGCAGATGCCGGAGACGTTGTCTTCATTAAAGAGCATCTCCCCCGCCTCGCTGCGTATGCACCTGCCGTTTCCGCAGAGTGCAATTTCGCCGCGGGCGCGTATACCTTTGAGGCCACGAATGGCGGACGGCTCCACCCGGATGGGCGCAATGGCCGGAAACCTCGGCGCGAGCGTGTGCCCCAGCCCCTGTAAAATCCGATAGCCGTCCGGCCCCGCCCCGAGCTTGGGGGCGGCCAGACCGCCGCAGGCCATGAGCACATTGTCGGCAAATGCCGTCTTGCCGTCGGAAGATGAAATGCGAAAGCCGCGCCGCTGCGCCGTGACGTCCCTGACCTCAAAATCGCAAACCAGCTCCGCGCCCGCCTCGGTTGCGCCCAGGCGCAGCGCATCCAGCACGCCGGCAGCCATGTTGCCCAAGGGGTAGACGCGCCCCTCGGCATCGGGCACGCAGGCCACGCCCAGCGCTTCGAAAAAGGCGATCGCGTCCCCGGGAGCAAATGCGCTCAGCACTTTTTTTACATCACCCGTGTAGTGTTCGGGTGACATGTGCATGTTTGTCAGGTTACATCTGCCATTGCCCGTGGAGAGCAGCTTGCGCCCCACGCGTGACTGTTTTTCATATACCGTGACGGTCGCGCCCGCCCGCGCCAGCATGCACGCCGCCGCAAGCCCCGCCGCGCCGCCGCCGATGATCGCCGTACTCACAGCACTATGCCCAGATCGCGTATCAGGGCACCGCCACCCAGCAGCGTGACGCTGTGCAGGGCGCGGGAGCAGGCCGTGTACAATCGTCTGCGCTCGGCATCGCTCAGTTCAACGTCCGGCCAGACCACGATGACGGCATCAAACTCCATGCCCTTGACCAGCTGATAGCAGCCCAGCGCATTGTCCGTCGTCTCATAGTTCAGGTCGGCCTCGCCGCCGTCCAGGCGGTAGATGTTTTCAAGCTTGGTCGAGAGCGAATCCGCCTGGGCCTGTGTGCGCGTAATCACGGCGATGGATTTGTAACCCTCGTCGCGCAGGCGCCTTAACGTATCCTTGAGCAGCTCCAGGCTGTACTGCGCCACTATGGGCATCTCGCCCTCGCGGCCGATGGAATGCAGCCTGTCGCCGCCGGGCAGCACCGCATTGCACAGGCGCGTGATGGGCAGGGTCGAGCGATAGCAGCGGCTGAGCTTAAACACCGGCGCATCGGGTTTTTCGAAGCACGCGCCCCAGTTCTTCGGCTCGCACGCGCCCATGCCCGGGCAGGTGCGCTGCATGGGATCGCCCAGCAGTGTAACCCGCGCGTTCGGGAAATAGACGTGCAACAGCGCCAGTTCCGTCTCGGAATAGTCCTGTGCCTCGTCCACCAGCAGGTGATAGACCGACTTGTCCGGCGCGACAAAGCCCAGCTTCACCAGCAGGTAGGCCTGCGCGGCGGCGTCTTCCCACCAGAGCAGGTTCGCATCGCGGTTCCGGTAGAACGCTTCCTTCAGATCCCTCGGTGCATCCTTCATGGCTTCCTGTTCGAGCGTCCAGCCGGTCACGTCGGTGAGCTTGCGCAGCTGGGCACGCACGCCCTGCAGTCTCTGTGCAGCGGCCATGCGGCTGACGAAAGTCAGTTCGCGGCCGGAATACTTTGCGGCATAGCTCTTCTCGTACTGTTTGATCAGCTTCTCCTCCCAGCTGGCCACGCGTGTGTCCAGCGTCGCACGCAAGCGCTCCACGCGCTGTGCGGGGGTCAGAAGCGAAAACTCATTTTTGTACATCCGCCGCAGTTCGTCGCGGCGAATCAGTACCTCATCGTCCATGCGCACGTTGCCGAAGTTCGGGCCGAAGGCGGCAAAGCTCTCTGCGGTGGCGTGCAGCTTCTCCAGAAACTTCTTGTCGGTCTTGTACGCCATGGACTTCAGACGCAGCGCATCGCCGCCTTCCAGCAGCGTATCCATCTGCCGTGCGGTGCTCTCCAGCTTGCGTCCCAGCGCGGTCTCCACGATCTCGCGCATGGTACGCGCGCGTATGTTTTCCTCGCCCAGCTCGGGCAGGACGTTGGAAACGTACTCCGAAAATGCGGTGCTCGGCGATACGATCTGTATCTTGCTGGCATCGAGCAGGTCGCGGCGGCGGTACATCAGGAATGCGGCGCGGTGCATGGCCACGCTGGTCTTGCCGCTGCCGGCCGAGCCGACCACGCAGACCACGGGCGCATCGTCCGAGCGTATGGCCACGTTCTGCTCGGCCTGTATGGTCGCCACAATCTGGCGCATATGGCGGCTGGTTGCGCCCGAGAGAATATCCAGCAGCATATGATCGTCTATGGACATGCCCGTATCGAGGTAGTATTTGAGCTGGCCGTTCTCCATGCGGTACTGGCGCTTGAGCGTCATTTCGCCGCTGATAACGCCGCTCGGGCTGTTGTAGCTGACCTTGCCGGGCATGGCGTCGTAGTAGAGGCTGCAGACGGGTGCACGCCAGTCGTGCACCAGCAACCTGCCCTTTTCGTCCTCCAGGCTGTAGAGGCCGATCACGATCTTCTCCAGCTCATCCGTGCCCTCCTCCGTGAAATCCACGCGGGCAAAGAAGGGATTCATGAGCATGCGGCGGTAGCGCTCGGCCAGCTCCATCGTGAACTCGCGGCGTGCGGCAAAGCGATCCACCTCCACGGCGAGCTGCTCCATATCCTGCACCGAGAGCTGTGTCGGCCGCACGCGCAGCTCTTCCCATGCATCGGCAATGATGGCACGTATGGATTCGGAATGACTGCCGGAAATCCGATCCGCCTGTTCGATGATCGCCAGCATGAGCTGCTGAACCTGCGTGGTGTACTCCTGCTCACGCTTGAATTCCATGTCCTGACCCATATCTGCGCCCCCATTTCCGTTTGATTATTTGTTTGATTATATCATATTTT
>CAVINP010000041.1:0-16219 GCA_963643985.1 bacterium
GTACGAAGCGGATAGCGCAAAAGGCACGCTCAGATTCGCCGCCGAATTAATCAGGGGATCCCCGGTCACCGGGCACCGGTCACCGGCATAGCAAACGTTTGACAATGCCCCGAATTTGTGTATAATAAATCGTGGATGAATGTAAGCGGCGCAGAACTGCGCGGAAAGGATAAATCAATGGCAAAAATGACCAGCATCGGCGGTCAGGCGCTGATCGAGGGCGTCATGATGCGCGGCCCGAAGAAGACGGCGATGGCCGTGCGCAACACTTCGGGTGAGATTGTAGAGGAAATTTACGACACCGTGGGGCAGAACAGGCCGAAGTTCTGCAAGCTGCCCTTCATTCGCGGCATATTCAATATGTATGATTCCCTGCGCTTCGGCTACAAGTGTCTGATGCGCTCGGCGGAGCTGTCGGGCCTGGACGAGGAAGAGGACAAGAAAAAGGCGGGCAAGGAGCCGTCCGCGTGGGACAAACTCTTTGACAAGATGCTCATGCCGCTGGCCACCGTGCTGGCCGTGGTGCTGGCGCTGGGGCTGTTTATGTATCTGCCCATGAAGCTCTGGCAGTGGATCACTTCCGGCAGCGCCGTGGCGGACAACTACACGCTGCGGGCCTGCTTTGAGGGCGTGCTGCGCATCGTCGTGTTCATCGCCTATGTGTGGCTGACCAGCCTGATGAAGGACATCCGCCGCACCTACATGTATCACGGCGCAGAGCACAAGACCATATTCTGCTACGAGGCGGACCTGCCGCTGACGGTCGAAAACGTGCGCATCCAGAAGCGCGAACATCCACGCTGCGGCACATCGTTTCTGATGCTGGTGCTGATCGTGGGCATCGTGATTTCAATGTTTATACACATCAGTTTCCTGCCGCTGCGCATGCTGGTGAAGCTTCTGACCTTCCCCGTGGTGGTCGGCGTGGGCTATGAGCTGATCAAGCTGGCGGGGCGCAAGAACAACGCCTTCACACGCATCATCTCCGCGCCCGGTCTGGCGCTGCAGCACCTGACCACGCGCGAGCCGGACGATGACATGATCGAGTGCGCCATCGCCGCCATGAAGCACGCCATCCCCGACGACGGCAGCGACAAGTGGTGAGAGAGATACCGGTTGAATGGTTCGGGTTACCGTACATCATCACACCATTTAACCGGTAACCCCTATCCGTCAACCGCGGAGGACATTTCCCCATGAAAGAGAAAAAAACCAAAACCAAGCCCCGCCGCATACGCTACGAGCATTCCACGCCGCTACGCAGGCTTGCGGAGCTGATGATCACGGCCCTCATCGTAACGCTCATCGTTGAGGGCTTCAATCAGTCTACCGTGCCGCGCATGATCAGCTATCTGACGCACCGCACGGCGTTTTTCCTGTTGAACTACCTCGTGATGCTGACGGTGCTGTCGGTGGTGAACATCTTCAAGCGCCGCCGCGCACTGCTGGTTACGCTCAGCGCGATCTGGATCATTCTGGGTTTTGCCAACTATATGGTCTGCCACAACCGCACGCTGCCGCTCATCGGCGCGGATCTGATCCTCGCCAAGGGCACGGTGGAGCTGGTGACGGTGTATTTCACCTGGCCGCAGATCATCTGCGGCTTTCTGGCGGCGCTGGCGCTGGTCATCGGCCTGATACGCCTCTTCTCCTGCCTGCCGCGGCGCAGGAAGGTCAACTATGCCACCTCCGTGGGTCTGACCGCGGGGCTTATTCTGCTGACGCTATGCATCAACATGCTCTGCATCAAGGCCGGTGCGCTGCCGGATCACTATTCCGAGCGCGTGGTCAACTACCGCGAGTGCGGCTTTACCACCTGCTTCGTGTTCAGTTTCGGCGAGCAGGGCATCGATGAGCCGGACGAGTATTCGCAGGAGACGGTCGATGAAATACTGGAAGAGATCGACGAGAGCGAGGATACGCAGACGACGCAGGCCGCCGAGACGCGCTTTGACGAGAGCGACAATCTGGACCGCCCGAACATCATCTTTTTGCAGCTGGAGTCGTTCTTTGATGTCGACACCGTCGTGGGCGCGGAGTTCAGCCGTGATCCCACACCGAACTATCACGCGCTGCTTGAGAATTGGCCCAACGGCACGCTCTACGTGCCCACCATCGGCGGCGGCACGGCGAACGTGGAGTTTGAGGTCATGTCGGGCATGAACATGGACTTCTTCGGCGCGGGCGAGACGCCCTACAACACCATCATGCAGGAGGTCACCTGCGAGACGCTGCCCTACATACTGCGCGACTACGGCTATTCCTCCACCGCACTGCACAACAACACGGCCGTGTTCTTCTCGCGCAACGAGGTCTATGCCGATCTGGGCTTTGACCGCTTCGATGCGCTGGAATACATGCTCAACCCCCAGTACACGAAGGTCGGCTGGTCGCGCGACATCATCCTCAAGGACGAGATACTGACCGCGCTCGAGTCCACCGACAGCCGCGACCTGCTGCTGACGATCACCGTGGAGTCGCACGGCAAGTACGGCGACACCTACGAGTACAAGCGCGGCGACATCGAGACGCTCTCACTGCCGGAGGATGCGTACCTTGCGCCCTTCCAGAACTACGTCAACACCGTCAGCGACGTGGACGACTTCATACTGCAGCTCACCGAGGCCCTCGAAAGCTACGACGAGCCGGTCGTGCTGGTGCTCTACGGCGACCACCTGCCCGGCCTGGGGCTGACGACGGACATGCTTGAAAGCGGCGACTTCTACGCGGGCCGCTACATCATCTGGAACAACTACGGCGCGGACTTTGATGCCCCCGACATGGAGGCCTATCGCCTGGGCGCGGAGCTGACGCGTCAGCTGGGCATGTCCGGCGGCGTGCTCAACAAGTTCCACCAGAGCTATGACCCCGGCGAAAAGGGCGATGAGTATCTGGAAAAGCTGCGCCTGCTGGAGTACGACATGCTCTACGGCGATCAGGGCGCCTACGGCGAGAGCGGCACGTATCAGCCGACCGATCTGCAACTGGGGCTGATCCCCGTGACGGCCGAGAGCGCGGAGCTGGAATACGGCCGCCTGCTGGTGACGGGTACGCGCTTTACGCAGTTCAGCACGATCATCTCCGGCGATGAAAAGCTCGATACGGTCTACATCGACAACGAGCACATCGCTGCCAAGCTCTCAAGCGAACAGCAGGAAAAGCTCGGCGGCCGCGTCTGCGTGGCGCAGGTCACGAGCGAGGGCGAGGAGCTGAGCCGGACAGAGGAAATCGTGGTCCGGAAAAACTGAATGATATTACAGGAGAGCGGCACGGGTGCCGCTCTCTTTTTGCCTATGGAAAACGAATGTGTGGACTTTGCTCTGCCAAACGCAGCACGCGCGGGCGGTTGTAGCGCTGCATGATCACAAACAGCATGTCAAACAGCGCCGACAGTACGGAAGTGATGATGAACACGGGATACGCGCCGAAGTACCTGCCTGCCGCGATCGGCAGAAAGCTCAGGGGGATGATCGTCTCATGCACCAGCTCGGCCTGACACATGGCCTGCGCGATCTCGCTCCACGTGTGTATTTTCGGATCAAACAACGATGCATCGTAGCTCGGCATGTGCTTTTTCCACTTTCTCACGCCGATTTTCTCATAGAACGCCGCCTCGCGCCTGCCGACCCTGTACCACCGCTTCGAGCAGTCCGCCCTGTTTTTCATGGCTTTGTTGTACGCAAGCCCCACCAGCAAGCGCATGAGCAGGTGATACGCAATCGTGCCGCAGGTGATGGCCACAGGCAGCAATACGGCATACTTCGTGTATGCATAGCCCAGACCCGTCAGCAGCGCGGCGATCAGCGACAACAGTGCGGCCGTCTTCATCTGCCGGCCTTCCTTTCAGCCTTGACGCGGTACATCTCCTCGTCGGCTGCATCGAGGAATTCTTTCCATCTGCCCATGTCCGGCGAATAGCGCACCAGGCCGATGGATACCGTCAGCCTGTAGGGCAGTTCCTGCGCCGCGAGGAAAGCGTTGATGCCGTCTGTGAGCTGCGAACAGTCTTCCTCGGGGAGACAGCGGTGCAGCATGACGAACTCATCGCCGCCGCTGCGGCAGATGAAGTCTTCCTTGACGGAGTTCTGCTTGAGCGCCTCCGCGATCGTCTGAAGTGCTCTGTCGCCCTCGATGTGGCCGAACTTGTCGTTGATGGTCTTGAAATTGTCCGCATCGATGACCAGCATGTATAATTTGCTCTTCGCGCCCGGTTTTTCAATGGCCGCTTCGATCTTCTGGTCAAGCATGCGGCGATTGTTCAGACCCGTCAGCGGATCGGTGAGCACCTGCTGCTCCTGCAGGGAAATGTAGACGTTGAGCAGGCCCACGACCGTGCCGATGAAGAGCACGGGCATATTTTGCAGACAGACCTGCGCGATGCCCGCGCAGATCGGCGCGATGACGAAGGATGCCACGGAGTTGGCCTTCTGCCGTGCCTGCAGCGTTTTAGCTCGGCGGGCATAAATGAAGGCGTGAATTACCGATATCAATATGTAGCCCATGGAGAAGGCCACCTGCAGCGCGTAGCCCGCGCCGCGGGTGAACTCGCCCTGCGGGGAGACGTAGAACATGAAGCCCGTGCGCTCCGTCGTGAGCACGAGCAGCGTGATCACGGTGACGGGCGAGGACACCAGCAGCATCTGCCTTTGACTGCGGATCACGTAGTTGCCCAGCACGGCTTCGGAGAAGAGCAGCCAGGTCATGCCCAGTACCACCATGGCGATCACGTTCAGGCCGTTGAATATATAGCTGAGCACGATGCCGGTCGTCGGGAAGATCTCCGTCAGCGGCATAAAGTTGTTGTTGAATATCCAAACAAGGTCGCTCGCGACCAGTATGACGTTGCTCAGCAGCACCTTCTGAAAATAACGCTTGTGGCTGCTGATGAAGTTGGACGTATGCGCCTTGATGGCCAGCGAAACCAGCAGAATCATGCACAGTACATCAATCTCCGCATAATATTTTGCGACCGGGTTGATAGCCATACGTCAAGTCTCCTTCATGCTTACACAGGTGTTTTTCTCTGATACTTACATATTACATCAAAATGCATTACTTGTCAATAGGATGTGATTTAAAAATATTACCTGTGGCTAAAATTTAATTACAGAGCGCAGGGGAACGGGTAGTGGGTAGTGGTCAGGTGGAGTGCCGGGAGACGGTTGCCGGATATCAGTTACCGGTTACCGGTTCAATGGTGAACGGGGACATCCTTTCAGCTAACTGTCAATCCCTGGTCCCTGATCCCTAACGTCCGTTGCGCAACGCAAAACCCCCGCTCCGAGACGGAGCGGGGGTTTTGCGAAAAGCTGCGTCAGAAGGCCTTCTTGAGGTAGCTCTTGTAGACGTAGGCGTTCTTGCCGGACATCGTCTTGATGTAGGCCCAGTTGCCGTAGGTCTTGTAGACGACCACATACTGGCCTTCGCCCAACGTGCCGTTCTTCCTGAGGGAAGAGCCGGATCTCCTGTACAGCTGCGTCTTGGCGCGGGTGATATAGATCGAACTCTTCTTGAGCACGCCGTAGGAGCTCAGATAGCCCTTGTAGATATAGCCCGTCTTGCCTGAGCGGGTGACGACCTTGCACATGTTGCCGCCGCTCTTGGAAGAGCCCCAGTAGAGCACCTTCGTGCCCTTGGACAGCTCGGTGATGACCGTGCCGTCACTGTCGCGCAGGCGCGCACCTGCGGTGTTGACGCGCAGTATGTACACCTTGCTTGCAGCCAGGGCCGACAGAGGCGCCAGCAGCATGCTCAGCACCAGCAGAACACAGACAAACGGCTTTATGATCTTACGCTTCATTCTTTAAAACACTCCTTGGTCATGCGGAGGCGTTTTGCCGCGCCCCGGAGATGTCGATCATGACAACTATTTTCTGTATCATATCATATTCAGAACCAAAACGCAAGTGTCACGGCATAATTTTGCATATTTTTCATCACAAAGCAAGGCGGTGATCAGTTGAACGGCTTGGCTTGCCGCTCACACAACACTATTTCACCAACCCCTATTCCCTCTCCCCGGCCTCAGTTCGTGAAGTACACCAGTTCCTCTTCGGGGGCGGTGGCCGGCTCGATCTTCTCCTCGATGAGTATCAGCGCATCGCGGCCGTGCAGCGGGCTGAAGGAAGCCTCGGCCTTCGCGGTCAGGTAGATCCAGTCGTTCGCGCCGGGCATCTTCCTGTCGTAGCGGCAGAGGAAGCCTATGCCGCCGATGTCGTTGACGCAGCAGGTCATGGCGTGGCGGCCGAAGACGAAGCAGTGCTTGGGCATATCCTTCATGCGGAAGGCGCGGCCGCGGGCATGGATCGACTTGCCGTCGTAGCGCTCGGGGTGCTCCAGCGCATCCAGATAGAATATGCCGAAATCCTTGTCGCCGATCTCGATGGGGCTTTGACTGACATCGTAGGGCAGGTCCTCGTCGGACACGCCGTCGTCCATGGTGCCGTCGGGATGCTCAAAGAATATGCGGGCGGTGTTGTTCATGGCCAGCGCGGCGCGGCGCCACTTGCTCTTGGGCGTATCGTCCGTGCAGCGGTTGAAGAGGATCAGGTCACCCTCCTGTATGCCGTCGGCCATGTACTGGCGCATGTTCTTGAGGTACACCTCAAAGGTGGTCGCGTCGATCAGCGTGATGATCTGCGCCAGCTCCCAGTTGTCGGGCTTCCCGGCGGAATAGAGCGTATTGAGCAGCCATGTCGCGTTGTACTCGATGATCACGCGCTCGGGCCGGTATTCCTTGTCCAGCTCGATCAGCTTGTCGCCGGCCATGTCATCGGGGGAGTTCAGGGTCACCATCACGGTGTTGCTCTTTTTCAGCATCGCCGGATCGTATTCCTCTTCGCCCTCCTCGCAGACCAGCAGCAGCGTGCGCTCGCCCTCGGAAAAGCCGTCGTCGGTGAGCATGTCGCAGATGAACTTCGTCTTGCCGCTCTCCAGAAAGCCGGTTACGATATAAACTCCAGCATCCATAGTTATCGGTGCTCCTTACAGCCTGAAGAGCGTCTTGAGCGCGTCTTCCTTGATGTCGGTGCCGATCACGCACAGGCGGCCGGTATAATCGGCGCTGCCGTAGCGCAGGTCGGACTCGCCGGGCACGTAGTCAAAGTGCAGCCACTTGCCGTTCGTGAGCGGCAGTATGCCCTTTGCGCGCAGAATCTTGCCGTAGCTCTGCTCGTCTTCCAGCGCGGAGAGAGCCGCACGGATGTCGTCCTCTTCGAACTTTTTGGGCGTCTCCACGCCGATGTTTTGGAAGACCTCGTCCGCATGGTGATGGCCGTGATGATGGCCGCAGCAGCACTCGCCGTCGTGATGGTGATGATGCCCGTGCTCGTCCCCGTCATCGTCATCGTCATCATCGTCGTCATGATGGTGATGGTGGCAGCAGCACTCCCCGTCGTCGTCATCATCGTCGTGATGGTGATGGTGGTGGTGCTCATGTTCGTCCTCATCGTCGTCATCGTCGTCATCATCGTGGTGATGGTGGCAGCAGCACTCCTCGTCGTCATCATCGTCGTGATGGTGATGATGGTGGTGGTGCTCGTGCTCATCCTCACCGTCGTCATCATCGTCGTGATGATGGTGCACGTCACCGTCGCTGAGCAGGCTCTTGGCGCTCTCGATGACCTCGAGCAGCTGATCCGCCGTCAGCTCGTCCCAGGGGGTAGTGACGATGCGGGCGTTCGCGTTGTAGCCGCGCAGCAGCTCCACGCAGGCCGCGATCTTTTCTTCCGTGGCCGTCTGGGTGCGGCTGAGTATGATGGTCTCGGCGTTCTCGATCTGGTCGATGAAGAACTCGCCGAAGTTGCGTGCGTACATGCGGCACTTGCCGACGTCCGCCACGGTGGCGCTGCCCTCGAGCGTCAGCGCGTGATCCTCCATCAGCTCCAGCACGACCTTGCGGATATCCGAGAGCTTGCCCACGCCGGACGGCTCGATGATGATGCGGTCGGGGCTGTATTTTTCAATCAGCTCGTTCAGGGACTTGTGGAAGTCGCCCACCAGCGTGCAGCAGATGCAGCCGGAATTCAGCTCGGTGACCTGAATGCCGCTGTCCTTCATGAAGCCGCCGTCCACGCCGACCTCGCCGTATTCGTTCTCCAGCAGCACGACCTTCTCCTGCTTGAGCTCGCCGCCCAGCAGCTTCTTGATGAGCGTGGTCTTGCCTGCGCCCAGGAAACCGGAAATAATATTGATTTTCGTCATGATATATCACCTGTCCGATAGTACATTGTGGTCCCTGTTTCGGGATCATTTCCTATCATAAAACATGAATTTGCATTTGTCACGCATGCGGGCAAGAATTCACCGAATCATAACAGAAACCGATCCCTCGCGGAGGATTTGTTTTCCGCTGCCGTGGCAGTTACCGTAACCTGCAAGCCCGGACGATCTCATGCAGCGCCCACGCCGCGAGCACACCCGACAGTGCGCCGCCGCTGTCGATGAGCATGTCGCGCACCTCGCAGCTGCGCCCCGCCGCAAGGAGCTGGCCGGCCTCGTTCGCTGCGGCCATAAGCATGCAGATTCCCTCCGTCAGCGCAAGCGCACGAAGCCTCTTTTTCAGCGTGCGCTGCATGGCCAGCCCCAGCAGGAAGCCTTCGAAGGCGAATATGCAAAAGTGTGCGACCTTGCGCAGCACGCCCTCCGGATCCGAGGGATCGTATTTCAGAAAGCGAAACAGCCTGAGCACGAGGCCGGTGAACCAGCCGCTGAGTTCGTCCGACTGCACCGCCGTCTGCGTGGAGAGAAAAAACAGTACGCCCACCCAGAGTACGGCCGCGATCCAGAGCGCTGCCGTCAGGCGGGAGATGCGCTTTTTTTTCATCATCGCGGAAACCTCCTTTTTTGAGGGAACAGGGAATAGGGATCAGGGGGAACGAAACCCCTCAGCCTCGCATTCGCTCGGCAGCTCCCCTTGCAGGGGAGCCAACCCCTTGCGGTGGAGGGGGTCGTGCTGAGGGGTCTGCCTCCGGCCCTTATTTTAGACGAAAAAAATATACCAACGGATGAAAATTTTTTCTTGACGAGTCGTGTTAAAACTGTTATGATTAAACTGTTAATATCCGGGTTGTTTCATCGGATCATTATTGAGGAGGTCGAAGCATTATGAACAACATTCCCCAGGTCAAACTCGGCATCGTGGCCGTCAGCCGCGACTGCTTCCCCATTACTCTGTCCGAAAAGCGCCGCAAGGCGATTATCGAGGCCCTGAAGGCCCGCAAGATTGACATCTATGAAAGCCCCGTCATCATCGAAGGCGGCATCGACAAGGATGTCAACGCGGCCTACGAAGACATCACCAAGGCCGGCATCAACGCGCTGGTCGTGTTCCTGGGCAACTTCGGCCCCGAGTATCCCGAGGTGCTGCTGGCCAAGAAGTTCGGCGGCCCCGTGATGTTCGTGGCAGCTGCCGAAGAGAACATCGGTGTGCTCTCCTCCGACCGCGGCGATGCCTACTGCGGCATGCTCAACGCCAGCTACAACCTCAAGCTCATGGGCGTGAACGCCTACATTCCGGAGTATCCGGTGGGCACGGCCGAGGACTGCGCGGACATGATCGAGGAGTTCATACCGGTCGCCCGCACGCTGCTGGGCCTCAAGTCCCTCAAGATCATCACCTTCGGCCCGCGTCCCTATGACTTCCTGGCCTGCAACGCTCCCATCGCGCCGCTGTACACCCTGGGCGTGAACATTCAGGAGAACTCCGAGCTGGATCTGCTCGCCGCCTATCGCGCACATGCCAACGACGAGCGCATCCCCGCCAAGATCAAGGAGATGGAAGACGAGCTGGGCGACGGCAACAACTATCCCGGCATACTGCCCAAGCTGGCCCAGTATGAGCTGACGCTGCTGGATTGGATCGAAGCCAACCGCGGCACGAGCGAGTATGTGGTCATGGCCAACAAGTGCTGGCCGGCCTTCCAGACCGAGTTCGGCTTCGTGCCCTGCTACGTCAACAGCCGTCTGACCGCCATGGGCTACTGCACCGCCTGCGAAGTGGACATCTACGGCGCACTGAGCGAGTTCATCGGCACCTGCGTCACCGGCGAGGCCGTAACGCTGCTGGACATCAACAACACCGTGCCCGCGGACATGTACAAGCAGTCCATCGAGGGCAAGTTTGACTATCGCCCGGGCGAGACCTTCATGGGCTTCCACTGCGGCAATACGCCGATGTGCCGCCTGGTGAAGGGCAAGATGAGCTATCAGCTGATCATGAACCGCGGCCTGGAGCACGGCGGCACGCCGGACATCACCCGCGGCACGCTCGAGGGCGACATCACCCCCGGCGACATCACCTTCTATCGCCTGCAGGGCAACAAGGACAGCAAGCTTCAGGCCTACATCGCCGAGGGCGAGGTTCTGCCGGTCGCAACGCAGTCCTTCGGCGGCATCGGCGTGTTCGCCATCAAGGAAATGAACCGCTTCTATCGCCACGTGCTCATCGCGGACGGCTATCCGCATCACGGCGCGGTCGCATTCGGCAAGAACGGCAAGGCCCTCTTCTCCGTAATGAAGATGCTGGGCATCGAGAACGTGAAGTTCAACCAGCCCAAGGGCATGCTCTACAAGGACGAGAACCCCTTCGCATAACCGATATGAAACAGCGGCACCCCTGCCAAACGGCAGGGGTGCCGTTTTGCGGGCCTGACTTGTTTACGGGTTATTATACCCACACGATGTCCAAGTTACCGGAGACCGGTATCGCGTTTTTAAAACAAACGGACCGATTGTCCCGACACGGGTTTCTCAACCCCTCAGTCGCTGCGGTGCCGCGCTCGAATCTTTGATTCGACCGCCGGCAGTCTGCCACATAGCAGTCGCCGCACTGCGCAGCAGGGCTTGGGTGCGCAAGAGTGGTGGTGGGATTCCCTGATCCCTCTTCCCTCAATTGCGCGTCAATGCGGCGTTAAGATACCGTTTTCGGCACAATGCAAATTGACATAAGGCGTAAATTGTGTTATGATTTTAAATGGTAAAGCGTGGCTTTTCGAAGCTGCGCATATTGTCGCGTAAAAAAACAGAAGGGATTTGATGCAAAACATGCAAACGCGAGAGAAACTCGGATCACGCCTGGGCTTTATACTGCTCTCGGCGGGCTGCGCCATCGGCTGCGGCAACGTATGGAAGTTCCCCTGGATGTGCGGCCAGTACGGCGGCGGCGCCTTCGTGCTGATCTACCTGATCTGCCTTCTCATCATGGGTCTGCCGGTCATGACGGTGGAGTTCGCCATGGGTCGCGCCAGCCAGCGCAGCCCGATCGGCATGTATCAGGTGCTTGAGCCCAAGGGCACGAAATGGCACGTCCACGGCTACTTTGCCTTCGTGGGCAACCTGCTGCTGATGATGTTCTACACGGTGGTCTCCGGCTGGATGATCTACTACTTTGTGAACTTCCTCGCAGGCAACAATATGAACCTCAGCTTTGCGGGCATGCTCTCCAGCCCCTCCATCAACGTCGGCTACATGGCCATCGTGGTAGTCATCGGCTTCGGCGTGCTGGCGATGGGCCTGCAGGGCGGCCTCGAGCGCATCACCAAGGTGATGATGGTCGCGCTCTTCGTGCTGATGATCGGCCTGGCCGTCTACAGCTGCACGCTGGGCGGCGCAAGCAAGGGCCTGTCGTTCTATCTGCTGCCGGACATCTCCAAGATCAACGGCAATGTCATCGTGGGCGCGATGAACCAGGCGTTCTTTACGCTGTCTCTGGGCATCGGTTCCATGGCCATCTTCGGCTCCTACATCGACAAGACGCACAGCCTGATGGGCGAGTCCGTCAACGTGATCGTGCTGGACACGATGGCGGCGCTGCTGGCGGGCCTGATCATCTTCCCCGCCTGCTACACCTTTGACATTGCTCCGGATGCAGGCCCGGGCCTGCTCTTCTCCACGATGGCGAGCGTGTTCAACCAGATGAAGGGCGGCCGCATCATCGGCACGCTGTTCTTCCTGTTCATGACCTTTGCCGCCATGTCCACGGTGCTGGCGGTGTTTGAAAACATACTGGCAATGGTGCGCGAGAAGACCGGCTGGAGCCGCAAGAAGGGCTGCCTGATCTGTGGCGTGGCCATGCTGCTGCTCTCCCTGCCCTGTGCACTGGGCTACAACGTCTGGTCCGGCTTTGTGCCTTTCGCGGAGGGCACGGCGTTCCTCGATCTGTGGGACTTCATGGTCAGCAACTGCCTGCTGCCGATCGGTTCCCTGATTTTCACCGTCTTCTGCGTCAGCAGGAAGCTCGGCTGGGGCTGGGACAACTTCCTGGCCGAAGTCAACACCGGCAAGGGCCCCAAGGTGAAGCAGTGGATGAAGCCCGTGTACATGTTTGCCGTGCCGATCATCATCTCGGTGGTGTTCCTCTACGGTATCATCAATTTCAATTGGCGGTAATCCGGTTGCCGGTGACTGGTCACCGGTAACTCCAACACAACAAACGCCGGAGATTGCTCTCCGGCGTTTGTTGTTACAGGGGTTTGTTCTCTCTGTTTTTCATTTCGTCGACGGCGGCGGCGATGATGCTCGCGGCGCCGTCCGTGCCGAACTCGCCCGTATCGACGATCAGGGAATAATTGTCGATGCTGCCCCACTCATGCCCCGTGTGCGAGCTGTAATACTTGCCGCGGATCTTGTCCGTCTTGAGCACGCCCTTGCGGGCCTCGGCCTCGCTGACGTTGTAGATGCGCATCGCACGCTGCACGCGCTTTTCAAGATCGGCGCGGATAAACACCGATATGACGTTGACCACGTTTGAGCACTCGCCCAGCACATAGTCGGCGCAGCGCCCCACGATCACGCAGGGGCCGCTGCCGGCAAAGCGGCGAATGGCATCGCACTGGGCTGCATAGATGCGCTCGTGCACGGGCAGCACCAGCGTGGGATCCTCGCGATAGAAGCTGGGGACGAACTTCTCGCCCTTGCGCGTGCCCTTTTCCTCGTTTTCTTCTACCGTTTCACGGGTCAGATTGGTCATTTCAACGGCGTGATCCACGATATCGCGGTCATAATAGGGCACATTCAGCTTTTCGGAAAGCTTCTGCGCGACCTCCAGGCCGCCGCTGCAAAATTCGCGTCCGATCGTGACAATCCATTCTTTTTTCATCCTGCATCCCTCCGGTTTGAGTGGTATCGTGTGTGATAGTGATTAGGGGGCATCTCGGAAAACCCTCAGCCAGCTTCTCTGCCGCAGCGACATCAAAGCCGCCGACATTATTTTGCCGGCGGCGATACGAAGCTATTCAGTTTTACGTTTGATTGTAATCGCTTTGCCCCGGCGTTGAACTTCCGATAAACCGGTAATATTGCCTTTTCCGCTGCACCCGATTCGCTGTTTCAGGTTCGGTTTTCAACCTGCTCCGGATGATTCATGCTTCACAGCCTGCATTATCCTGTCGGGCCGTGACGTTCTTTCATCGTGTTGCGGTTCGCTGTTCCGGATCATTGTGTTCGGTGTTTTCATCCGATCTTTTCATTTTCCTGAAACGCGTCTGAACAGATTTCCCGATGAATGCATCTGAGGCGGCGGAGTTTGAAGCCGATGCTGCTTTTGTTACACAGCGCTCGAGGCAAAGCGAACAAACCCCTTGGTCATTTCCGACTGGTTCATTGGACTCGCCCCCTTCTCGTTTCCTGTGATTCTGTCCTTGAATGATGAGTGTCTTCCCCGTGAGTTGGCTTTGGTTCGGTTTCTTTGTCGGTCCTTTCTGCCTTGTTGGAACCTTGACCTTGGGGTTTCGGGATACCGGCAGCATGCTGTGCTCCGATTCTCTTTCTCTTGGACTCATCTTCCTTGGTGCACATTTATAATACCATGTTTCGCTTTTGTTGTCAACCCATTTTTAATATTTTTCGAGAATTTTTTTGAGCGTTATGTCAGCCCGTTCATCCGTCATGTGGATGATTTGACAATATCCTTAAGCTCTCCGTGATCCATTTCGTGAACGGTGTCGCAGAGCAGCCCGATGTCGGTCGGGTTGTGGCTGGCCAGAAGTATCGTGCAGCCCTTCTCCCGCAGGGCGGCAAAGAGCGTCCGCATCTCCTGCACGCCGTCGTTGTCCAGCCCGTTCATCGGCTCGTCCAGCAGCAGCAGTTTCGGTTTTTCCATGATGGCCTGCGCGATGCCCAGCCTCTGGCGCATGCCCAGGCTGTAGGCCGACACGTGCTTTTTCATGCCCGGATCCAGCCCGACCTGCTCCATGGCGGCGACGATCTCCTTTTTGCCGATCCGCCCGCGGATGTTTGCCAGCAGGCGCAGGTTGGCATAGCCGGAGGCCGTGGGCAGAAAGCCGGGTGTCTCGATGATCGCGCCCATGCGCGGCGGGATCTCCATGTCCACGCCGACCTCGCGGCCGTATACGAATATGTGCCCCGACGTCAGCGGGCTCAGCCCCGCGATGCACTTGAGCAGCACCGTCTTGCCCGAGCCGTTGCGCCCGATCAGGCCGTGTATGGCGCCCTTTTCAAGCTGCAGGCTGATGTGGTTCAGCACGCAGTTTTTGCCGTAGCGCTTGACGGCATTCTCTATCATGATCATACGGGCGACCTCCTTACATCTTCAGTTCCCGCCGGCGCACGCCGCGCACGAATATTCCGATCAGCAGCATCAGCACGCCCAAGAGCAGCGCAAAGGCAAACCACAGCGCGGGCCGCCCCATGCCGTCGCCGTAGTCCAGCCCCGAGAGCTTGCTCAGCGACAGCGGCGAGAAGTAGTAGGCCTCCACGCCGAAATATTCCTCCAGCATGAAGTCAAAGCCGATCGGCAGCGCGACCAGCACGAAGCTCAGCCGCCGGTCCAGCAGGAGGTTGATCAGCATCATCAGCATGCACAGCAGCGAGAGCACCGCAAAGTGCAGCACGCCCTCGATCAGCCACGCGGGAACCGGCGTGTATGCGCGGGGAATCCACACGTCGTAGTTGAGGTCGCTGGAGTATACGTCCCACATGAAGTCATCGACCAGCGCGGTGATGCCGCTGCCCCAGCCGGCCGAGAACTGCACGTAGGGCACAAGCAGCGCCCACGCGATCAGCGTTGCAAGGAGCAGATACAGCGCCACGGCCGTCAGCAGGTACATGACCTGACCGACGGCCCAGGATTTGCGCCCCGTGCGCAGTATCAGGTAGCGCTGCAGCTCGTCCGTGCAGGGTGCATCGAACATCAGTGCCAGGCAGGCCAGCGCCAGAAAGGCCGTCACGGCGGTGTCGTTCAGAAGATAGACCATCAGGCCGACGGGGTTGATGGTCAGCTGCTCGGCGACCAGCATATTGCGGATCGGCTCCAGAACCTTCTGCAGGTACAGCGCGGTGACGATCAGCACCACCCAGCTGCGCGGCGTGGCCATCAGCCGTGCGAGGCAGCCGCGGCAGACGGGAAACCATTTACGCTTCATTTGATCATCCTCCTGCGTGCGCCCTGCACGAACACGAACGACGCGATCAGGCTGCCCGCGCCGTACACGCCCAGCGCCGCCAGCAGCGTCTTTCCCGTCGGGAGACCGACCGTGCCCAGCTGCAACAGATACGGCGAGAGCCAGACCGGCTCCTGCGTGGCCAGTTCCTCAAAGAGGCGATACAGCAGCATGGGCGCACAGAGCGTCAGTGAAATGTTGGGCAGCCACGCCGAAACCGCCAGCGCCACCAGCGCCCAGAACGCGCCCGCCATGCACTGCAGCGCCGCCGCGGAGGCGTAGTAGGCCACAAGCCCCGCCGCGGTCACGCCGCCGGAGAAATCGTAGTAGCAAAAGTCGGCGATCATCTGCGCGTAGCCGCTGTAGTCCTGCGAGAACCACAGGTTGACAAAGACCGTAAAGAGCGCACTGCCCAGCCCCAGCGCCAGCGCACCGCTCAGTGCGCAGCAGAGTATCTTGGACCTTAGAAAGCGTTTGCGGCCGCTGCGCACGAGCATGGACACCGCCATGCCGCTGTTCAGGTCGCGCACAAAGCCCGTTGAAAAGGGTATGGCGGCAATCAGCGGCGAAAGCAGCATTACCGGCGTGATGGCGCCGCAGAACATGTGTACGATCAGCGCGTTCTGGCTGCGGTCCGCCATGTCATGGCCGATATCGGCCAGCATCAGCGCACAAAAGAGCAGCGCCGCCGCGATGAGCCACGGGCCGAACGCCCGCCTTCGATCTGCCTTGAGCATGATACCTCCGTGGGGGGTGGTTCAGTGATTAGTGAAATGGTGAAACGATTTGCCGTTGAATCAAAAGTAAAAACACGAACCCCT
>CAVINP010000042.1:0-7709 GCA_963643985.1 bacterium
AATCGTGTTGATGACGATATGTGCAATTATTGCAGGTTGCGATGTGTGGGAGGATGTCGCCGACTTTTGCCGCGTCAAGGAATCGTGGTTGCGTGAACGCTTAGGACTAAAATTAGAGAACGGCATTCCGTCGCACGACACATTTTCGCGCGTTTGGAGCATGATTGAGCCGGAAGAGTTGAATCGGCGGTTCATGCAATGGGTAGGCACAATATCTCAAGCGACCGGGCAGGAAATTGTGAGCATTGACGGTAAAACATTGCGTAGAAGCGGTGACAATGAACAAAGGCCTCTCCATATGATCAGTGCGTGGGCAAGCAAGCAGCGGCTGGTTCTTGGACAAATGGCAACGGCCGAGAAATCGAACGAGATTACTGCTGTCCCCGAATTGCCGGATATGTTGGATTTGACCGGTTGCATCGTTACCGCAGACGCGATGAGTTGTCAGAAGGCGATCGTGGCAAAAATAACGGAGAAGCAATCTGATTACGTGATTGGATTGAAGGATAATCAGCCAATGCTTCGCAAGGCGACCGCAGAGTATTTCGAGGCGTTCTTGAGTGATCCCAAGTTGTATCCGGATGTGACAAAGATTGAAACAATTGATAAAGGTCATGGACGGATTGAAGTGCGCACATACTACCTGACTGCGAAAATCGACTGGCTTGATGTGAAGGATACATGGGCCGGACTTCGGTCATTGGGAATGGTTCGATCGAAAGTAACCTGCAACGGGAAAGAAACAGAGGACACGCGCTACTACATATCGTCAATAACGGACATAAAAACCTTTGCAACGGCGGTTCGGTCGCATTGGGGAATTGAAAATTCGCTGCACCGGTGTCTGGACATGACATTTTCCGAGGATTATTGCCGTATGCGCAAGGATCATTCTGCTGAGAATATCGCTATTGTAAGACATATTGCATTGAATGTACTCAAGACATTCCCGGCCAACATGTCTATAGCACGTAAACGCCGTCGTTGTACCTATGACGATCAATTTCCGGCGGATGTACTGCTGTCAATTCATGCGTAAACCGTGGCCGTATAGTCGGTCATGGGGGCGCACTCCTTAATAATGCTATTGTAAATTCAATGATAACATCAACGGGGGAAACAGTCGAGACACAAAAAAATCCGACCCGCGAAGGCCGGATAAAAACGGTATCCCTATTACTGTTTCTTCAGCGCCGACATGGCGACATAGCCGATGGCAGACCCCTTGGAGTTGGTGATCAGCGCCGAGGAACCCTTCTTGCCGGCGATGTACACCTGTGTGCCCGCGCTCAGCGTGCCCTGATAGTACTTGCCCTGCCTGTAGGACGAGCGCGTGACGAACTTGATGCTCGTATCCCGCGTGGCCACGGCCTTGATGCGCTTGGAGAACATCAGATCCGACAGATGTACGTAGGCCGTCTGTCCGCTGTAGCGGATGCGTGCCCATTTGCCGGAGATGGCGGTGACCGTCACCTTCGAACCCTGCTTGAGTGCGCCGATGGTCTGCTTGCTGCCGTTGTAGACGCGCATGGCACTGGGCAGCACCTTCGCGCTGTAGGACGCCGCCAACGCGCTTGTGCAGAGCATGACCAGTACCAGTGCCAGGGCAACCAGATGCTTCAAATGCTTTCTCATGAAAACGCGCCCCTTTTCTTCCAGTTTGAATTGTGATTTTATTTTACACGTAATCAGCCGATCTGTCAAGATATTTTACGATTTTATTTCAAATCTGTTTCTATTTCACTCCTTCACTCCAGGAAATCGTGTATCTCAACGAACTGCACCGTGTGACCGACGGCATTCAGGAAGGTTTCAAAGAAATCCCTGCCCGACATGGCCACGGTCGCGGCGTTGTCGCAGGGGTGAAATGCCAGCCGCGCCTCATCCTTTAAGGCCCCGTCCGCCAGAAGCTGCACGCGCTTTTCCGCATCGAACATCAGCCCCAGCGGGCTGACCGCGCCGGGATGCACGCGCAGAAGCGCCTGCATCTCTTCTTCGGTGCCGAAGGAGAGGCGCGATGAGCCGGCCTGATGCGATATGTCCGCCGTGTGCAGCCTGGCGTTGGGGCGCACGATACACAGATAGAAGTGCTTGTGGTTCTTGGTGGTCAGAAAGTAGTTCTTGGGCGCGAGCGCATCGAGCTTTTTGTCGTTCTCGGCACACTCGGCCATGGTGAACACGGGCGCGTGTTCGAGTACGTCTGCCGCAATGCCCTGCGCCTTCAGAAATGCGAGCACATCGAGTGCAACGTCGGTCACAGCAGCCTCAGATCCTTTCCTTCCAGTTGAATCAGCAGCCCTTTGGAACGGTCGAGCAGGCGCGAAGACACGCGCTCGCCGTAGCGTTCCTTGAGCTGTACGGGCGAGAGATTGGTGGCAATGAGCGTGTGCCGACCGGCCGCCAGACGCTCGTTGAGCAGCGTGAAGAGGTATTCCACGGTGATGTTCTTCATCATCGGCTCCGAACCCAGGTCATCGATGAGCAGCAGCGGCGCGTCCAGCAGCCGGTCAAAGCTCACATCGCCCCCGTCCTGCGCAAAGCAGCGGCGGCGCATGGCCTCAAACATGCGAAATGCGGTGATGCGCACGGCGGAATGGCCGCGGGAAATCACGCGCTCGTAGACGCAGTTGAGCAGAAACGTCTTGCCCAGACCGCCCGAGCCGCTCAGCAGCAGGTTCACAAAGCGCGTGTCGGGAAAGTGGTCGGCGAAATCCTCGCAGGCCCGCCGCGCCATGTTCAGCAGGCGGCGCTGACCGCCATCCTCGGGAATGCGGCTCTCGTCAAATCTGTCAAAGCACTGGTCGAGCGTGCTGGCCATGGTGCCGTCCTCGAACTGCAGCATGCGCAATCGATGCTCAAAGCACTTGCAGAACTGCGAGGGCGCATCGCCCACCAGCCCCGTGTCGCGGCAGATCCCGCAGTCGTAGCGCAGCTCGATATATTTTTCGTCCAGCCCCAGCGCCGTAAGGCGGCGGCGTATCTCGGCGTTGTTGGCCAGTCCCCGCCGCTTCATGTTCTCGGCAACCTCGCGCCGCGCTCCGGCATCCTCCAGCGCCGTCATGCGCCGCATGGCATCCACGGCCAGAGCGGCATTTTCGCCGCGCAGCCGGCCGATCTCGGGGTCTCTGCGCACGGCATCGTCGATGCGCATGTCCAGTTCGCGCTGATGGCGGCTGCGCTTCTCGGCAAACTCCGCCTGCACCGCGCGTATGGCATCGGCCATCGTCATTTCGCGTCACCTCCGTCGCCGTAGAGCCGCTCAAGCTCGTTGAAGCGGTCGCGGCCAAAGTCCTCGTTTTTGTATTCGTGCTGCTGATAGTCGAATTTCTGCGTGTCCTTGGGGGCAGGAGATTTCGGTTTGGGGCGTGCCGCCACGGCCTGCGGCGTGGTGATACCCTCAGCCTGCCAGGTCTCCAGCAGCTTTGCAATATAGGGCATCGGCGCACGCGTGCCCCGCGCATATTGGGCGGCACAGGCGATCATGTCCGGCGCGTATTTCTTTTTCCATTCGGCATAGCGGTCCAGATCGTCCATTGTGGGCCGGCGCGTCAGTCCGGCCTGCTCCAGCACGGGCCGCACCTCGTCGATGCGCTGCTGCATGTCCGCAACGTATTTTTCCGCGACATCGTAGCGCATCAGCCCCAGCTCGCCCCAGCGGCCCAGCATCCAGAGCAGATCCTCAAAGCGATGCCTGTCCCTGCGGGCACACTGCACCGCCGCCAGCTGCATCGTCTTCGGTTCAAACCCCTGCGCCAGCAGCTGCGCATAGCGCTCCAGCTGATTGGGCGTCGGCTCTTTGGAGGACGCGCCAAGCTCCTGCAGCAGGCCGCGCACGGCGGCAAAGCTCGTATCCTGAGACGCGCCGTTTTCGTGGCGCGACTGCAGTATTTTGTTGATGTAGGCAAAGGACGGGTCGCGGGCGTTTGTGGTCTGGCTGCAGGCATCCAGCACGTCCTGCTCGGTATAGTGCCACTCCTCGAGCCAGCGCCTTGCCGTCACGCGCTCCGCCTCCGTGGGGGCGCGGCGAATGGAGAGCTTCTTGAGCACGTCCACCGCCAGACGGTACACGCGATCCTCGCCCTCGATGGCACGGCGCACGTCATCGGCGGATTTGATGCCGCGTTCCGCCCAGTCCGCCGCACGCTTGTTGGCGCGGCGAAACACCGCGGGCTGCTTCTTGCCGCCGGGGAGCTTGAGCTCATACTCCAGCAGCATCAGCGCGGCCTCCTGCGAAAAGCCGAACACCGTCAGCCAGTCGTTGGCCATCACGCGGTACCTCGCCTCGACGTTTTCGCCGCCGAAGAGCGACTGTATGGCATAGTCGAACTCGCGGTAGGTGTACATCGTCCGGTCCACCTGCTTGCCGCGCTCGATGGCGGAACGCACCGGCCGCAGCGCAAAGGCGGGCGGATTGTCGCTGATGCGCTCCGCCAGTCCCTGCCGCTCCCAGTAGGCGAAGGCCTCAAACACGGAATCCTCGTCCATATTCAGCGCACGCGTCATCTCCTGCAGGCTGCCGCCCAGTTCCGGATGCAGACAGAGCATGCGCGCATAGAGATACACGCACACGTAGTCGCGCGGCGCGGCGGGCATATATTCCAGCAGGAACATGTTTTCGATCGGCGTCATGTCAAACATGGCGGCGTTTTCGCCAAAGGAGCAAAACGGCATGGATGATCCTTCTTTCATTGATGCATACGGTTATACGCGTTTCCCGGGGGGATGAGTCGGCGGTTTGACAGTGGTCAGACCAACGGTTTGGAACACCGGTCACACACAACACTGTTTCACTGACCGCTGTTCACTGTCCGCCCGATGAAATTATCATACCACAAAACAGCCCCGCTTGCAATCCGTATCGAAATCGCTTATAATAGGAGAGAAGACTGCCAAATTCGGCAGTGTAATCGAGTTTGTCGTAAATGTGACAATGCCAAGCTTGGCATAGAGGGAGGCAGGCATGCAAACCATCACAACGCGTGAACTGGCGGAAAAATGGGGCATTTCGGTGCGCACGGTGAACATGTACCTGAATGCCGGACGCGTGGAAGGCGCGGTGCGCAAGAAGGGCGGCTGGCTGATTCCGGCGGACGCGCCCTATCCGAACCTGCGGCCGCAGCAGACCGTGCACAAGCACTTCATGCCGCTCTGGCAAGCGCACGATGCGGGCAGGGGCGAGGCGTTTGCCCGCCACTTTGCGGATGTCGAGGAGCGCGAAATTGCGGATGCCATGCGCCTCTACTTTCAGGGACACCTGGACGAAGCACGACGGAAGTGTGCGCCCTTTACGGACAGCAAAAGCCCCGAAATACGCTTAAGTGCGCTTCTGGTGCACATGATGGCAAGCGTGCCGCCGGGCGATATCGCGGGCATGTATGCGGATGTTGAGCGCTTCAAACAGGAACTTCAGACCGCCGAAACGCCCGAATTGCGCTCTGCCTGCCGCTTTATACAGAACATATCGCGCGTTTTTTTCCATGAAGACGAGGATGTCAGCGTGGAAGGCGTCGACTGGCTGGGTGTGCTGCCCGCGGGCATACGGCTGTTCGCGGTCTACGCAATGGCGCACGCGCTCTACCTCAGGGGCGACTATGCGCAGGCGCTCGGCATGGCGCGTGCGGCGCTGGTGCTGGCCGACGACAAATATCCGCCGGTGTGCATCTACCTCAATCTGATCGCCTGCATCGCGGCCATGAACCTGAATGATCTGCCCGTGGCGGATGGCTTTTTCCTGCGGGCCTGGTCGCTGGCGGAGGCGGACGGCTACCTGCATCCCTTCGCGGAGCATCACGGCATGCTTATGGGGCAGGTGGAACGGCATTTCCGTGACCGGGACCCGGCACTGTACGAACGCATTTCGGACATGGTGGTGCGCTTTAGCCGCGGCTGGATGAAGATTCACAATTCCAATTCGGCCAACAAGGTCACGGATACGCTCACGCCCTATGAATTTTCTATGGCGATGATGGCCGCCAAGGGCAAAAGCAACCGCGAAATCGCCGATTTTATGAACATTTCCGTGAACACGGTCAAGTCCTATCTGGCGGTGATTTACCAGAAAGTCGGCGTCGGCAACCGCACCGAACTGGCGCACTATGTGAATAAATAGCCGTTTTCACTCCCAAAAGTATGGTTACAAAATCGTTAAATCTGGTATAATAGAGTGTAGAAAGGGATACCTTTCGCACTCTGTTTTTATTTGAAAAAACGGGAGATATCCGATGAACAGACACCTCAAGCGCACTTTGGCGGCGGCCCTGGCGGCCATGCTGCTGACATCGACCCTGACCAACATCACAGGGCTCTATGCCGCGGGGCAGGACCCGGTCTCCAGAATATACAGCGCCGTCACGGGCAACCCCCGGACGAGCGAGGAATACGCAGAACGCGCGGGCGAAAAAATCACCCAAGGCGACTACGCCGGCGCACTCGGGGACTACGAAAAGGCGCGATCCCTGACAGACGATGCCGGCACGCTCAGCACACTCTGGCTGCGCACGGCTTCGGTCTGCGTGATAACGGGTGACGACAGCGGTGCACGCAGCGCGACCGATGCAGCGCTTGAGGCAAACCCGTCCTGTGCACAGGGAATGCTGCTGAGCGCCCAACTCTATCTGGCAGACGGCGATGCAGACAGTGCCGCCACAGCCATGGAGGCCTACGTGGTGCTGATGCCCGAGGACACGGCGAACCGCGCAGCACTGGCGCAGATCTACGAGGATGCGGGCAGATACACGCAGGCCGCAGAGATCTACGAGGCACTCTTTGAGAAAGAACCGACCGAAGTCGATTATCAGACGGGCGCAATGCGCTGTCGTTTTGAAGCGGGAGAATTTCAGACTCTGGTCGCTTTTGCCGAAAAAACGGACAAAACTGCCCTGCAGGCGCAGGCACATCAGGTGCTGGGCATAGCGCTCGTGCAGCTTGGACGCAGCGCAGAGGCTGTGGATGAACTGACGCAGGCGATCGGCCTGTCCGGCAGCCACTACTACCGCGGCGAGGCGCTGCTGGCGCTGGAGCGCTACGGGGAAGCCGAGGCGGATTTCACGCAGGCGATCGAAGAGAACAGCCTTGCGGACTACGCATACTACAATCGCGGCGTGTGCCGCGTGCACATGGGCGAATATGAAACCGCCATGGATGACTTTGATGTGGTACTGACGGGCGACAACGAAGAGCTGATCGACATGGCCACGGATGCGCTTATGCAAACTGCTGGCCGCTGACCACTATTCACTACACACCGACAACCTCCGACCGAAAGGGAGTTGCTGAAAATGATGAAAAAGCTGTTTGGCAAAAAACGGAAAGCGATGGCGCGAAACGGCATGTGCATTGCCGTATCCCTGCTGCTGTGCATGGTGATGCTGGGTGTCGGCATCGGCATCGGCCGATCCGCACAGGGCAGCGCCTACGGCGAGAGCGTGACCCAAATCGGTGAAACGCCATTGCCTGCCAATGCCGCCGAACAGCAGGTTTCGGCGGCAGAGACACAGACGGAAGAAGCCGAGCAAGCCGGGCCCGAGACGGGTGCGGCGGCTTTGCCGTCCGGAAGTGTCTCCGCTGAGACGCAGTCTCCCGAGGTCACCGTGGCTCCCGAAGCGACGGAAGTGCCCGAGACCACCGCAGAACCCGAAGCGACGGATATTCCCGAGACCACCGCAGAACCCGAAGTGACGGATATTCCCGAGATCACCGCGGAACCCGAA
>CAVINP010000042.1:7736-10576 GCA_963643985.1 bacterium
GAACCCGAAATCACCGCCGAAACGGGGACCGGCGCGGCTGCCGAAGCGATCGTGACCCCCGCCCTTCCCGAGGCTCAGATTCACGCGGATGCCGCTGCGGCCGCCCCGATCACTCTGGACGAGACCACGAGCAGCTCCGGCAGCACCACCGAGGCCATCACCGATGCGGCGGGCGTCGTCGTTCAGAGCGATACCGCGCGTGACTACGAGACCCAGCCGGGCAGCGTCTACATCCGCGAACTCGGCAAGAGCCGCACCTACGGCAACACCGACAGCGAGAATGCCATTCAGGCAGCGCTGGCGGATGCGCTGACGCATGTCAGGTCCCTGAGCGCCATGGGCGAAGATGCCACGGCGACACTGGTCGTCTCCGACGGTACCTATCAGGGCGGCATCGACCTGACGTCGGAGAATAACTCCACGCTGGCGATCCTCATCAAGGACATACTGGACCTGAACACGACCGGCGGCAAGAGCTTCACCATCAACATTGCTGCCGCGGATGCCGTCACGGAAAACGAGGACGGCTCCGTCAGCTTCGATGCAGAGTCCGCGGGCAACGTCAAGCTCGAGGGCGATGTCAACGTGAGCATGAAGGGCCTCAACCTCGTGCTGGCCGGCCTGTACTATTCCACGCGCAGCCTCATCAACGTGGACGGTGCCGAGAGCATCGAAGTCTACGGCACGACGCAGGACGACGTGATCAACGTCAATGCAAGGAACGTCAAAAAGCGCGTGAAGGTCGATGCCGGCAAGGGCAACGACACCGTGGACGTGAAGGTGTCCAAGCAGGCCGTCGGCTTCAAGATCGACATCGACCTGGCGACGGTGGGTGCTGCCATAAATGATTTCGTGGGCATCGCCAAGCTGGTGCGCGACAGAGATTTAACGAACGTCCCGGATGCGGTCTTTGACTTCATGCAGACCGTGATGGACGGCATCGACAAGAGCATCGTCGGCCCGCTTCAGTCCATCGGCACCGTGGCGGTGGATGTGCTGCTGGGCGAGGGCGACGACGTGGCGAACGTAAAGCTGCTGGACGGCTCGGACCTTGAACTGACGCTGACGCCCGCGAACGGCTCCTACGTCGACGGCACCGCAGACTTCTCCGTTGCACTGGATCTGAACGCGGCTGCGCTCACCATCGACGGCGGCAGCGGCAGCGACCGGCTGACCGTGACCGGCGGACGCGAGTGCTCCCTGGCACAGGATCTGACCAAAGCAGTCAACGACTACGTGCTGGACAGTCTGCTGAACATGAACGTGGAACTGCCCGAGACGAACATCAGCCTCAAGGGCGATGAGGGCGACGACACCATCACCGTCGGCACCACCGCAGCTTTTGCGACGCCGGGCAAGACGGGCATCGACGTAGATGCGGGCGAGGGCTTTGACCGCCTGCATCTGGACGGCAAGCTCGACGACAGCGTTGCCGCCGACGCACGCATCACCGCCAATGCGGATCGGAGCAGCTACAGTATCAACGCCATGGCGCAGATCAGCTTCGTGGACACCGTGACCGATATCATCGGCGCCGGCGATCTGAGCATCGATCTCAAAAAGAGTTTTGAGCTGACGACGAAGAATGTGGATGCCGTGACGGACACGCTCAAGAACAAGCGCACGATCAGGGTCAGCGACATCACTGCCGGCGACATCGCGCTTGACTTCACCGACTACGTTGTCTCTGCCGAAAATGTGAACCTGAACGAGGGCATCGAGGGTACGGAAGCCGAGTACCGTGGTCTGGTGAATTTCGACATCGCCGACACCGGCCTCGTGTTTGACACCACCCCGATCATGAGCAACATCGTGCTCGACCTGAGCGACGTGGCCGACTACGGCGACCTGGTCATCGAAAAGATCAGCGCCCCGCAGCTGAACGTGATGATCACCGCCAACGTGCTCGACTCCGTTACAATCGGCGACATCACGGGCCGCAACGTGATCGTGTCCATGAAGGGTACGGACGAGGCCATTGCCGAGCTCGACCTGGATGTGGTGCACAATGACCTGAGCACGGACGAGAGTCTGCGCGTAAAATTGGGTCTCTACGATGCGGAGCGCAACCTCGACATCGATGTCACCGGCAGGATTCAGGCAAGCGAAGCCGTGAGTATCGCCTCCGGGCTGACGCTCAACAAGGCCTTCATCCCCGGCGAGGATCTTCTTGAAAAATACGCCGGCATCGACTTCAACCCCGTGACGCTGAAGTTCGGCAGATCCGAAATCGACATCAGCGGCACCATCCTGGCGGGCGGCTCCATCGACATCCGCTCCGAAGTGAACGTGGACATCGATGCCACCAACGGCGTGCTGAGCCTGCTCGTCCCCGTGGCGGTCGCCGGTTCCTTCGGCCACTCCAAGGTGGAAGTTTCGGGCGATGCCAGGCTCGTCTCCGGCTGGCAGGGCGAAGAATCTTCTACATATAACAAGGCGGGCATCGTGCTCTCCTCCAAGTCGAAGAACACCATCACGGCTTCCGCATCCGGCGGCGTGCTTCCCTTCTCGGTGGGGCTGGGCATGGTCTCCTTCGAGACGAGCACCATCGTGACCGGCAACGCCAAACTGATCTCCGGCGCGGACGTGACGATCGCAGCCGACAGCTTTGTTTCGAGCATCATTACCGCCACCGGCAAGACGAGCAACGTGTTCAACGTCGATCCCCGCTCCGGCATATTCGTGGCAGGCAATCTGGTGCTGGCAGAGACGTGCGCCAAACTTGACGGCAGCGCGAGCATCGAAGCCGCAGACAAGGTCAGCGTGGACAGCGCCGCACACAACTACGTCTCCACCGTGTCGGTGGCCCTTCCTGCTTCCGAGCAGACCACCTCCGAGCA
>CAVINP010000042.1:11218-16192 GCA_963643985.1 bacterium
GTCCGTGGGCAAGGGCAGCTTCGCCACCGTGGCGGATGCTTCCGGCACGCGTGCGCGACTGAGCATACCGCTCGGCTTTGTGACCGTGCCGCTCAAACCCGCATACACCTCCGATCCGAACAGCACCGGCGTGGGCGCGGCCATCGCGGTCGAAGTGCTGGGCGTGAGCGTCGACGCCGTCGTCGAGGATGGCATCGACTTCCATGCGGGCCCGCTCGATAATATCGATATCGCAGCCGACTTTGTCGGCGACAGCCTCGTTCAGGCGGCGGCAGGTTCGGCCGGCGGCAAAGCCATTGCCCCCGTCGTGACCACCCTCGTGGGCAGCGTCTCAGTCAATGCCACCCTCGGCAGCGGCGATAAGCTGACGTGCACGAATGATGCCAACATCACGGCAAGCAACAGGATGCTGCGCCACCTCGTCTCCAACGCCAAGGCGACGGGCGAGAAGGCGGGCATCGGTGCAGCCATCGGCGTGTCTGTCATCGACGACAGCGCCACCGCCAAACTCAGCCGCAGCGTGACGGCGAAGGACGTCACCGTGCAGGGCACTTCCGTCAGCCGCCTCTGGCAGAAGATCTACGCAAGCGCCAAGGGCGCAACCCCGCCCAAGAGCGAGACGAAGGAGGAGCAGAAGAGCAGCTCGCAGGAAGAATACGACAAGAAGATCGATGAAGTGCTGGACAAGCTCTCCGACACGGCTTCCTCTTCCACGCAGAAGCAGGAAGAGTCCGGGCTTGACAAGACAATCTCCGGCATTACAACCCAGCTGAACAAGCTGGCCACGAAGCTCAAGGGCGGCAATCTCGGCGGCGAAGGCGACAAGGCGGGCAGCCTGGCCGGCAAGGCCTCTTCACCCGCGACCCCCGAGGGCAGCCTGCAGGTCGCGGCATCCCTTGCGGTGAACGCGCAGCGCAATACCGCGAAGGCCATGGTCGGCGATGACCTGACCGTCACCACCACGGGAGACCTGACGGTTCGTGCGGCAGAGGATACCGACGCGGTCATCTCTGCAGACTCCTCTGCCACCAACTCCACCGTCGGTGTCGGCGTGGGTGCGGCGGTCAACTACATCAACATCAACAACATCGCTTCCGTGGGCACGGCCTCCCTGAAGGTGGGCGGCAAGCTGAAGGTCGAAGCCAATATCTTCGAGGACAGGAAAAAGCGCACGGTCGAGGAAATCCTGACCGAGCTGCTGAACTATCTGGCAAGCGCCGAGGGCACCGAAATTCTGACGGATGCCCTGATCAAAGAGATGGGCGCACAGTCGCTCGATCAGCTGCTCTCCAAGTACGAGGAGTATGACAAGCTGTCGGATGCGGAAAAGAAACAGGTTCGTGACCTGCTCATAGACGAGCTTATCTCCGAACTGACGGACAACCCCCTGAGCGCCGCGAACACCACGACCTCGCTGGCCACGTACGTCATCGAAGGAATGGTCGATCGCTTCATGGAGATCCTGAGCGACCCGTCCTTCCTGATTGAACTGTTCGTGGACGGCAACGGCTCCAAGATGGAGCTGCTCTTCAAGCAGAAGGCCCTGACCGCAGAGATCGCCTTTGAAGATCTCAGGGATGCCGTCTTTGCGGCGCTGAGCCTGAAGTGCGGCAACCCCGGCGAACTGGACGGTGTGGGCAACCGCATCTCTACCACCGCCATCTCCGGCGTGGGCGCAGCCAATGTCGGCGTGGCGGGCAGCGCGGCCATCACCGTGCTCGACAATGACACGCAGGCCATCATCGCGGGTGCCGGGGCTGACATCACGGTCGGTGGTACGGTCGATATCCGCGCCAACTCCGCGCAGAAGGTCTACACCACCGCCACCGCCTCCGCAGCGAACAACGGCCTGCCGGTCAAGAACAAGACCGGCTCGGGCGCGGCGGGCAAGTCCGTGGGCATCGGCGCATCCTTTGCCATCAGCGTGCTCAATGTGGATGCCGAGGCGACTCTCGGCGAAAACCGCAAGCTGAAGGGCGACAGCCTCGCGGTCGTGTCCGAAGTCCGGAACGATATCGACACCATCGCCGTGGCCGGCCAGGATCCCATCGGCCGTCAGCCCGAGGCGCAGAAGACCTCGCCCGAACTGTTCAAGGAAGCTACCTCGGCAGGCTCGCAGGCGAACAATACCACCACGAAGGACATCGCGGTGGATGCCGCCGTGGCCGTCAACCTGATCACCAACGATGTCAAGGCGCAGGTGTTGGACGGTGCAAAGCTGACGCTCGACGGCGGCAATCTTATCGAAACCGATATTATAATAGGAAAGAACGAGGACGGTTCCGATCTGTATGAGACGGTGAACCTCTACGTTCGCGCCTATGAACGCGGTCAGACCTACACCGCCACCTCCGGCTTTGCCACCGGCAACAGTGCGGCCATCGGCGGCAGCGTGGCAGTCAACCTCGCAAGCTCCGATGTGAATGCGACGCTCCTGGGCAGCGGCACGATCGCGGGCAGAATGCGCGTTCAGGCCAAGACCTCCAATGAGGACGAAGCCAACGCACTGGCCATGGTGACCGGCGCGAGCTTGGATCGTTACCTGCAGAAGATCCGTGACTTCAGCACCCTCATCAACGCGACCGACAGCCCCTCCACCGGCGGCGTCAATGCGAAGATCATGGAGAAGTTCAACAGCTTCTCCACGCCCTACGCCACCTCCGGCAAGAACGCGGTCAAGGGTCTGCCGATGATGTCGATGGTGTTTGCCAAGCTCCCGGTGAAGATCCCCGACACGGCAAGCACCACGGGCAACACTTCCGCGGACGGTGCACTTGCGGACAGCGGCACAAAGCTTCCCACCAACCCCGCCGCAAACAAGATCAACATCGCCGCGGCCGTGGCCGTCAACCTCACCGAGCACGACTCCGAGGCACTTGTGGACGGCAGGTTCACCGCAACGGATGTCAAGGTCGAGGGCGAAAACCGCGCCAACTTCAAGACGAACGGCTCCGGCGCGACCGTGACCGCCGTGACCGATCTGAACGCCAACAACATCTCCGTCGGCGTGGCAATTTCGATAAACGGTAACACGGCCGATGCCCGCATGGGCGGCGACATCAACGCCACCGGCGGCAAGGAAAACATGGACGACTATGACGGCGACGTTTCCGTCACTTCAACGCTCACCCAGAATCAGGACGGCAAGTACCGCGGCCTGCTGGCGGCACAGTCCGTGGCCGGCTCCATCGGCGGCAAGTCCGGCAAGGTCGGCTTCGCCGGCGCAGCCTCCGTGGTGGTTGCCCAGGCGAGCGCGACGGCGGAAATCCTCGGGGGCGCGATCGTTCGCGGCGGCGATGCGGACGTGTCCGTCACCGACAAGAGCAAGCTGGCGGTCAGAGCCGGCGGTATCACCGTGGGCGGCCAGAAGGTCGGCATCGGTGCATCCCTGGCAGTGATCTACGCCGAGAACAAGCTCAATGCCTTCGTGGGTAATTCGGCCGGGATCTATGCGGACACACTGGATGTCACGGCAAAGAAGCTCGAGATCACGAGCGATGACTACGCGTTCCCCTTCGATTCGAGCTACCTGTTCACCGTGGACGTGTCCGATGAGAACCCCGAAAACAAGGGCATCGTCAACCTGAACCTCACGGGCAGCAAGAAGAGCCTCGAGGTCAATCTGGGCGTGGACAAGCTGACGGACGCGCTCGACATGCTCAATTACTTCGCCTCCGTCAACTATTACATCGAAGCCATCGGCGGCGCGGTTGCCGAAGGCCTGCAGTCCGAAGATGCATTCTCGGGCTCCTTTGCGATGCTCTACGCAACCGGCGAGACGAACGCCGAAATCGGAGACAACGTGACGATCGATCTTCGCGGCGATCTGACGGTGCAGGCCGACTCGGCCTCGACCACCCGCGTGATCGGCGGCGCGGTTTCTGTATCCCGCGGCATGGGCGCGGGCGTGAACGTGGCGGGCATCGTGGATAAGGACAGCGTCACGGCCGCACTCGGCGGCACGGGCGGCCATGTCGATGCCGGGAACATAAACGTACTCTCCGCAGCGAAGAGCAACGTCCTCACCGTGACGGCAGCGGTCAATGTTTCCACCAACAACGGCGCGGCTGTCGGCGGCGCGATCAACGTGATCTCGACCGGCAACGATGTCGCAGCCCGTATCGGCGACGGCTTGACGGTGAACGCCGACGGCGCGGTCAAGGTCGATGCGGTTAATGTGGCAAAGCTCCTGCCCATCTCGGCGGATGTCGCCGTAGCGAACAGCCCCGAACCGGCGGCCGGCGGTACCTACTCCGCCATCATCAACGGTAACACGACAAAAGCGGGCGTCGGCAAGGGCACGGGCGTCACCGCCACGGACGATGTGCTGGTGAATGCCGACAGCACCGAGCAGCTCATCAATGTGCTTGCATCCGTCTCCGCATCCCGTCAGGGTACGGCAGCGGCGGGCACGATCGGCCTGCTCGTCAGTCAGTCCGATACCGTATCGGAAGTGGGCGACTCCTCAAGCCTCATATCCGAGACGGGCAAGGTCGAAGTGCTGGCAGACGGCGATGTCTATCAGATCAACGTCGTGGCGGCCGCCACAGGTACCGGCGGCGAGAGCGCTGCGGGCGCGGCCGTTGAGATCGGCGTGTTCAGCCACAAGGTGCGCACGATCATCGGCGAAAAGGCATCCCTGATCGCACGGAATGTCGCCGCAGGCAAGAATGTCATCGTGCTGGCACAGGGCAAGGACCAGACCGTGATCGCCACCTTCGGCGGCGCAGTCTCCAAGGACGGCGCACTCAGCGGCACGATCGTGACCATCGTCGGCGAGAGCGAAATTTCCTCTATCGTTAAGGACGGCGCCGTGATTGAGGCGGGGGACACCGTCGTCATCTACGCCGACCTCGATGCGGGCCTGTACAATGCGGCGGGCAGCATTTCCGCCGCAGGCAAGAACGCCGTCGGCGCGACGGTCAACACCATGACCGTGAACAACCGCGTCATCACCGATGTGGGCGATCTGGC
>CAVINP010000043.1:0-15166 GCA_963643985.1 bacterium
GAGTGCTAACGTCTGAATATAATTTAGCATCACCCGCCCGTTTTGTCAATACCCAAGGGCAAATTTATTTGTAAACAATTCGTGAATGCCGGCGGTGCGGAATTTCCGATTGCCTTGAAGATTGCGACGTGTTATGATGTGTACAGAACAGCAACCGTATAAAGACGTTCAGGGATGTAGTGGCTCTTCTGTCCCGGCAAAAAAACGGAGAATGCGGATGTTGAGCACAGCATCACGGATATCCATGTGCCGGGCCTGCTTCTGCACGCGCTGCTGAAGAACAGCGCACATGCCTGTATCAGCCGGGGCACATTCGTTTCAATCCCGTTTATGTTTCCGTTCGTCGTCAAAAACGCAGACGAGTCGCGCATGGCGGCGCTACCCTATGTTGAGCTTCACCGCTTCGACAACAGGACGATGATGTCCGCCAGAAGCGTATAAAATCGGATGCCGCCAGCCGACGACATCCGATTTGTTGTGCTATCCCAAAAGACGAATCAGTATCATGTATCCCACCGTACCGATGCAGATGCTCGGCAGCGTGCTGTGGCTGAGCTTATAGCAGATCGCGGTGATGATCACGCCGACGATCTTGGGGATGCCCACGCCCACCCAGGACGAGCCGACATCCTTGAGGCAATAGACCACCAGCACCGCCATAATGGCAGAGGGCAGTATCTTGCCCAGCATAACGAGGCGTTCGGGCAGCTTGCGTTTTTTGCCGAAAATGATAAAGGGGCAGGCGCGCAGAAAGAGCGTTATGACGCCCACCATCAGTATGACCAGTACTGCACGTTCATTGCTCATTGCGCATACCTCCCTTCGGCCCCACAAAGCAGAGCACGCCGCTGGCCAGCAGCAACGAGGGCAGCATGAAGGCGCGTTCACCGAATATGATTCTGCAGATGATGGCCAGGCCGCCGCCGATCAGAGCCGGTTTGGGATTGCGGCTTTGTTCGAGCTGGCCGATAAGTATGATCACAAACAGCGCCGTCATGCAAAAGTCGATGCCTTCCATGTCCCAGGGCAGTATCTGGCCGATCAGTGCGCCCGCGAGCGTGCCCAGCAGCCAGTAGGCGTAGCTCAGCACCGCCACATAGAACATAATATCGTGGCGCCGCGGCGTATCGGGCGAAAGCGAGCAGTTCACGGCATAGGTTTCGTCCGTCATGGAGCAGATCATGTACGGTTCCCTGCGGCCCATCCTGCGAAAGTCGTCCACGAAGGTCAGGCCGTAGAAGAGCTGGCGGCTGTTCATCAGAAGCGCCGTCAGGGCGATCGTCACCAGCGTGGCGTTGCCGGAAAGAAAACTCACCAGTACAAACTCAAATGCTCCTGAATAGATGGTCGCACTGGCCAGAAGCGAGATGTACCATGGATAGCCGCTCTCATTCATCATGATTCCGTAGGCGATGCCCACAAAGAGATACGAGCATAATATGGGTATGGATTCCTTGAATGCGCGCGGGAATGCGCTCCGGTTCATGGCAATGCACCTCCGATCAGATTCAGCCCAACAATCATAACGCCGCATTCCCTATAAAGTCAATGGAGTTTATGTGAATTATGTCCTTGCTTTTCACGCCCGTTTGACTTAAAATAGGCACAAACGAAGGGAGTGATTCGGTTTGAAAATCTCCACCAAAGGGCGCTATGCCGTGCGCATGCTGCTGGATATTGCCCGATACGGACAGGGAAAGGCGGTGTCGCTGAAGGACATTGCCGACCGTCAGCAGGTATCCAAAAAATATCTGGAACAGATCGCCGCGCAACTGACGCAGGCTGGCATGGTGCTTGCCGTACGCGGTCAGTCCGGCGGCTACAGGCTGGTCGGCAGGCCGGACACATATACGCTGTATGACATACTCACAATCACGGAGGGGCCGATGCATCCCGTGGCCTGCATGGATATAAGCCCCAACGACTGCCCACGCTGCGACAGCTGCCTGACACTGCCCGTCTGGGAAGGACTGGATCGTGTGGTACACGACTACCTCTCCGGCATCACGCTGCAGGACCTGCTGGACAACGCGAATGAAAGTGAATGAGATAAAAAACTGCCCCGCCGGGACAAATCCACGGCGGGACAGTTTTTTTATCGGTGCAGTTTATTCGGCTTCTTCAACGACGCCGCCCTCGACCACGAGGTTGTCCGGATCGACGGCCTCTCCGTAGACATCCTTCAGCGTGGCTTCAAAGTCTGCATGGAAGAACTGCTCATCGGCCAGTGCTTCGATCTCCTCGTTGATGAAGTCCCTGATGCTGTCGTTGCCCTTCTGCACGGCGGGGGCAATGGTGTCGATGCTGCCCAGGGATTCAATGCCGACGGTGAAGCCGGGGTTCTCCAGCGCCCAGGCCAGTACCTCGGTGTTGTCGGTGGAGAGCGCATCGCCGCGGCCGTCCAGCAGCGCATTGAAGGCCTCGGTGTAGCTGTCAAACTTCAAAAGCGTAATTTCGGGGTGGTTCTCGGTGAAGTAGGTCTCGGCCGTCGTGCCCTTGCTGACGATCAGGGTCTTGCCCTCCAACTGGCTCACGTCGGTGATCAGTGCGCTGTCGGGGGAAACGACGCCCAGCGCCACCTTCATGTACGGCAGGGCAAAATCAACAACCTCCGCGCGTTCATCGGTGACGGTGAAGTTCGCCAGAATGATGTCCACCTTCGCAGACGTCAGATACTCGACGCGGTTCGGGGCGTCCACGGAAACCAGTTCAAGCTCCACACCCAGATCCTCTGCCAGGCGGCGGGCAAAGTATACATCGTAACCCTGATAGTCGCCGTTCTCGTCCACATAGCCGAAGGGCTTCTTGTCGGAGAAGACGCCGACGGTCAGTTTTCCGCTCTCCTTGATTTCATCCAGCGTACGTGCGGTGGAATCCGCAAAGGCCGCAGATACGCTCAGCAGTGCCACAGCCAGTACCAGTGCAATCAGCTTCGCAAACTTCTTCATGATCTTATTCCTCTTTTTCGATTAATTTTGGTGAGTTCCCTGTTTGTTGCCTCGGTGCGACATGCATCCGTCGCACACCTGGGGTTGTTTCTGCGCATCATGATTCAAACCTCCGTTCAACAAAAAATACGGAACAGACCTTTCATCGTCCGTCCCGTATTGCATCTGCATATCTGCCCTTGCCTTTATTTTATGCGGCTGCGGCAAACAGACTCCAAAGAGACGGAAACTTCAAACAACAACACATGCAATTCATTCTGTCCGCCTCCTTTGCAAATCTTATTTTGTCCATCGGAATTGTATGGATTATACATCCGACACTTTGGCTTGTCAAGCCTTTTTTTCACGTTTTTTTGTATCGTAGTCAAAACTTTTCAGAAATTCCTGCGCACGCTGCGTATGGGGGTGATGGAAGAACACCTCCGGCTCTGCGGTCTCGACCACGAGACCATCCTCCAAAAAGACCACGCGATCCGCCACGGCCTCGGCAAAGCGCATCTCGTGCGTCACGATCGCCATCGTCATGCCCGAATCGGCAAGGTCGATCACCACGCGCAGCACCTCGTGCACCATTTCGGGGTCGAGCGCCGCCGTAATCTCGTCCAGAAGCAGTATTTCCGGATGCATCAGCATCGCACGCACCAGCGCAACGCGCTGCTTCTGTCCGCCGGAGAGCTGGCGCGGCAGGGCGTCCTGCTTATCCTGCAGACCCACGCGCGTGAGCAGTGCCCGCGCCTCGGGGATCACCCGGTCCTTGGGCGTGTGCAGCGCCTTGGTGGGGCCCAGCAGCAGATTTTCCATCACGTTCATGTGCGGGAACAGATCGTAGCTCTGAAAGACCATGCCGATCTTCTGGCGAAGCAGGTGCAGATTCTTCTTCTGATCCTGAATCGGCTGACCGTTCAGGCAGATTTCGCCGCCGTTGATCTGCTCCAGACCGTTCACGCAGCGCAGCAGTGTGGACTTGCCGCAGCCGGACGGCCCGACGATGACCACCACTTCGCCCTTGCCGACGCTGAAGGACACGTCCTTCAGCACAGAAACCCGGTCATAGTTCTTGCACAAATGCCGAACCTCAAGTACAGGATTGCTCATACTGTGCCTCCTTTATGCCCAATGCTTTTCAAGCTTGCCCGCCAGCACGGAAATCGGCCAGCACACGATGAAATACATGAAAAATACCACTGCGTAGATCCATATGGCGGCCTGAGGGGAATCGTAACGCGAGGCGTCGATGATCTGCTGGCCGACCTTGAGCACCTCGATCACGCCGATGAGCATCACCAGAGACGTGGTCTTGATCATGCGCGTGGCAAGGTTGATCGACTGCGGAATCAGCCGCCGCAGCGTCTGCGGGATCAGCACATAGCGGTAGATCTGCCCCTTCTTCAGCCCGAGCGCCGCCGCACTGTCGAGCTGATGTTGCGGTATGGACGTGACTGCGCCGCGCACCAGATCGCCCATCTCGCCCGCGCCCCAGAAGGTGAACACGACCACCGCGGCCGCCTCACCCGATATCTGGATATCAAAGGCCTTTGCCAGGCCGAAGTACACCAGAAAGAGCAGCACCAGCTGCGGCACGATGCGTATCGTCTCCAGCCAGAGGCGGCAAATGACGCGCGTGACCGGATTCTTCAGTGTCATGACCACACCGAGCAGCAGCCCCAACAGGATTGACAGTATGATGGAGATCAGCGACAGCTCCAGCGTCACGCCCAAACCCTCCAGCAGACGAACAAAGTTACGTCCCTTAAACAGCACCTGCATTGCGCATCCTCCTCTCTATGAAGCTGAATATCAGCGAGAGCGGCAGCAGTATCACCAGATAGGCCGCCACCAGCATCAGCAGGGCCTCATCGGTCTTGTAATACATGCCGATCAGATCCTTGGCCACATACATCAGGTCTGCCAGCGCCACGGCGGAGAACACACTGGTCTCCTTGAGCAGGAAGATGACATTGGCACCGACAGCGGGAATGGCCGTGGCCAACGCCTGCGGCAGGACGACGTAGCGGATGTTCTGTCCTCCCGTCAGGCCGATGCACATGCCCGATTCCAGCTGCGATTTGGGCACCGCCTCAAGCCCGCTGCGCAGCGCCTCGGCCATGTACGCCCCGCCCAGGAATGTCAGCCCTATCACGGCGCAGGCTTCGGAACTGATCTTGATGCCGATCTTCGGCAGGCCGAAATACAGGAAAAACAGCTGCACCAGCAGCGGCGTATTGCGTGCCAGCTGAATGTAGGCCCCCGTGATCTGCCGGAGCAGCGGCACGCGAAAATAGCGCAGCATGCAGCAGATGAAGCCCAGCACAATGGAGAGCAGCACGCCGATGCCGCCGATGCGCAGCGTCAGCCCCGCAGCCTTCACGTACATAGGCGTATATTTCCCGATGAACGACCAATCCATACCCTCTTCCCTCCCAATAAAAAACGGCGGCAGGCCGTCATGCAGCCCACCGCCGATCATACATATGAAGCCTTCGCTTCAGATCTTGTATGGCAAAGCAGACAGATGACGCACATTCATCTGCCGACAACAGCCGTTCGTCATAATGATCATGCGCATCATCGTCTGCCCCTTCATCGCTTTAATATGCTGTTATATTACCCCCTTTTGTGTAATATGTCAATAGTAAAATTGTCAAGATTTACGTCATGTTTCGATCTCCACGTGCGAACCGTTGAGCATCTTGCGCACGATGATCTTTCTGTCGATGCGCTCGCCCAGTTCCGCCACGTGCGATATCACGCCCACCAGCCGCTGACCCTCGGCAAGGCTTGCCAGCAGGTCGATTGCGTTCTTCAATGCGTTCTCATCCAGCGTGCCGAAGCCCTCGTCGATGAACATGGTGTCCAGTCGCACGCCGCCGCTCTCGGCCTGAACCACGTCCGAAAGCCCAAGAGCCAGCGAGAGCGAGGCCAGGAAGGATTCGCCGCCGGAGAGCGTGCTGACATCGCGCAGCTTGTCGGTTCTGTGGTCGAGCACGTCCAGATCAAGTCCGCTCTGTCTGCGCAGGTCCATCGCTTCCTTCTTCAGCTCCAGTTCGAACATGCCGTCCGTGAGCATGCTCAGGCGGCGGCTTGCCGCGGCCACGACCTGCTTGAAGTGATACTGCTGGACGTAGGTTTCAAAGGTGATCTTCACCTTCTGCGTGAGCTGGCCGCTGCAGACCTTGTACAGTTCGTCCCAGCGCTTCCAGTCCTCTTCTTGGGTGCTGCGGCGCTTGCAGGCATCGTCAATCTCGCGCCTTGCATCCCTGTGCGTGGTCAACAGGCTTATCATCTGCGTCTCCATGCCGTGCAGTCGCTCACGCTCACCCCGCATCTCACTGAGCTGAAGCTCCATGGCCGTGATGTCCTTGCGAACGCAGCCTTCAAGATTAAGCTTTGCGGTCTCAATGTCGGCTTCGAGCTTATGCTTCTTCATTTCGTATTCGCGGATATTGCGATCCAGCGCTTCGATGAACTCCGGCGAACGCAGAGCTGCCTTGTATGCCTCACGGGAGGCAAAGTTCTGCTCGCGCACCGCTTCATCATACTGCCGGGCCAAATCGGCACTGCTTGCACGCAGTTTCTCCAGATGCCCCTTTTCCGTCTGCATCTCCGCCTTGTCGGCTTCCGCTGCCTGGCCAAGCTTCTGAAGTGTCTCGTTCGCCGTCTTTTCCGCGCTTCTCAGCTCGGTTTCACGCTTTTCACATTCCGCGATCTCTTGGCTCACCTCAAGCTTCTGCGTATCCGGCGCAATGCCGGCATCCTCCAGTTGCTTGCGCAGCGCGTCAGCCGTTGCCGTCAGGCGGGAAAGTTCTAACTCAATTTCATTGAGTTCCTTTTCTTTCCGATTACGTTCCTCTTCGGCTTTCAGCATCTGCTGCTGCGTGGCGGCATCATCGCTGCGCATTGCGGGTTCGGGGTGATGCACGGAACCGCAGACCGGGCAGGGCCGGCCTTCTTGCAGCTCCTCTGCGATCAGGCCGTACTGGCTGCGAAAGAAGGCGTCTCTCACCTTCCGGTACCTGTCGTTCGCAGCCTTACTCTCGCGAAGTGCGTACTCCATATTCCTGCGCTGCAGGGCCTCGTCATCCACCACGGTGTTCAGAGTGGCCAACGGGGTCAGGCTGTCCTTCAGTCGCTGCGCACGATCATGCAGCTTGTCTGCCTCCGGCAGCGCCTTCTGCGCAGCCTCCAGAGCCGCGCGGGCCTCGGGCAGGCGCTTTTCATTGGCCTCGCACTTGCTGCAAAGCTCGGCAAGCGTCTTCTCGGATTCTTCAATCTGGCTCTGAGTGAGATTGAACATTTCTTCAGAGGGCTTCACCCGCTCTGCATGGCGTGCGGCTTCCATCTGTCTGCGCTTCTCTTCAATCTCCCCTTCGGAAGCAGTCAACTCAGCAAAATCGCGCTTGTTCGCTTCGAAGAGATCCAGTGCATCGTTGGTGCGCCGCGCCTCCTCGATCTGCTTGGCGGCCTGCGCAACCGCTTCCTCTGCCTTGCTGTATCCGAGCTTCGCCTCTTCCAGACGTTTCTCTTCGTATCCGATCAGGCTGCCCGTGGCAGCCAGCAGGTTCTCGGCATAGCGTGCATCACGCTTGTACACCTCAAACGGCTCGTCGCCCGGATAGTCCTGCTCGGGATTGATGCGTGCGGCCGCATCAAGGATTGTATTGTCGAGTTTCTTGCGCTGCTCGGTCGCCCGATCATTTCTCTCCTTCAGGCGCTTCTGAAGTTCGGCATAGTCCTCGGTCTTGAACAATTTCTGAAAAAGTGCTTTGCGTTCGTCGGACTTGGCCGTGAGTATCTTCAGGAAGTCACCCTGGGCGATCATGACCGTCTGGGAAAACTGATCGCGCGTCAGGCCGATGATCTCCATCGCCCTGTCGTTCACCGTTTTCGGTCCCACCCAGGTTTCATTGCTTTCCAAATCCGTCAGCTCCGCATCGGATTTTCTTTCCATCGTGCCGTCGCCGCGCTTCTTGGCAGCTTCATATCCCGGATTGCGGCGAATGCGGTAGATGTGGTCCTTATGCCTGAATTCAAACTCCACATAGGTCTCATCCTTCAGGGTGGCATAGTCCGACCTGAAGGACTTGGCAGAGCGGCGGTCGTTGCCGCCCGCAGCTTCGCCGTAGAGTGCAAAGCTGATGGCATCAAAGATCGTGGTCTTGCCCGCGCCGGTATCACCCGTCACCAGAAAGATGCCGTTGTCACCCAGCTTGGTAAAATCAATCGTGGTCTCCTTGGCATAGGGCCCGAAGGCGCTCATCGTCAACTTCAACGGCTTCATTCGGCACATACCTCCATTTCCTTCAAAACCTGCGTGAGCATCTCCAGCTGACGCTCATCCGGCGGCACATCGTTGTTGGACTTGGCATAGAATTCCGAGAAGAGCTCTATGGTCGTCTTGTTCTTCATCTCTTCACGGGCCTGCACATTCCTGTCCTGCCGGGTCTTCGAGTTGACAACTTCAAACCGGATGCGGTTCGGGAAGACGATGTTGAGCCGCTGCTGCGCGTCCACCGGCGGTATTTCGTCATTCAGCGTGATGGAAACATAGTCCTCGGAATAGGGCAGGTGCATCACGTCTTCGAACATTCCTTCGATCCTGCGCATCTCATGGGGGGCTTTGAGCGGCACGGTGTGCATATCGATTCGGCCCTTCCCGCCCATGTCGACGATGGTCACGCTCTTGCGGTGGCTGACCTCGGAGAGCGAATACTTCATGATGGAACCGGCGTAGCGCAGCGTGTCGCGCATGACGCGCTGGGGCTTGTGGATGTGGCCGAGAGCGACATAATCGAAGGCATCAAACACGCCCGCATCGATATTGTCCAGGCCGCCCACGCTCTTTTCCTCCGAGTCCGACGTTTCGGCACCCGTGATGAACTGGTGGCAGAGCAGCAGGTTGCGCTTTTCGGGGTCGATCTCCGCATTCTTCAGCACCACCTGCACGGCATCCTGATAGCTCTCTATCTTCTCTTCCGGATAGAAGCGGCGCACGAAGACCGGGCGCAGGAAGGGCAGCATCCAGATGTCGATCTCGCCGTATTCATCCTGTACGGGGATGCACTGCAGCGTGCCGTCAAAGTTTTCGGACATGTATACGCCGGACTTCTTCAGCAGCGCGGAAAAATAGGATATGCGCTGCGCGGAATCGTGGTTGCCGCTGATGATGTACATCCTGATTCCCTTGGCGGTCAGCTGCGTGACGAAGTCATCGAAGGCCGCCATGGCCTCGGCCTGGGGCGAAGCCTTCTGGTAGACGTCGCCCGCGATCAGCACAGCGTCCACGCCCTCGCTGACGGCGATGTCGGCAATTTGGGTAAGAATGACCTTCTGGTCTTCCAGCAGTTTGATTTCATTGAGCTGCCTGCCCAGGTGCAAATCCGAAGTATGCAGAAATTTCATGGCGTTTGCGTTTCCTTTCTGTTATGTTCATTACTTTATCTGTATTATAACTCAAATCCATACTTCATTCCAGTAAGTTTTGATTAACGAAATAAGGACATCAGCATTTATTCCTTAAAATAAAAAATTTTCTTGCGAACAATAATTATTTGACGCGATTCCCCGCGCATGATACAATATTCCTAAATACTGCGGAGGATAAGTGTATGGAATACAGCTATGAATATTTTAAAACGTCCGCCGATTACCTGAAAGATCGCGTGCCTTACACGCCCGAGGTAGCCATCGTGCTCGGCTCGTGCCTGGGGCCGTTTGCGGATACGATTGAGAACCCCATCGTCTTCAGCTACGCCGACATTCCCAACTTCCTGATTTCAACCGCACCCTCCCACGCCGGTCAGCTGATATTCGGCACGGTCGCAGGCAAAAAGGTGGTCTGCATGTCCGGCCGTTTCCATTCCTATGAGGGCTACGATTTTGAGCAGCTGGTGATCCCTGTGCGCCTGTTCAAGCTGCTTGGCGTGAAGTACACGATACTCACCAATGCCGCGGGCGCGGTCAACACTTCCTATCGCCCGGGCGATATCATGATCGTGTCCGACCATATCAAACTCACGGGAAACAGCCCCCTGCGCGGCAAAAACATAGACGAGTTCGGCCCGCGCTTCTTTGACGTCACGCGCATGTACACGCCCGAGTTGCGCAAGCTTGCGCTCGAGTGCGGCGAGGGCACGGGACTGACGCTGCACGAGGGCGTCTACTTCTTCTTCACCGGCCCGCAGTTTGAGACGCCTGCGGAAATCCGCGCCGCGCGGCTGTTGGGCGGAGACGCCGTAGGCATGTCCACCGTCACCGAAGCGCTCACGGCTGCACACTGCGGCATGCCGCTGCTTTGCCTGTCTGTCATGACCAACATGGCGGCGGGCGTGCTGGATCGGCCGTTGTCAAACGAAGAGGTCGATGAGACGGCCAAGACGGTCTCCGAACGCTTCAGCGCGTACGTGACGAAAATCATATCCCGCATTTCGGAGGTGGAAGTATGAGCCTTCTGTTTGGGCATTGCGACATCCTTGCATGGGAGGATGAGCACTTTAAACTTCTCAAGGATGCCTACCTGGGCGTGGACGGCGACACCATCTGCTATATCGGCGGCGTTCGCCCGACCGGTCACTACGATGAAACGCGCGACATGCCCGGGCGGCTGCTGATGCCCGGCCTGATCAACTGTCACTGCCATGCGGCCATGACGCTGCTGCGCGGCGTGGGCAGTGACCTGCCGCTGGATCGCTGGCTGTATGAGGAGATGTTCCCCGTCGAGGATCGCATGACGGCCGAAGACATCGCCGCGGGCAACGCGCTGGCCATGATGGAGATGATCGCAAGCGGCACGACCTCCTTCAGCGATATGTACATGGAGCCACAGACGATCATCCGCTCCAACGAACGCATCGGCATGAAGGTCAACCTGACGCGCGTGATGCAGGCCTTTGATCCCGCAGAGACGATTGAGACCAGCACGCGCTTCCCCGAGGCCATACGGCTGTTCGAGACGGCGCACAACGCGCAGAACGGCCGCATTCGCGTGGATTTCTCGGTGCACGCCGAATACACCATCAACGATGCCGTCGCCTCCGGCTTTGCCAAAGCCTGCAAAAAATACGTGGATCGCGGCGCACACATGCAGATTCACCTCTCCGAGACGAAAAAAGAGCAGGCGGAATGCATCGGTCGTCATGGCTTGACCCCCGCCGCGTGGTTTGAAAAGATGGGCATATTGGATATCCCCACCGCCGCCGCACACTGTGTCTGGCTGACGGATGAGGACATCGCCATTCTCAAAAGGCACGGTGTCAGCCCCGTTCACAACCCCAGCAGCAATCTCAAGCTCGGCAGCGGCTTTGCGCCCGTGCCGAAGATGCTGGATCAGGGTCTGAACGTCGCGCTGGGCACGGACGGTGCGGCCAGCAACAACAATCTGAACATGTTTGAAGAGATGCACCTGGCGGCCGTCATGCACAACGGCTATCAAAATGACCCCGTGATCATGAACCCCGAGACCGTGCTGAAGATGGCGACCGTCAACGGCGCGAAGCTGCAGGGACGCGAGGACACCGGCCGTCTGCAGGTCGGTCTGAAAGCCGATATCATCGCCATAGACTTCCGCAACCGTGCCCACCTCTACCCCAACTTTGACACCATGGCGCTGCTGGTCTATTCCGCACAGGGCTCGGACGTGTGCATGACGATGGTGGACGGACGCATACTCTACGAGGACGGAAAGTTCCTCACGCTGAACCCGGATGAAGTGTTCGAAAATGCCAGGGCAGCCGTCATGCGGCTGTACAGAAAGGATGCAAAGTAAATGGAAAGAGCGGACAAGGGTCTGGCCTTTATGCTGCAATATGAAAATGTGGCCTGGTATGACAGCGGCGAAGTGCGGATACTGGATCGGCGCGTCTACCCGCGCAAGGTCGAATTTGTGACCTGCAAGACCCATCGGGAGGTGGCGCAGGCTATCACCGACATGGTGACGCAGAGTGCGGGGCCGTACACGGCTGCGGCGATGGGCATGGCACTGGCGGCCTATGAGTGCCGCGATATGGCTGCCGATAAGCAGCTGAGCTATCTGGAGGATGCCGCCTATACCATCTCCCACGCACGCCCGACCACCGTGGCCCGCATGACGCAGGTCGTAAACAGCAGCATGGTTGCCGCCAAGCAGGCGCTGATCGAGGGACAGAACGTCGCGGCGGCGATCGTTGATCACACGGTCGAGATGAACAACCTGCGCTATGCCAAGGTCGGCAGGATGGCGGAATATCTGGTGGACATGTTCCCGAATAACGGCGGCATCATGACGCAGTGCTTCGGCGAGACGATCGTGGGACAGATGCTCAAGGTCGCCAAGGCCCGTGGCAAGCATCTGCACATATTCTGCCCCGAGACCCGCCCCTATTTTCAGGGAGCACGGCTGACGGCAACCGTCTGCCACGACATGGGCTTTGACGTGACCGTAATCACCGACAATATGCCCGCATACGTGATGCAAAACGAGCAGATCGACGTATTCACCTCTGCGGCGGATGCCATCTGCATGGACGGCTACGTCGTCAACAAGGTCGGCACGTTCCAGATCGCCATCGTTGCCAAGTACATGGGCATACCGTACTTTGTGACCGGCGCACCCGACAGGGATCACAAAGATGTGGACAGCGTGACCATCGAGATGCGCGATCCGGATTTCGTGCTGCAGGCCATGGGCGTCAAAACCGCCTGCGACGGTGTGAAGGGCTACTATCCCTCCTTTGACATCACCCCGCCGCACCTGGTGAGCGGTGTCGTGACCGATGCAGGCATCTACTCGCCCTACGATCTGAACCGTTATTTTGCAAGCGGCAATGTGGGCGAATACCGGCCGGAGGGTCCGCTGGTCTGATGCTGCTTCGGATTCTGCTTGAAGTGTCTGCAGCCGCGCTGATTGCGTTGGCACTGCGGCATTGGGTCTTTCTGCTTGTATTCGTCAAGGGACATTCCATGATGGATACGCTCAGAAACGGCGAGCTGCTCTTTGCCCTGCGAAGGCACAAAAATCGCCTGATCAGGCGCTTTGATGTGGTGCTCTGCCGCTATCCCAAGCGGCGCGAGCTGTTCGTCAAGCGTGTGATCGGTCTGCCCGGTGAACTGCTGTCGATGTCGGACGATACCGTGTTCATAGACGGCGAGCCTGTGCAGGAATCCTTTCCGAAGCGCCGCTGTCTGCGCAAGTTTGAAGAGATACGTCTTGCCGACAATGAATACTTCGTCATGGGCGACAATCGGCCCGTCTCGCGCGACAGCCGCAGCAGGGCGGTCGGCCCGATTCCAAAGGAGAAAATCGTGGCCGTCGTGTGCTGCGTCCTCTTTCCGCCCCGGCGCATCCGTAAAATTTAGAATAGGTATTGACTTTATCACCGCAAAACGGTATAATGGTTCTATTGAATTTCCGGTGACAATAGCCTGAGGGATCCACCTGTTCCCATACCGAACACAGAAGTTAAGCCTCAGCACGCTGATGGTACTTGGCTGGCAACGGCCCGGGAGAGTAGGTCGTCGCCGGATTCTAAAAATAAATCCGAGAAGTGAAAGCTTCCCGGATTTTTTTGGATCTTCACGGAAACCCGGGGGATTGACTAACCCCACCACCGCTCACGCGGTCCCCCTCCCGTTCTCTCGTTTTAATGCAGCTTTTCAATCATTTCCTTTGCGTTTTTGCCGACCATTGCGATGGAGTGCGGTGCAGACAGAAGGCGGTGCATCAGTTCATTGGTCGCATCAAAGTCAATGGCGTTGACGCGATCGATGATCTCCGTTTCGCCGCGCGTATCGCCCAGCAGGAGCATGCGACGTCCGACAGACTGCATGCGGGCGGATGTAGATTCCATGCCCAGTATGAAGCCCGCCTTGAGCTGCTCCCGCGCCATCGTGAACTCCGAGCGCGTCAGGCCCTCCTCCGCAAGTTTCCTCGTCTCATCCAGAATCTGCCGATACACCTTCTGAGTGTTTTCCGGATTGGTGGCGGCATAGACCGAAATCATGCCGCAGTCGGTATAGGCATTGGGGTAGCTGTAGACCGTATACGCCATGCCGGATTCCTCGCGAATCTTCTGGAAGAGGCGCGAAGACATGGCACCGCCGTACACGCTGTTGAACAGCGAAAGCTCAAAGTTCTGCGTATCCCCTATCGCCAGCCCGGGAAAGCCCAGACAGATATGTGTCTGCTCGATTTCCTTGTCTTTGGCCAGACGGCCGGGCGCAACAATCTCGGTCTTGCCGCTGCGCGGGCGGTAGTTGTCCGGACTCCATGCGCCGAGTTTTTCGGCGACCATGTGCTGCACCTCGTCCCAGTCATAGTTGCCGGCAATGGAGAGCACAGCGTTCTGCGGATGATACTTCACGCCCCAGTACGCCGCCAGATCGTCGCGCGTATAGGATGAGACCTGCTCAGCCGAGCCCAGTATGGGACGCGACACGCACTGGTCACCAAAGTGGGCCATCATCAGCATCTCGTGCACCAGATCCTCCGGCGTATCCTCGGACATGGCAATCTCTTCCAGAACGACGCCCTTTTCCTTTTCAAGCTCACCCGCATCAAAGAGCGGATTCACCGCAAGATCGCACACCACGTCCATCGCCAGCGGCAGATGCTCATCCACCGTTTTGGCGTAAAAACAGGTGCATTCCTTGGACGTAAAGGCATTGAGCTGGCCGCCGACGGCATCCATCTCCTCGGCAATCTGCCTGGCAGTGCGCTTTTTGGTGCCCTTGAAGACCATATGCTCTATAAAATGGCTGATACCGCCCTCATTCGTATATTCATCCTGCGAACCCGTGCCGATCCACAGGCCGACGGAAACCGAGCGGAAGTGTGGGATGCGCTCCCCCACCACACGCAGGCCGTTGGGCATCGTCAAAACATCAAAAGGCATAGCGTCCTCTCCTTTAAAAACATGAATAATGAAGAGACTGCCTCCGTCATACGGAGACAGCCCCTTGTAAAACAGTCAAAACCTATCAGCGTCTGCGTCCGCCACGGTCTCCGCGGTCTCCGCCGCGTCCGCCGCGATCACCGTCGCGACGCGGGGGGCGGCGCACCGGCATGGATTCATCTTCATACTCGATGTCCGTGCGCAGCAGGTTGATGCGGCCCTGAGCGTCGATCTCGGCGATCTTGCAGGGCACGGTGTCGCCGATGTTCATCACATCTTCGACCTTCTCCACGCGCTCGTTGGCCATCTTGGAGATGTGCAGCATGCCGTCCTTGCCGGGCGCATACTCGATGA
>CAVINP010000044.1:0-359 GCA_963643985.1 bacterium
CCTCTGACCTGTCTCGCTTTTGGATTAGAGATCAGAAGATTGAAGATTCAAGATTGACCCACAAAGCGGGGCGCACGCAAACATCATCGCGGAAGACTCTGATGCCGGAGAGCGAGCCGTCGGAGATGACGCAGGCGGCTTCATCCTGAGGGGTGCCGGGCGAACGGAGCCACCACCACCCGGCGTACTCGCCGTCCGCAGTCTTGTTTTCATCTGATGTCCATGCACCCCGGGCTTCGGCATAGTCCGTCGGTGAAACGCGTGATTCCACATTGTCACCATTTTCCCACATTACACCCAGATACCAGTTCGCTTCCGCATAACTCAAGAGAAAAATCCTGTCCTGCGTATCGTTGCCG
>CAVINP010000044.1:369-15028 GCA_963643985.1 bacterium
GATTCAAGATTGACCCACAAAGCGGGGCGCACGCAAACAATATCGCCGATGACATCGCCGCCGCAGAGCGAGTCGTCGACGGCAGCGGCAATACTCTGACACCAGCCGGGCGAACGGAGCCACCAAGCCCCGGCATACTCGCCGTCTTCGGTCCTGTAGTCCATGTCGTAGTCATCTACTGTCTCTGCTCCCTGAGTTTTTGCATAGTCCGTCGGTGAAACGCGTGATTCCACATTGTCGTAATTTTCCAATGTTACATTCAGATACCCGTTTGCTTCCGCATAACTCAAGAGAAAAATCCTGTCCTGCGTATCGTTGCCGCCGTCCGCATTCCACTCGCCGTAGCACTGGCTTTGGCTGTTGTCCACATCCGTAAGCAGTATCGCCGATTGCTCATCCTCGGTAAATGCTTCGTTGATGAACGTTTCGTTCAGCCATGCGCGCAGCGTGCAATTCTCCCAAGTGATATCTTCATACTCTTTGTTGTACCGCTGGGCGTCCAGGCCGTATCTGCTCAGCAGCAGTGCCCTGTCGCCGTCCACATCCAGCACCAGCCACTCGATCGGCGTATCGTCATCTCCGTCCGCCGTCTGCAGATATGTGCCGAATGGGATATAAGCACCGACCTTAACCGTTTGAGGCTCGGGCGTTGCCGTCACCTCCGGCAGCCTTTCGCGCAGGCTCAGTTTTCTGTCCCGCGCGTCCACGAAGCGCAGGCACTTGTCGTAGTATTCCATGGCGGCATAGCCGTCGCCCTCGGCTTCCAGCTTGCGAGCCATGACGTAGCTGTACAGTTCCTCCGTGGTGCCGAAGGCGTTGAGGCCGTATGATCTCAGTTCGCTGCCGTCCTCGATATACGCGCGGAATTCTTCGTAGGAGGAACTCGTATTCAGATCCTCCGCCTCCAGCAGCGCGGCATCGTACTCGCCCGTTTCCAGAAGGCGCATGGCGTTGGCGTAAACCTCAAACTCGGCTGCATACTGCCCGATGCGACCGTTCCATTGGATCTGTTTGTATGTCTTTTCGATCAGATCCCCGGGCTTGTATGCCGTATTTTTCCCATTCTCTATGATTACGACAATCTCTCCCGTGCCGTAGGTGCGCAGAAATTCGCTGAGCTTGTTAAGTTCTGCCAGATACTCTTCATTCCATTCATCCGCCATGGCGCATATGGGAAGCAGACACAGCACCAGCAGCACACACAGAATTCGCTATAACATCTTACGCCCTCCGTCTCCGTAAATATCTTTTCTTCCATTATAGAATAAATCGGCACAGATGTAAAGCTTTCGTATCAAACATTGTTGCAATTTTCATCCAATTCCCGCCGCCGAGCGCGCAGCGGACACCGGAGCGCACCAAAAAGTCGGCTTTTCCATTCGGATCTGCCGACTCTGTTTATGTTGTTTGTGCAATTACTGCCGATGTGAACTTATTCGTCTGCTTCGGCCAGCTCAAGATACTTCTCGTAGACCGAATTGAGCTCTTCCTCGGATTCGATGGTGGTATACACGTCGTTGCCGTCCTCATCCTGAATGATGCGCATGATGACCAGTTCGTCTTCCTCTACATCCTCCAGCGGCTCGACCGGCACGAGGCAGATGTAGACGCCGCCGTTATGCTCCAGCGTCATCAGGTGCTCAAAGCGCACGTCGTTGCCGTCCTCGTCCACAAGTTCCACGATGTTTTCCGCGTCCAGTTCCATGTCCTGGTTGTTGAAATCTTCGTTCATATGCCAGACCTCACTTTGAAACAGTTTTTTTATTCCGTCTTTGGATCGCTCGGCTTCCTTCCAGCCGCCCGAATCCAGAAAGGATTGCAATATATAGGTCGCAGCCAGCTTGTCCACGACCTGCTTGCGCTTGGAGCGCCGCATGTCGGCCTGCAGCAGCACGTCTGTGGCCAGCTTTGTGGTCAGTCTTTCGTCCTGAAAGCGCACCTCAAAGCCGAGTTTGGCAAGCTCATCCGCCATTCTGCGCACGCGCCCGGCCTGAAAGCCTTCGCTGCCGTTCATGTTCAGCGGCAGGCCACAGAGTATGTGCGTCGTGCCGTACCGGCCGCACAATTCCCGCACGCGTGCGAGATCCTTTTGCAGACCGCTGCAGAATATGGTTTCCACGCCCTGCGCCGTCAGATCAAGCGGATCGGAAACCGCCACGCCGATGCGTCGCTCACCAACGTCCAGACAGATTACGCGCATGCGTCACACCACCTTGATGCAGAATTGCGGACAGACACGCGCACAGTAGCCGCAGAAGATGCACCTGCTGCCGTCGACCTGCGCATGACCGTCTACGATGGAAATTGCCTTTTGGCTGCAACGGGCCGCACAGCGTCCGCAGCCCTCGCAGTAGTCGTGCACCATCACCGAGCGTCGACGGTGATGCAGCGCGTTCATCCGATCCTCGGCATCCTCCAAACCTTCGACGATGGCCACGTTGGCATCGATCTCCTCGATGGACTGCATGCCCACTGCGACCGAATCGATCAGCGGGGAGGTAAGTGCGTAGTGCATGGCTTCGATGCTGTTTTGTATCAGGTGACCGCCGCCAAGGGGCTTCATGGCAAATATGCCGATGCCGAACTCCCGCGCATGCGCGATGGCTCTTTCCATATCCTCGCGTGTGCCGTCCTGTATGCCGATACCGCCGACGTTGATCAACGGATGAATGACGCGTATCTGAGGAAAGCGCGGCGCTGCCTGAACGCAGCCGCTGTAGTGCGTGCTCACGCCCACGGCCCCGATGTGCCCGCGACGGCGCATCTCGTCCAAAAAAACGAGCGCCTCTTCATGACCGCGCAGGGTATAGAGCGACTCCTGCTCGTGCAACATAAAGAGGTCGATATAATCGCGCCCCAGACCCCGAAAGGCGCGCTCAAGCGCGGCCTGAGCGGTTTCTCGGTCGTAGCAGTAGGCTTTCGTGCTGATGACATAGTCCGGTGCATCCTTGAGCGCCAGGCGGATGTGCGGATAGTTCGCGTACAGGTCTGCCGTGTCCAGAAAGCGCACACCGCGCTCATAGGCATGCACCAGCAGACGTGCACCGTCCTGCACCGTCATGTTCTTTTGCAGGGGAGAAAGGGTGAGCGTGCCGAAACAGAGCTTGGTCACGGTCAGGCCCGAAGAACCCAGGGTCACGCTTTGCATTATTTTTTGTCGTGCTCCACCACGTAGAAGCGCACAAACTCCTCCAGCAATTCATCGCGCTCCAGCCTGCGAATCATCGAGCGGGCGTTGTTGTAGCTGGTGATGTAGGTCGGATCGCCGGAGATGATGTAGCCCACGAGCTGCAGAATGGGATCATGCCCCTTGGCCTTCAACGCCTGATACACGTATTCGATGATCTCAGCGGCGGACTCGGGTGTATTTACGGGCAGCTTGAAATTCTGCGTTTCGTCCAGTCTGTTGTTCATGGTACACCGCCTTTCCGTATAACACATATACGTTTTTAGTATAACATATCCGGGACAAAAGTTCAATCTTTTTTTAGACGCAGAATACTCCGCCTTTGTTCCGACCCAAGCGGACAATTTTTTAAGCGTATGAGCGGTCGTTTTGCCGTAACGAGCGGGAAAAACCTGCTGAAAATACAATTATATGTACTTTTTGAACGGTTACCCGGTGGAAAGAATGTTTCAGCGCAGAACATTGTCCGCAAATTACGGACAATGTTCTGTTAAATCACGTCAAAACAGCCCAAAAACGAAGAGTGTTGAACGCATATATAATAAATCGACATAGATTTGACATATCTTTTTGTTATCCTATGTACAATGACAGGAGGTGATGATATGGAGGCGAGACAGGGAGGATACCGTGTGCTGGTGGCCGACGATGACCTGAACGTCCATCGCGCACTGGATGCCGGTTTTCGCAAGGAATCCTATCAGATGATATCGGCCTACGACGGTGACGAGGCGATGGAAGCGATTCGCAGACTTCGCCCGGATATCGTTGTGCTGGATGTGATGATGCCCAAGAAGGACGGGCTGATGGTTTTGCGTGAGACGCGCAAGGAATCCAACGTACCGATTATTATGCTCAGCGCGAAGGCGGACGAGTTTGACCGTCTGCTGGGTCTGGAACTGGGCGCGGATGACTATATCGCCAAGCCTTACAGCGTGCGTGAGGTCGTGGCCCGCGTCAAGGCCGTGCTGCGCCGCATACATGAAACAACCGAACCGATGCGCACTTCGCATCTGGTTGCCGCAAATCTGGATATAGATATGAATGCCTATGTCATCAAGCTTGACGGTCAGGTGATACCGTGCACCCCCAAGGAGACGGAGATCATCTGGGCATTGGCAAGCAACCCTGGCATGGTCTTCAGCAGAGAACACCTGCTGCAGAGCATCTGGGGCTATGACTATCTGGGCGATACCCGCGCCGTGGACAGCCATATCAAGCGCATCCGCGCGAAATTGTGCAAAAAGGGCAACGGCTGGGATATCCGCACCGTATGGGGTGTGGGCTACCGGTTCGAAATCGACGACGAACTTTAAAGGACATATGGATCGGGGCGCAGTGGCAACATTGCGCCCTTTTTTAGGGTGTGTTTCTAAAATTGCAGCTTAAGGAATTTAGAAACACACTCCAGGAGTTGTGAGCATGAAAATACAGATACTGCCCGAGACATTCACGGTCTGCAGGCTCAGCGACTGCTCCCGCATTGACCTGAGCGTGCCGTATACCTTTGTCGCCCGTACGGATGAGGAAATTTCGCTCGTCTGTCCGTCCGAGCGCGTACCCGACAACATCCTTATCCGCGAGGACGGCTGGCGCTGCCTTCGCATCGCGGGAACGCTCGATTTTTCACTGGTCGGCATACTGGCCCGTATCGCGCAAATTCTGGCCGGGGCCGGCGTACCGATCTTTGCGGTCTCCACCTACAACACGGACTACATTCTCCTGAAGTCAGAAAAGTTACAGGAAGCGGTGATGGCTCTGGCTGCTGCCGGCTACGACATGGAATGCTGATATGCCGGACGTTACACTCTTTTACGTGAGAAAGCAGTCGGGCGAAACAGCAATGTAACTATTGCGAAGAATACATGTAAGCAGTTCAAGACAAAGTTTCTATCCGAAAAGTACAAAATAAATGTCAAGACCGAAAATAATCCGCTCAAAAAGTGCCATTGTGTGAAAATAGAGGTTGTAATTTACCGAAAAATGGTGTATTATAATATCAGCTGGGTGTGTTACGCCAAACTGAAAGGGTGTGTCAGCCATTATCGGAAATTACCTGACGAACACATTTTTTATGCTCGTCATATTATTGATGCTCTTTGTCCGAGCGTCCTATCTGAACAGACAGCCGCTGAGCCGTCGCCGCTGTCAGGGGCTGATTGTATTGACCGGCTGCTATGTCGTGGTCGATGCAGCATTTATTGCCTGTGATCTTTGGGAAGAATGTCCGCACAGGCTCTTTGCTGTGGTTGTATTTCTGTTCTATGTCGTATATGTGCTCCTGCCGTATTTCTGGCATCTCTTTGTGCGCAACTTTGTCGGCTCGAGCTTTAAACCTGTTACGCTGAAGTTGGAGGTCATACCGGCGGCGGTGCTGTTGCTTCTGGTGGTGATTACGCCCTTCACCGGCGCACTCTGGACCATCCGGGAGGACTGCACCTATGTCCGCGGTCCGCTCTTCGGCGTATTCACCTATCTGAATTTCTTCTACTATATTGAGCCGTTTGTCTATGCGATTGTGATTCATACCCGCAAGCACAGGGAAAAGGAACCGTATCTGCCGCAGTCTCTGCTGATATCCCTGGTACCTCTGGTGGCAGCCGCCATCAATAACCTCGTTATTCCGATTTACTCCATCTTCCCGTTCCAGCCCTTCTGCTCGGTGCTGGTGGCGCTGCTGGGCTATTTCTTCATGGCGGCCCGTGAGTCCGACCTCTCCAACGCCCAGCATCAGCAGGCGATTCAGGAGGCACTCAATCAGGCACAGGTGGCCACGCAGCAGGCGGTAGAGGCCAGCAAGGTCAAGAGTACCTTCCTCTCCAACATGAGCCACGACATCCGCACGCCCATGAACGCCGTCATCAACCTGACGGGACTGGCACTGAAGGAGGATGACCCCGCGGTTGTCCGTGAATACCTCAACAAGATCCAGATTTCCGGCAAATTCCTGCTGGGTCTCATCAACGACATACTGGATATGAGTCGCATCGAGAGCGGCGAACTGGTACTCAACAAGGAAAGGCTGACCAGAACCGAATTCCTGGATACGGTTGAGACGGTCATCCGTCCCCTGATGGAGGCGCGGCATCTGAACTACCACGGTGAACTGCGGCCGGGTGAATATACCATACTGGTCGACAAACTGCGCTTTAATCAGATCTTCTTCAACCTGCTCTCAAACGCAGCCAAGTTCACGCCGGAGGGCGGCGATGTCTGGTTCGAGGTCACGAACATGGAGGCCGACAACGACAAACTGCACATCAAATTTGTGGTGCGCGATAACGGCATCGGCATGAGCGAAGAGTTCCTTGAGCACCTCTTTGAGCCGTTTGCACGTGAACAGTCCGAACTGAGCAACGAACAGCAGGGCACGGGTTTGGGTCTGCCGATCGTCAAAAACCTGGTGGAAGCCATGGACGGCACGATCTCCGTCAAGAGCAAGCCGGGTGAGGGTACGGAATTTATCGTGGAGCTTTATGTGGATATAGACGAGCGCAAGGATGCACCGATCAAGCCGCACGAAGCAAATGAAGCGCCGAAGCTGACAAACATGAGGGTGCTGCTGGTCGAGGACAACGATGTCAATATCTACGTTGCCCAGATCATACTGGAGAACGCGGGTTGCATCGTCACCACGGCCCACAACGGTCTGGAGGCACTCAACACCTTTGCCGCAGCCGAGCAGAACGCCTTTGATGCGATACTGATGGATGTGCGTATGCCGGTGATGGATGGCATCGAGGCAACCAGGGCCATACGCGCCCTCGAACGCAAGGATGCAGTCGAAATCCCGATCATCGCCATGACGGCCGATGCCTTTGACGAGGAGCGCAAGCGTACGCTCGAATCGGGCATGAATTATCACCTGGCCAAGCCGGTGGATGCCAATCGGCTCTACGCCGTGCTGGGAGAATGTATGAAGAAAAAGTAATTCACCTTCAACAACAGGAGTGAATGCCGATGAGTACGACAAAAAGCAGGATACTGATTGCGGATGACGCAGAGCTGAACCGCGATATGCTCAGCATTATACTGGGTGACGGCTACGACTTTGTCTACGCCTGCAACGGGCTGGAGGCGGTCGAGATCCTCGGCAGTGAGGAAAACGTCGATCTGGTATTGCTCGATGTCAACATGCCGGAGATGGACGGCTTCGAAGTGCTCAAGATCATGAACGAGCAGCACTGGATCGAAGAGTTCCCGGTCATCATGATATCGGCAGAGGACAGCACGGAGTTTGTCACACGGGCCTATCAGCTGGGTGTGACCGACTACATCAGCCGTCCGTTCAGATCGATCGTCGTCCAGCGACGCGTCGAAAATACGCTCCTGATGTACTCCAACCAGAAGCGACTGATTCACCTGGTCGAGGATCAGGTCTACGAGCGCGAAAAGATCAACAATTCGATGATCAACATATTCAGCAACATCATCGAAATGCGCAACCATGAGTCGGGCAGCCATACGCTCAACGTGCAGCTGATCACCAACCTGTTGCTGCATCGCCTGGTCAAGATCACTGACCGCTATGATCTGAGCAACTCGGACATCTCGCTGATTTCCTCGCTCTCGGCGCTGCACGATATCGGCAAGATCAAGGTGCCCGAGGAAGTGCTCAACAAGCCGGGCAAGCTCACAAATGAAGAATGGGCAATGATGAAGGCCCACACGATCGACGGCGACAAGATTCTCAGCGCCTCGGAGCTGGATCAAAGCAGCAAGTTCTTCCGCATTGCGCGGAGCATCTGCCGCTGGCATCACGAGAAATACGATGGCCGCGGATATCCCGACGGTCTGGTCGGGGACGATATCCCGATCGCCGCGCAGGTCGTGTCCATGGCCGACGCCTATGACGCACTGACCAGTGAGCGCTGCTACAAGAAGGCCTTCCCGCACGAAAAGGCGATGGAGATGCTGCTCAATGACGAGTGCGGCGTGTTCAATCCGCTGCTCAAGCAGTGCCTGACGGACGTCTCCGACACGCTGCGTGAGGTGGCGCTGACGGGTCAGCAGTACGACTATCGCAGAGAGGCCAACGTCGTCTCCAGCGAACTGCTGCTGAGCAACGATCTGCCGCAGGGCAATGTGCTCAGACACATGATGGACAACGAACGGCGCAAGAAGGACTTCTTCATGAAGTGCACCGACGGCATTCAGTTTGAATACGACAAGCTGTTGCACAAGGTGACCTACGTCAATATGTATGAAAACGACACGAACAAGCGCACGCTCATCTTCCATTCCAAGGAGAGCGAGGGTAATATACTGCCCGCGCCATGTTGGGAAGCACTGCGGGCCAAGCTCGTGGACACCACGCGAGATGATCCGATGACCAGGATGAATGTGATGCTGCGCATAGACGGGGAGTACAAACCCTATACGGCCACGGTGATGGCGCTCTGGCCGGAGCACGGGGAAGAATATACCAGCGTATTGGGGCGCTTTGCAAAAATCGAAAACGAATAACGGGCTTGGGCGTGTTTCTAAAATTCCCTAAGCTTCAATTTCGGCGTCTTTTCCGCCAGCTTTGCGTCTGAAGACCTTGATTTAGCGCTACTAAACCTACGGTCTTCATCCTTGATCTGACGAAAAATCCGCTCGAACTTGCAGTTTTTCCTTTTAGAAACGCACCCTACGGCTGTGAGAGATGGATTTTGCAATCTTTCACAGCCGATGCTTTTTGTGCCGAGTCGTTGCGCGAAAGCGGTCGAAATTTGCTGCCAAATGGCACGAATTGTGACAACTTTACATCGAATCAATTGATTTCGCCATTTCAGTGGAGTATAATCGATTTAACAGAACCTGCACAAGAATTAACGAATTCTTTGCGGGGGGGGGTACAAATCATGCCGGATGAGCACGCGATGGGTGCGTTTCAGATCCGCAATGAACAGGATTCCGCCTGTGGCTTCTGCATTATCCGCGTTGAGTTGGATGATGCCGGTCTGCCTGCGGACTGGACGTTCATCCATGTCAACGAAACGCTGGCCGACTTTGAAGGCAGGCGTGTCGATGAGCTTATCGGTCATCGCTATTTTGAACTTTTTCCGCAGAGATCCAGAAAAAGATTGCAGCCGCATTTTGAGGCGGCCTATGAGGGCCGGAACGTTTCCTTTGACGATGTTTCATATGAGCTTGGCAAGATCGTGCACGTCGATGTCTTCCCGACGGGCGAACGTGGCTGTTGTGCCTGTGTGCTGAGCGACATCAGGGACATAGAGTTTGAGATGGATCGTCAGGCAGACGTCATCAAAGCTTTGGCCACCATATACACGACAATCGTCGAGGACAACCTCATAACGCATCGCTACAGGGTCATCAAGAGCGTTGATCTGATGAATACCGTGACCGGCGGCAAGGCCGAGGGCGACCTGGATATGCTCGTGGATGCGCTGATGGAGTATTTCGTTCATCCCGACATGCGCGGGGAAATGCGCGATTTTACCGATCTGAACAATGTCGCTGTCCGCATGGCAGAGAGCAATACCTTTGTCACCGAGTTCAAGACACCGGCCGGGGCCTATTTTGAGGCACGCTTCATTGCATCCAAGCGCAATGCAGCGGGACAGGTTGAGACGGTGCTCTTTGCAGCCAGAGATATTTCACGCGAGAAGCAGCGGGAGATGAATTACCGTGAGCAATTGAAGGAAGCCGCAGTCGAGGCCGAGCGTGCGAACGTCTCCAAGACGAACTTCCTTCGTCGCATGAGTCATGACATCCGCACGCCGCTCAACGGCATCGTGGGTATGCTTCGCATCATGAACCGCAACAAGGGCGATGAAGCGAAGTATGAGGATTGCCTGGGCAAGATCATGTGCTCGACAGATTACCTGCTTGGGATCGTGAACAACGTCCTTGACATCGGCAAGATGGAATCCGGCAGCATAGAGCTTGAGAACAAGCCCTTCGATCTGGTGCAGCTCCTGCTGGACACGCTGCCCATGATTGCCACCAATGCCGCGCAGCACAGCATTGCTTTCTACGGCGGCATCGAGAGAATAAAAGCGGAACACCGTTACGTCATCGGCAGTCCGATTCACCTCAACCGCGTGCTGATGAATCTGGCCTCCAATGCCGTCAAGTACAACCGCCCCGGCGGCAGTTTGAAGCTGAACTGCAATGAGCTGTCCTGTGACGGCGAGCGGGCGGTATACGAGTTCATCTGTGAAGATACGGGCCTTGGCATGAGCGAGGAATTTCAGAAGCACGCCTTCGAGCCCTTCGCTCAGGAGGGTAAGCAAACGATCACGAATTTCAGCGGCTCCGGACTGGGGCTGGCCATCGTTCGGGAGATCGTCACACGCATGGGCGGCACGGTCGAACTTCACAGCCGGGAAAACGTCGGCACCACGATGCGGATCGTACTGACGTTTTCACTGGATAAGCACCACGACGCGGCCATCACCAAGGAGAATCTGCCGGATACCATCGACCTATCCGGCCGCAGTGCGCTGCTGGTGGAGGACAACGGCATCAACATGGAGATTGCCGCCATCATGCTTGAGGAGATGGGGCTTACCGTCACCTGCGCCACCAACGGTCAGGAAGCCGTGAATATTTTCTGCACCGCGCAGCCCTATACCTATGACTTTATTTTCATGGACGTGATGATGCCCGTGCTGGATGGTCTGGAGGCGACGCAAACGATTCGCACACTGTCCAGGGAGGACGCAAAGAGTGTGCCGATCATTGCCATGACTGCCAATGCATTTGCCGAGGACAGGCAGGCCTGTCTGGATGCGGGCATGAACGACCACATCGGCAAGCCGGTCGAGACCGTAGAAGTGGTCAGGGTGCTGCTGAAATATGCAAAATGATATGAAACAACGGAGATGTCTTCGCAACATCTCCGTTGTTTGACTTTTGGATAAAGTATTGGGGGATTGGGTTGAAATAGGATAAGTACATCCCTCTCCCCCACTCACATTACCGGCAATATGCGCCGTTCCAGACAATTCTGCGATAATTCTCACGGTCCGTATCGCCCTCGGTTGAAATGCACAGCAGACGCGAGGTGGCATTCAGGCCAAGTTGCATTCGCAAATCGTCAAGTTCCGGATTGCGCAGCACCTCTGCGGCAAAACCGAAGGCCGATGCGCCGCTCTCGCCCGAGATCACGCGCGGATCACCGCCCATGGGATTGCCCAGTATGCGCATGCCGTTGGCTGCCACGTAGTCGGGCATGGAAACATAGTACTCCGCACTTCGTGCGAGCATATCCCAGGCGATGCCGCAGGGTTCGCCGCAGGCCAGCCCCGCCATGATGGTGCGCAAGTCACCGCCGACGCTGTGCAGCTTGCCATCATCCGCCTTGGCCGTGCGGAAAATGCAATCGGCGTTGTGCGGCTCCACCACGGTAATGACCGGCGGATTATCGCAATAGAGATCCGCGAAGAAGTCTGCCATGGCACCTGCCATGGCGCCTACGCCTGCCTGCAGAAAGATGTGCGTCGGCCGGATCTCACCCAGTTGAGCGGCAATCTCGCAGCCGATGGTGGTATAGCCCTGCATAATGAGCGTCGGGACCTCGGTATAGCCGTCCCACGCGGTATCCTGCACCAGCATCCAGCCGTGTTGCTCGGCCTGCGCCCGGGCAAAGCGGACGGTGTCGTCGTAGTTCATATCCGTGATGCTTGCGTCTGCACCCAGCGCACGTATGTTCTCAAGGCGTTCCCTGGCACTGCCCTTGGGCATATACACTACGCAGCTGCTGCCCAGACGGTTAGCCGTCCACGCCACGCCGCGGCCGTGATTGCCGTCCGTGGCGGTGATGAACGTGATTTTGCGGATTTCCTCGCGCAGTTCGGGCGTATCCAGCAGCGCATAGTCCACCCGCGGCAGGGAAAATCGCCGTGCCAGCAGTGAGGCAATGCAGAAGCTTCCGCCCAGCACTTTGAAGGCGTTCAGAGCAAAGCGCTTGCTCTCGTCCTTGACATGAATGGATGCCACGCCCAGAGTCCCGGCCAGCGCATCGAGGGCGCACAGTGGTGTCTCGCGGTAGCCGGGCAGACTCCTGTGAAAGCCCAACGCCTTGCGGGCCGCAGACACGCCGAAAGGGTGCATCCCGTCGGGCTGCCTTGTCGGAATGCGGCGGATCATCTGAACGGTATTCATTTCAGCTTCAGACCGTCATGGAAGGCCTTGGCAACGACCTCACCGAGCACGACGTAGGTGTTATTGAAGGGATCAAACGTGATCGGGCGGGCCTTGGCAACGTCGACCTTGCCGTTTTCATCCAGCACGCACTCGTCAACGCTGACATTTACAATCTCACCAATCATGCGGCAGGTTTCGGGATCGTAGCTCTTCAGACGGCATTCCACGGCGATGGGCAGTTCCTCAATCAGCGGGGCATCCACAAATTCGGACTTGAAGGCGTGGAAACCGGCCTTGACGAACTTGTCTGCCTCCTTTTTGCCGGAGACCAGACCCACATAGTCGCAGGCGGTCACGTGCGCGGCATCCGCCATACTGACGGTGAAGGCCTTGCGGGCCAGTATGTTTTCGGTGGTCTTGTGATCGGCCGAGATGCACATGGACAGCTCGCTGTCGTCGCTGATGCCGCCCCACGCGGCGTTCATGGCGTTGGGCGTGCCGTCCGCATTGTAACTCGCCAGAATAAAAACAGGCTGGGGATAGGTATAGGGCTTTGCACCGAAATTCTTTCTCATGGTATTTCTCCTCCTTAATTTATTCCCTGTCAAAACCGCTGATGGAATCGGCGATGCTGCGCCCCTCGCCCTGCTTCTTGTACTTGTCAAACTGGACGCGGTTGCGTGCACCGTGACTCAGGCAGGCCGGACCGCCGATGCAGCCGCTCTCACAGGCCATGCCCTCGATGAAGTTCTGAGGCAGCTTGCCGTTCTCTGCACGCGTCAGTGCGACGTTGCACTCGGACAGACCGCTGCACTGTACGGCATTCAGCTTAAATTCCGTTTCGGGGACACCCAGTTCGCTCAGAGCCTGGCTCACCGCGCCGGAGAGACCGCCGCAGTTGGCAAAGCCGCGACCGTAATAGCTGGAGCGATCCAGCATGACCGGTTCGACCTTGTCCAGATCAATGCCGTGGGCCGTGAAGAGCGCCTGCATTTCTTCAAACGTGATCACGCAATCCACATATTTGCCGGCATCCGTCCACTTCACTTCGCCCTTCTTGGCAATGCAGGGACCGATGAATATGATCTTGCCGTTGGGATCGCGTTTCTTGAGCAGCATGGCCATGTGCGCCATGGGAGAGAGGTTGTGTGAAATATTCTCCACAAGCTTTGGATGTTTCTTTTTGATCAGGGACACGAATGCCGGGCAGCAGGAGGACGTCAGAAATTTCTTTTCCGCCAGCTCGCGTGCCTCGGATTCGGCCACGAAGTCCGCTCCCCATGCTGCTTCCACCAGATAGTGAAAACCGAGTGCGCGTATGCCGCCCATCACCTGATTGACGTTGTACTCCGCATACTGACCCGCCACGGAAGGCGCAATGACAGCGTAGGTACGGTATTTTTTGTTGTTTTCGGAGTTCTTGAGGATCTGAACGGCCTTGACGATTTCGGATTTATCGGAAATCGCACCGAACGGGCACTGATATACACAGGCTCCGCAGGAGACGCACTTTTCCTCGTCGATGTGTGCCTTTTGCGTTTCCTGGTCGATTGAAATTGCCTTGAGCTTGCAGGCGTTGATGCAAGGACGCGTCCGGCGAATGATTGCGGAATAGGAACAGGCCTGCTGGCATTTGCCGCATTCGATGCACTTGCTCTTGTCGATCTGTGCATGGCGGTTTACGATGGTGATCGCATCGCGCGGGCAAGCATTCTGGCAGCGATGTGCGATACAGCCGCGACAGGCCTGCGTCACCTGTATGCCCTCAACGGGGCATTCGTCGCACGCAATGGGCAGGACTTCCACAATGTTGTTGTCATCGGGATTGCCGCCCAGGGCGAGCTTTATACGTTCCTGAAGTATGGCACGTTCCTTGTATATACAACAGCGCATTGTAGGCTTGCTGCCGTCGGGGGTAAGCTTCTGCGGAATATCCATGAGGTTCTGCGGCGTCAGGGCGTCCTCATAAGCCAGACGCGCCACCTCGGTCAGCACGCGGTTTTTCACCAGTTGAACATCGGTATCAAAAAATTGCATGATCCACCCTCCGTGATATGAAAATCTTATCCCCCATCAAAATTCATTATAGCATATATTTTTTGAGAAAAAAAGGCTTGACAAAACTGATGAATTGTTATATAATGAACAAGTCGTCAAGGGAGATGACAGTGCGTATGGTCGCATGGCTCAGTTGGTAGAGCACATCGTTCACATCGATGGGGTCACAGGTTCGAGTCCTGTTGCGACCACCATACCTGACAGGGATTGCCTGTCAGGTTTTTTTATGCCTGTCGCCATGTGAAAAAACAAATAAAAGGATGGTAACCGCTCAATAGTCCCCCGCAGTGTAAATTACCTGACTGTATGAGATAATGG
>CAVINP010000045.1:0-14894 GCA_963643985.1 bacterium
GTCAAGCGCTGCAAGAAGGTCGAGGACGACTGTGAGATCTATCTGGACTGAAACAATGGTCAGCAGGCAGTGATCAGTGGCCGGTTGAACAGCTTGGATGACCGTCACTGTTTCACTAACCACTATCCACTATCCTATCCACCCGAAGGGAGCGTATGTTCATGAACAAGAAGCAAAAGAAGATGCTCATTCGCATCGTCATTGCCGCCGTGCTGCTGATTGCGGCGAAGCTGACGGAGCGCGTGATGTGGCTGGGCACGGTACTGTATCTGCTCAGCTATCTCACCATCGGCTATGACATACTGCTCAAGGCCTTCAAGGGCATACTGCACCGCAAGCTCTTTGACGAGAACTTTCTGATGGCGGTGGCCACGCTGGGCGCGATCGGTCTGGCCGTCTGCGAGCGCAGCGGCGACTACTGCGAGGCCGTGTCGGTCATGCTGTTCTACCAGATCGGCGAGCTGTTTCAGAGCTATGCCGTGGGCAAGAGCCGCCGCAACATCACCGCGCTGATGGATATCCGCCCCGACTACGCCAACATCGAGGAGGGCGGCAAACTGCGCCGCGTCGACCCGGAGGAAGTGCCCACGGGCAGCGTGATCGTGGTACAGCCGGGCGAGAAGGTGCCGATCGACGGCGTGGTCATCGAGGGCACATCGACGCTGAACACAAGCGCACTGACCGGCGAAAGCAGGCCGCGCGACGTGGGCGCCGGCGACGATGTCATCAGCGGCTGCATCAACACGAGCGGCGTGCTGAAGATCAGAACGAGCCGCGAGTTCGGCGAATCGACGGTGGCCAGGATACTGGAGCTGGTCGAAAATTCCAGCTCGCACAAGTCGCGCTCGGAGACCTTCATTTCAAGGTTTGCCCGCATCTACACGCCCGCCGTGTGCTACGGCGCGCTGGCGCTGGCCGTGCTGCCGCCGCTCGTGCGCATGATTCTGGGGCTTGACGGGCAGTGGACGAGCTGGATCTACCGCGCACTGAGCTTCCTGGTCATCAGCTGCCCCTGTGCGCTGGTCATCAGCATACCGCTGAGCTTCTTCGCGGGGCTGGGCGGTGCGAGCCGCGAGGGCATACTGATCAAGGGTTCCAACTATCTGGAGGCGCTGTCGCAGACGAAGATCGTCGTCTTCGACAAGACCGGCACGCTCACGCGCGGCGTGTTCGAGGTCAGCGACGTGCACCACAACACCATCGACAGGGATGCGCTGATCGAGCTGGCGGCGCTGGCGGAATGTGCGTCCTCTCACCCCATCAGCCGCAGCCTGCAGCGTGCGCACGGCAAGGAGCTTGACCGCGGCCGCGTGACGGACATCCGCGAGATCAGCGGCAAGGGCGTGATGGCCAGGGTGGACGGCAGAGAGGTCGCCGCCGGCAACGACAAGCTCATGGCGCAGCTGGGCGTGAACTATGTCAGCTGTCACAGTGTGGGCACGATCATTCACATCGCAATCGACCATGAGTATGCCGGTCACGTGGTGATCTCCGACGTGGAAAAGGAGAACGCCAAGGCCGCCATCGCTGCACTGAAGGCCTCGGGTGTGGAGGAGACTGTGATGCTCACGGGTGATATCAAGGCCGTTGCGGACGATGTGGCCGCAAAACTGGGCATCGACCATGTGCGCAGCGAACTGCTGCCCGGCGACAAGGTGGACGAGGTCGAGACGCTGCTGAACGCGCCCAACCGCCGCGGCAAGGTCGCCTTCGTGGGCGACGGTGTGAACGATGCGCCCGTGCTCTCCCGTGCGGATATCGGCATTGCCATGGGCGCGATGGGCTCGGATGCCGCCATCGAAGCCGCGGACGTGGTGCTGATGGACGACGATCCCATGAAGATTGCCAAGGGCATACGCATATCGCGCAAGTGCATCCGCATCGTGTATGAGAACATCGTGTTTGCGCTGGGCGTGAAGGCAATCTGTCTGGTGCTGGGCGCACTGGGCATCACCAACATGTGGGCCGCGATATTCGCCGATGTCGGCGTGATGGTGATCGCGGTGCTCAACGCCATACGCGCACTGTACGTGCATAAATTGTGATCAGGGATCAAGGCAACCCCCCTCCGCCGCTTCGAAAAGAAAAATTGTACGAAGCGACCGAGGGGGTTCGTTTTTCCGTTTCCCCGCCTTTTCGTCCCTTGTTTTTGGGATCGTTTTCTGCTACAATAGCAGCAACCGTTACCAAACGAAAGAAGGGCAAAACAAATGGATATGGCGAATTACAAACCCGAATGGCTTGACATCATCAAAACTCAGGAAGAAAAGCTGCGCATGGAAAGTATGGACGCAGACGGTGCACTGCGGCTTGGCCTGATCATGGTGCGTCTGGCCAAGGAAAAGTACGGCAAGCCCGTCTCCGTGCGCGTCATCACGGGCGGCCAAATCACCCTTGAATACTACATGGAGGGCACGGACAGCTTCAATTGCTGGTGGATGGACAAGAAGCTCAACACGAGCCGCGTCTACGGTCTCAGTTCCATACGCACGCTGATTGAGGTGGGTGAAGGTCTGCTCCCTGCCGTGCCTGAATTTGAGAATGCAAACAACTACGCGCTCTGTGGCGGCTGCTTCCCGCTCAAAAATGCCGATGGCCGTCTGTTCGGCTTTGCGCAGAGCTCCGGCATGACACATGAAGAGGATCACCAGCTGATCGTCGATGCGCTGAGCGAGTATCTGGGCATCGAGGTGCCCTCCGTACTGAAGTAAATCAAAGGAGCTTTTCCGTTATGCAGCAGTTGTCCCCGGACATGACCGAACGCTATGAAATCGAAGACCGCCGACCCGACCGTGCCCGTGCGCTGATGCTGGGCGCGGATCAACTGATGCTGGGCTGTGCCGCCCCGCTGCTGGATGAGGCCCGCGTGGGCGCGGTCTGCGTGCTGGACGCCGCCGACAGGCTCGCAGCCCAGGGCGGCATGTATACGCTGCTGCTGCGCGGTGAAGCAGAGGACGGCACGATCATCCGCGAAGAGCGCGTGATGCAGTCCATACTGCGTGCCTGTGCACCCGAGAAAGACTTTGATGACATCATGGCCTTTGCGGGGCGGGACATGGAACTGCTGATTATGAGTACACAGGCCGACGCGGCGCAGCTGGCTCTGGCGGCCCGCGCCTGCTACGAGGCGTGGCAGTGCCGCGGCGTGCTGCCGGAAATACTGATATTCTCCGAGCATCCAGAGGATGACTGCGCGCGCCTGCGGCTTGAGGCCATGGCCACTCTGGCCCGCGGCTGGACAGACGGGCAGGACTTTGCCGCTGCGCTGCTGCGGGCAAATGCGCAGGCCGTGCTGGCGGATCGTCTCTGTGCCGCGCTGGGCGGCAGTGACCTTGCCACGGCGCGTCGCGAAATGAACTACAGGGACGATTTCATCGCCTGGGCCGAACCCGAAAACAAATGCGTATTTGAAAAGGCTGCGCCCGAGCTGCTGAAAAGCGTCGCCGCCAAGGCGGACTTTGCCCGGACGCGTACGGCCGGGCTGCGCGTGCTGGATGCGCTGATCTTTCTGTGCACGGGCATCGGCTATCTGGCCGGCAAGCACAGCTTTTCTCAGGTGCTGGCGGACGAGACGCTTCGCGGCTTCATCGGCCGCGCGTTCATGCAGGAGGTGCTGCCCGAACTGCCGCTTGAAAAGGCTGCGGCCACGCAGGCCGTCATCACTGCCTTTGCGCGACTGGAAAACCGCCAGAACGACATGGCGCTCACCGTGATCGGCCGTGGCCTGATCCGAAATTTCCCGAAGAGCGTGCTGCCCGCGATACGCGCCCGGGCCGAGCGCGAATTTGAAGCGCCGAAGTATCTGACGTTTGCGCTGGCCGCCGCAATAATGCTCTATGCCGGCGCCCGCCCCGATGCCAACGGGCAGTGGGAAGTGGCACGCGGCAAGGAACGCGACCCGATATACGACGATCCCGAGGTGCTGGCCGTATTTGCCACGCTGTCGCACGATATGCCCGCCGAGACGCTCTGCTATGCGGTGCTGGCGGATCGCACACTCTGGGGCGAGGATCTGCGCGAGATTCCCGGTCTTGAGATGCAACTGTGCTTTGACATTGCCGCCATACAGCGCACGAACTTCATGGACACGCTGTGCAGAATCGATGAACAAAACCCCGCCTGCTGACCGCAGACGGGGTTTTGTGCGGGAAGGTTACGCAATTTCCCGCTTCCCTGATCCCCCTTCCCCAATGTTTACCCAAATTCCCATTGTAAATTAACATTTACTGTTGTATACTGTGACAGTCAACAAAAGACTACTATCTACAGAAAGGAACAGTACATCACAATGGACATTTCCGAATCCCAGAGCTTGCTGATGGAGACACTGCCGCAGTGGAACTACTTTATTTCGCGGCCGTTCAAGCAATTTCTGGACGAGGGCATGTCGCCGCCGATGTTTCACTGCATCCAGCTGCTGCGCCATTCGGGGCAGGCACTGACGATGACGGAGCTCGGCAAGTGGCTGCGCATGCCCAAGCAGCAGGTCACAAAACTGGCGGATCGGCTGATCGATCGCGGTCTGGCCGTGCGTGTGAGTGACCCGGATGATCGGCGCAAGACGCGGCTGACAATCACCCGGGCTGCCGACGATTACATCGCCACATTCAAGCAGAGGCAGACCGACTACTACGCCGAGATGCTGCTGAACATGAACGAAACGGATCGCAGCCAATTCGACGAAGCCATCAAAGCGCTGCACGAGGTATTCAGTCATATGACGGATGCCGGCCTGTGCTGCGATACCGAGAAAGAGAGGTAAGACAAGCCCATGCTTAAAAAACTTGCGGGCTGCATACGGGAATACAAGAAGTCCACGATTGCCACACTGGTACTGATTATACTGGAAGTCGTGATCGAAGTCATCATCCCGTTCATCACAGCCAATCTGGTGAACCAAATCAAGGCAGGCGTGCCCATGAGCGAAGTGCTCACGGTGGGCGGTCTGCTGATCGTACTGGCCGTGATTTCCCTGGCCTGCGGCGCGGGCGCGGGCGTGACCTGTGCACGGGCCTCGGCAGGTTTTGCCAAGAACCTGCGCCACGACGCATTCGAGCGCGTGCAGACCTATTCCTTTGAAAATATCGACAAATTCTCCTCGGCCTCGCTGGTGACGCGCATGACCACGGACGTGAGCAACGTGCAGATGGCGTTCATGATGCTGATCCGCACGGCCATACGCAGCCCGCTGATGTTCATATTCGCCATCACGATGGCCTACATCATGGGCGGCACACTGGCCACGACCTTTGTCATCGTCGTGCCGCTGCTGATCTTCGGTCTGATGTTCATTGCCCGCAAGGCCATGCCCGCCTTCCGCCGCGTGTTCAAGAAGTACGATAAGCTCAACGAGTCCATCGAAGAAAACGTGCGCGGCATGCGCGTAGTCAAGAGCTTTGCACGCGAGGACTACGAAAAGAAGAAATTCGGCGTGGCTGCGGATGACATCTGCCGCGATTTCACGCACGCCGAGCGCATCGTGGCCTGCAACAATCCGCTGATGCAGATTGTGATGTACTTCAACACCGTCTTTATACTCTTTGTCGGTGCCAAACTGACCATCACTTCTCAGGGTACGACGCTCGACGTCGGCCAGATCTCCGCCATGCTGAACTACGGCATGCAGATACTGATGTCGCTGATGATGCTCTCGATGATCTACGTGATGGTCACCATGTCCGCAGAGTCCGCGCACCGTATCGCCGAGCTGCTCGACGAACAGCCTGCGCTGGCTTCTCCCGCAAATGCCGGGACGACGGTGGCCGACGGCTCGATCGACTTTGATAACGTGAGCTTCAAGTACAACACCCGCGCCAAGGCGAATGCCCTCTCGGACGTAAACCTGCACATAGCCTCGGGCATGACGGTTGGCATACTGGGCGGCACCGGTTCGAGCAAATCCTCGCTGGTACAGCTGATACCGCGCCTGTACGATGCCACCGAAGGCAGCGTGAAGGTCGGCGGCAAGGATGTCAGGACCTATGATCTTGAAGTGCTGCGCGGCGAGGTCGCCATGGTGTTGCAGAAAAACCTGCTCTTCTCCGGCACGATCGCCGAGAACCTGCGCTGGGGCAACCCCGGCGCGACGGATGAGGAACTGCGCGAGGCCTGCAAGCTGGCGCAGGCGGACGAGTTCATCATGTCCTTCCCCGACGGCTACAACACGCACATCGAGCAGGGCGGCACGAACGTCTCCGGCGGTCAGAAGCAGAGGCTGTGCATTGCGCGTGCCCTGCTGAAGAAGCCGAAGATACTGATCATGGATGACTCCACCTCGGCCGTGGATACCCGCACCGATGCGCTCATACGCGACGGTCTGCGCAGGTACATCCCCGAGACCACGAAGATCATCATCGCCCAGCGCGTCGCGTCCGTGCAGGATGCCGACATGATCGTGCTGATGGAGGGCGGCAAGATCGTCGCCACGGGCACGCATGACGAGCTGCTGGCCAACAACCCGATTTATCAGGAGGTCTATACCTCGCAGACGATGGGAGGTGCAGAAGATGAAGCCGATGAATAAGCCCATGAACAGACCCGGAAATGAGGCCGGTGCAAGCCCGAAGGTCGTGCTCGGCCGCCTCATGAAGCTGCTGTTTCACTTCTATCCCAAACTCATGCCGCTGACGATCGCATGCATACTCCTCTCCGCCGCTACCGCGGCCATACCGTCCGTATTCACGCAAAAGGTCATTGCGGTGATCGAAAAGTGGTACGTAAGCGGTGACTGGGTCAGCGCGCGCAAGGAAATTTTGCCGCTGATCATCACGCTGATCTGCATCTATATCGTCTCCATCGCCGCCATCACGATCTATACGCAGCTGATGGCCAAGATCACTCAGGGCTTTCTGGGACATATGCGCTGCACCATGTTCGACGGCATGCAGAACCTGCCCGTGCGCTTCTTTGACCGGAATAAGCACGGCGACATCATGTCCTACTACACCAACGATATCGACACGCTGCGCCAGCTGGTATCCCAGGCGCTGCCGTCCCTGCTGCGAGCCGGCACGGTCGTGGTCTGCGTGTTTGCGATCATGCTCTACTACAGCGTATGGATGACGCTGGTGGTATTCCTGGGCGTGTTCTTCATGATACTCATGTCCGGCAAGCTCGGCAAGGGCAGTGCGAAGTACTTCATTCGCCAGCAGAGTGCGCTGGGCCGTGCCGAAGGCTTTATACAGGAAATGATGAACGGTCAGAAGGTCGTGAAGGTCTTCAATCATGAGGATGCCGCTCAGAAGGATTTTGACGAGGTCAACAACGCCCTCTACGAGGACAGCAGCCGCGCCCACGCCTATGCCAACACGCTGGGCCCGATCATCAACAACATCGGCAACATCACCTATGTGCTGGTTGCGGTCGCGGGCGGTCTGTTCCTGTTGACGAAGATCCCGAACTTCTCGCTCTCCGGCATGGCGTTTGAAATCAGCATCGTCGTGCCCTTCCTGAACATGACCAAGCAATTCACCGGCAACGTCAATCAGGTCTCCCAGCAGGCCAACTCGGTCGTCATGGCCATGGCCGGTGCGCAGCGCATATTCTCGCTCATGGATCAGCAGCCCGAGGCCGACAACGGCTATGTGACGCTGGTCAACGCCGAGGAAGATGCCGACGGCAACCTGCACGAGAGCGATCACCGCACGGGGCTGTGGGCCTGGAAGCATCCGCATCAGGCTACGGGCGAGGTCAGCTACACCAAGCTCATGGGTGACGTACGCATGGTGGATGTGGACTTCGGCTATGTCGAGGGCAAGGACGTGCTGCACAACATCACGCTCTACGCCGAGCCGGGTCAGAAGGTCGCCTTCGTCGGCGCAACCGGCGCGGGCAAGACCACCATCACGAACCTGATCAACCGCTTCTACGACATCGCGGACGGCAAGATCCGCTACGACGGCATCAACATCAACAAGATCAAAAAGGCCGATCTGAGGCGAAGCCTCGGCATGGTGCTGCAGGATACGAACCTGTTCACCGGCACGGTCATGGACAACATCCGCTACGGCAAGCTGGATGCCACGGACGAGGAGTGCCGTCAGGCGGCCAGGCTTGCGGGCGCGGACGACTTCATCACCCGCCTGCCCAACGGCTATGACACGATACTGGAGAACAACGGTGCCAACCTGTCGCAGGGCCAGCGCCAGCTGATCGCCATCGCCCGCTGCGCCGTGGCCGATCCGCCGGTCATGGTGCTGGACGAGGCCACATCGTCCATCGATACCCGCACGGAGGCCATCGTGCAGCGCGGCATGGACAAGCTCATGGAGGGCAGAACCGTGTTCGTCATCGCGCACAGGCTCTCCACGGTCAAGAACGCCGACGTCATCATGGTGCTCGACCACGGCCGCATCATTGAACGCGGCAGCCACGAGAAGCTGATCGCCGAAAAGGGCACATATTATCAGCTCTACACCGGCGCATTCGAACTGGAATAAAAGAGTACAAAGGGAAGAGGCACTGCCGTCATGGCAGTGCCTCTTCTGTTGTTTGGAGAAGTGCGGCGGGTCACCGTTGCGCACCATTCAATTATTTCCTGCTCAGTACCCCATTTCCGCGCCGGCATCGTATACAGCTTTAAGCGCAGGATAGATCATCTTGTAGACGGCGTAGCTCTTTTTGTAGCCTTCCTGATTTTCCTTTACCGGCAGGGCCTCGGTCTCGGGATGGATCACCTTCACGGCCTCGCCCAGGTTTTTCCACAGCCCCGCGCCGACACCTGCGACCAGCACTGCGCCGTAAGCGCCGCCCTCGCTGGCTGCGGACATCGTGTAGACCGGCAGGTCAAATATGTCGGCCTGCATCTGCCGCCAGAGCGGACTGGCTGCGCCGCCGCCGGAGGTGTAGATCTTCTCGTTGTGCGTCATGCCGCCGAAAATGTCGACCAGCTGGCAGAGCGAATAGGTCACGCCCTCCATCACGGCACGCGTCATGTCGCCGCGCGTCGTGCTCAGACTCATGCCGTAGAAGCTGCCGCGGCAGTTCGGATCGGGATAGGGGCAGCGTTCGCCCGCCAGATAGGGCGTAAACACCACGCCGTGCGCACCCGGCACGGAGGCCTCGGCGTCACGCCCCATGATGTTGTAGACATTCTCGCCGCCGGCCTTTGACTCGGCCTTTGCGTTTTCGCAGAGCGTATCGCGGTACCAGCGATAGCTGCCGCCCGCAGAGAGCGTGCAGCCGAAGTCCGTCCACAGCCCCGGCTCGTTGCCGCAGAACATCTGCAGGTCACCGTGCGGGTTGTCTTCGTAGTGATCCAGACCCATCGTCACGTTGCCGCTGGTGCCGATGACCACGCCCAGTATGCCGCTCTTGACCAGACCGCTGCCGACCGCCTGTATGACCGCATCGCCGCCGCCCGCATAGCAGGGCAGCCCCTCGGGCAGGCCCGTCAGCTCTGCGACAGCCTTTGTCACGCGCCCCGCAAGCGTCGTCGATTCCACGGCCTTGGGGAAGATGCTGCGCGGCAGGCCCGCGATTTTGATCAGTTCCTCGCTCCAGACGCGATTCTTGGTATCAAAGAAGCCCGTGCCGGAAGCATCGGAGACGTCGATCATGATCTCGCCCGTCATGCGATAGCGGATGTAGTCCTTGGGGCAGATGAACACCTTCATGCGCTCAAAGTTCGCCGGTTCCTCGTCGCGCAGCCAGAGGATCTTGCCGCCCGTGTAGCCGGTGAGCATGCGGTTGTTCGTCAGCTTCAGCAGCGCGTCCAGACCGCCCGCCTTTTCGGTGATCCAATCGCACTGCTTCTGCGTGCGCTGATCGCACCAGAGTATCGCGGGGCGGATGACCTCCCCCGCCTCGTCCAGCGCCACGAGGCCGTGCATCTGGCCGGAATAGCTCAGACCCAGTATGTCCTCCCTGGCAACGTCGGCCTTTTTCAGTATGCTCTGCAGACCGTGCACCACGCCCTGCCACCAGTCTTCGGGGTTCTGCTCCGCCCAGCCGGGTTTGGGCGTTGAGAGCGGGTATTCCTGCGTGGACGAGGCAACGACCGTGCCCGTCTCGTCAATCATGATGCACTTCGCGCCGGAAGTGCCCACATCCAAACCGATCAGATACTTCATGCGTTATACCTCCTGTAATTCCGGGGGAAATTGCCTTCATAAATGTTAAAGGCAGCGCCTTACATTTATTATACACCTTTGAAACAGAAATATCCACAAAAACTTTTGCACGTCAAAAACAAAAGCCACCCCAAACGGGATGGCCGATGTTCATGCGGATTTATTCTTTGCAGCTTTCCCGGCGCGGCGCTCGTCGCGCGTGGCAATCCATTCGATCAGCATCAGTATCAGCGCCACGGCATAGATGCCGCAGATGACCAGCGTCAGCGTCTGTGTCTCCAGACCCAGCAGTTCCGCCACATACAGCGCACTTCCCAGTACCAGCAGTATGCGCCCTATAATACCCAGCGTCTTCACAGCCTTCATATTCGCACAGTTCCTCCGTATCCAAATACTCCGTTAGCTTTATTATATCACCTGCGTCAACATATGCGAATACCTTTTCGGCCATTTTCATAAAATGTTCAAATAATCCGCGCTTGATTTAGCGCAAACTTGATGCTATCATGGGAATGTGATGGTTAAATAAAACTAACTTCCATGCAAAAGGAGAGTCCGATATGTTCTGGGACAATGTAGCCTGCATCTATGATCTCTTTGCCGATGTCATCAACCGCAGGGCGAACCAAAGGCTTTGCAGCGTAGTCGGGGAAATGATCGGAGAAAATGACGATGTGCTCGAGTGCGCCTGCGGCACGGGGCTGCTCAGCGGCGTGATCGCGAAAAAGTGCAGACAGCTGACCGCAACGGATTTTTCGCCGAAGATGCTTGCCCGTGCCGAGAAAAAATACGGCAGGCTCGCCAACATCCGCTTTGAGACGGCGGACATACTGCATCTGAACTACCCCGACGGCAGCTTTGACGCGATCGTGGCGGCCAACGTGATTCACCTTCTCGATGCACCCGAGACCGCGCTGGCGGAGCTGAGGCGCGTCTGCCGCAGCGGCGGAAAGATCATCATTCCCACCTACATGAACCGCAACGCAGCCGGGGACGTGGGCGGCGTGTCCCGCGCCATCGACAGTTTCGGTGCAAACTTCAGGCACAAGTTCACGCCCGAAGCCTACCGCCGTTTTTTGGCGGATGCGGGCTATACCGACGTGCAGTATACGCTCTGTGAGGGCAGGATTCCCTGCATGGTAGCGCTGATACACAATCAGGCCTGATTCCGGCCCTTCAGCTTCTTGCGTATGTCGCGGTACTCTGCCGGAATGTCCTCTGCAGACAGCCCCTGCACGGCCTTCATCGTGCCCGCAGCCTTGGCTGTCTCGTAGTACCAGCACTTGTACTCCACCATCTCCATCGCCTCGCGCAACTGCGCCATCTGATTCTCCAGAGCCTGCCGCTGGCGGCGAAACAGCTCCAGCCGTTCGTCGATGGTCGCGTCACCCTGCATGGCCATCTCGATGTAGCTGCGGATGTCCTTGAGGGACATGCCCGCCTGCTTCATGCAGGTGATCACATGCAGCCACTCAAAGTCACTTTCCCGAAACATGCGCATGCCGCCCGAGGATCGCTCCACGAAGGGCAGCAGGCCCTCCTTGTCGTAGTAGCGCAGCGTGGACGCGCTCGTGCCCAGCAATTTGGCCATTTCGCTGACGGTGTAGACCATAAAATTTCCTCCCGCTAAATTGTTAAAAACCATTGACTTAAAGTATGCTTTAAGATGTACAATATACTCAAGTATACAGCAAAACCAGCCAATCGTCAACGGGAGCATTGAATATGGACAAGATCAAAAAGAAATTCGGTTTCGGCGTGATGCGACTGCCGATGCAGGGCAGCGAAATAGACATCGAACAGACCTGCCGCATGGTGGATGCCTTTCTGGAGGCGGGTTTCAACTATTTTGACACCGCCCACGGCTATCTGTCCGGCAAGAGCGAGACGACGATCAGAACCTGCCTGACGAGCCGCTATCCGCGCGACAGCTATATTCTGACCGACAAGCTCAGCGTGAATTTTTTCAAGACCGAGGCGGATATCCGTCCGCTCTTCGAATCTCAGCTGCAGGCCTGCGGCGTGGACTATTTTGACTTTTATCTCATGCACGCGCAGGGCAGCAGCAGCTACGATCACTACAGAAAGTGCCGCGCCTACGAGACGGCCTTCGCGCTCAAGGCCGAGGGCAAGGTGCGCCACGTGGGCATATCCTTCCACGACCGCGCCGAGGTGCTCGAGCAGATCCTGAACGACTATCCGGACATCGAAGTCGTGCAGCTGCAATTCAACTATGTGGACTATGAAGACGTGGCGGTTCAGAGTCGCAAGTGCTACGAGGTCTGCATGAAGTACGGCAAGCCCGTGATCGTAATGGAGCCGGTCAAGGGCGGTCACCTGGCCCGTCTGCCCGAGGAGGCGCAGGCCGAGCTGGACAAGCTTCACGGCGGCAGTGCGGCAAGCTATGCCATACGCTTCGCCGCGGGCTTTCCCGGCATCATGATGGTGCTCTCGGGCATGAGTGATATGGCGCAGATGCAGGATAACATCTCCTTCATGCGTGACTTTGTGCCGCTCAACGATGCGGAGCTGGCCGCCATCGATCGCGTGCGGGCAATCTTCGCATCCAAGCACCTCATTCCCTGCACGGCCTGCCGCTACTGCACCGACGGCTGTCCGCAGCATATCGCCATTCCCGATCTCTTTTCGGTGATGAATGCCAAGCAGATCTATCACGACTGGAACGCCGACTACTATTATGGGGAAGTACACACCGCACCCGGCCGCCGTGCGTCCGACTGCATCAGGTGCGGCAAGTGTGAAAAGATATGTCCGCAGCATCTGCCCATCCGTCAGCTGCTGGAGGACGTGGCCAAAGAGTTTGAAAAGGAGGCATAATTCATGGCAAAGCTGATTGCGTTCTATTCCCGAGCAGGGGAAAACTATTACGCGGGCGCGTATCGTCACATTGCGCAGGGCAATACCGAGCGTCTTGCCAAGAGCCTGCACGACATGATCGGCGGCACGCTGTTCAAAATCGAGCAGGCAAAGCCCTATGCCGAGAGCTACAAGGCCTGCATCGCCGAGGCCAAGCGCGATCTGGAGGGCGAAGCGCGGCCCGAAGTGCTCAATCTGCCCGAAAATCTGGACGAATACGACGAGATTTACCTGGGTTACCCCAACTTCTGGGGCACGATGCCCATGGCCGTGTACACCTTCCTGGAGCACTACGACTTCAGCGGCAAGGTCATCCATCCCTTCTGCACGCACGAGGGCAGCGGCCTTTCGGACACCGTGCACGACATCGGGCGCGTCGCAAAGGGTGCCAAAGTTGAAAAGGGTCTGGCAGTTCGCGGCAGCGACGTCGCGAAGGCCAAATATGATCTGGAACGCTGGCTGGGGAGGGAAATATAATGAGTGCATTTGATGCCGAAAACGTATTTGGCAAGGGCGAGGAAAACACGGCCTATGCCCGCTATTTCATCGGCAAGTCCTACCTCAAGCCGCTGACCGATCCGAAGAAAACCACCTTTTTGGCCAACGTGACCTTTGAGCCGGGTTGCCGCAACAACTGGCACATCCATCATGCCGTCAAGGGCGGCGGCCAGATACTGATCTGCACTGCCGGCGAAGGCTGGTATCAGGAGGAAGGCAAGGCAGCCGTGAGCCTGACACCGGGCACGGTCATCACTATTCCCGCCGAAGTCAAGCACTGGCATGGCGCGAAGAAGGACAGCTGGTTTTCGCACATCGCCGTGGAAGTGCCGGGCGAAGGCTGCAGCAATGAGTGGTGCGAACCCGTGAGCGACGCGGAATACGCGAAGCTGGGCTGAATGATTCTGCTTGACATCATATTGAAAGTTGCGTCCAGTTCATTATAAAGGACAGCACGGAAGCTGCATTAAAGCTGCAGGAAAGATTGATCACAGCCATCCGCTCGCTTCGCGATTGGCCGTATCGTTTTCCTTTCTTCAACGAGGCCTACATGCCCGCAAACAAGTACCATAAGATGTTCGTTTCAAATTGGTATCTTGTTCTGTATCAGATTCGGGATTCGACTGTCTTTGTGGATTATGTGCTCGATTGCAGACGCGATTATAAATGGCTTCTTTAAACGAACACCCCCTCCGCGTGGAGGGGGCGTTCGTTACATTCTGCCTCTTACCAGGATAAAGAGATAGAACAACACAATGGCTGCAACGGCAATGAGCAATATTTTTTTCATTTTTTTCATTCTGATGTCACCTCTTCAAACGTTATGGTATACGCCGAAGGATCGTAGGAGGCAGAAAGTATACCGGTAATCAGTGCCTTCGCATTCGTGGCAGCAGACTCAAGTATACCCTGTTCGAGTGCTGTGGTCCTTACCTCTTCTTTCAACGCAATCTGCGAATCGTTGACATCCTTAATACTCAGCGGCGTAAAAATGCTCTGACTTTCATCGTAGACCTTGAGGCTGTCATTATCAATGTTAACATCATAGAGCGCAACTTCCGGCAGAAGGACGTTCACCGTTTTAGCATCATCATCAACTTCAACCTCAATTTTTGAAAAATCGAGTCCTGCCGTGACTTTGCCGCTATAACTGTATATATACTTACTTGTAGTAAGCGGGACAGTAATTCCAAAGAGTTTTTGGTCATCCTTGAGAACCTGTACATTGGTATAATAGCCCTCTTGAGTGATCAACTCTCCAATGTCCTTGAGGCCAAAATCCGTCGTTCGGCTTTCGATCACCGCACCGCTCGTACTAAACTTAAACACGACAATGATTGCAAGTACAACAACCAGTATCAGCAATAATACCAGATAGGATTTAAGTCCATTCTTAAATTTAAACAATTTGCTTATCATACTATTGGCTCGCCTCTTCTCATCATTTCC
>CAVINP010000046.1:0-14798 GCA_963643985.1 bacterium
GCTATGATCCCGTACAGCGTCATCTCGCCCCGGTTCCAGCTGTAGTTCATTCCGGCGGCCTTGGCCAGCTCGCTGACATTGATGCAATATGCCGAGAGGCAGGAATAGCGATCCGTCGGATCCGTGCAGGGCTTTCCGTCCCTGATTGCACACCTCTCGCAGAGCACGCAGTTGCTGGCGCCGCCCATCAGGCAGGGCGTGCCCTCCTCGCGCAGCGCGAGCACGATCTTCATCATTTTCTCATTGTGCTCCTTCTTGCAGCGCTTGAAGGTTGCAATGTCCGAAAAGTCGGGCATGGGGCGCTGCGTGGTCAGCACCAGCACCCGCGAAAACCGCAGCACGCGATCTGCCATCTCTTGGGGCGTGCCGCAGCTCGGCGGGCAGGAGTAGTTCGCATTGTAGTTGCCGCATTTGTTCTCTTCACAGTATTTTAGAAAGCCCGCATCAAAGCAGACCTGCTTCGCGTCGATCACGCTTGCGCCGAAGCCGATTTCCCGTGCCATATCCAAAAGTCGCTTTTCATCCATGACCCAAAGCCTCCCATATATCATGCTTTCGTGGATTACTGTAGCATTATACGGCGGTTTTGTCAATATTAACACATTACGGGATTGCACAAAAATCGTTTTCACGTTATAATCAGTATGGTTAGAATCGAAGCTGGGGGGAATTCTGATATGAGTATTCTTGTGACGGGCGGTGCCGGCTACATCGGCAGCCATACCTGTGTGGAACTGCTGAACGCGGGCTTTGACATCGTGATTGCCGACAATATGTCCAACGCCAAACCGCAGGCGCTTGATGCCATTCGCACCATCACCGGGCGCGATTTCAAATTCTATCAGATCGACATCTGTGACCGCGCTGCGCTGGAGCAGGTCTTTGCGGATGAGACGATCGATGCCGTCATACACTTCGCAGGTTACAAGGCCGTCGGCGAATCCGTGGCCAAGCCGCTGATGTACTACGACAACAACCTCTACGGCTTCATCGTGCTGGCTGAGACGATGCAGAAGTTCGGCGTGAAGAAGATCGTGTTCTCTTCCTCCGCGACGGTGTACGGCATGAACAACACCGCACCCTTCCGCGAGGACTATCCCACCTCCGCCACCAATCCCTACGGCCAGACGAAGCTGATGATCGAGCAGATGCTCGATGACATCTGCCGTGCGGACACAGCTTTCAGCGCCTGCAAGCTCAGATACTTCAACCCCATCGGGGCGCATGAATCCGGCCTGATCGGCGAGGATCCGAACGGCATACCCAACAACCTCCTGCCTTACGTCGCCAAGGTGGCCACGGGAGAATTGCAGCAGCTGAGCGTGTTCGGCGATGACTATGACACCCCCGACGGCACGGGCGTGCGCGACTACATCCATGTGGTCGATCTCGCCAAGGGCCATCTGGCAGCACTGCACTATGTGGCCGATCACTCGGGCAGCCGCGCCATCAACCTGGGCACGGGTCGCGGTACGAGCGTGCTGGAGATCGTGCATGCCTTCGAAAAGGCGAGCGGCAAAAAGGTGAACTACCGCATCGCGCCGCGCCGCGCGGGCGACATCGCCACCTGCTACGCCGATCCCACGCTGGCCAAGGAACTGCTGGGCTGGCAGGCTGAGAAGAGTATCGACGAGATGTGCGCCGACAGCTGGAGGTACGCATCCACGCATAAGGGATAAAGACAGAACATATTTCAACGGGCTGTTGCGCATCGTGCAACAGCCCGTTTTTGAGTCTTTGCGGTTTCGTGGTGGGGTTGGGGATCCTCCAACTTAAGAACCAAATTATACGATATACCCTCCGCCGATCAGCCGATCCCCGTCATAGAGCACGGCAGACTGGCCGCGTGCGGGGGCGCGGACGGGTTCGTCACAGTGTATGATGACGTCATCGCCCACGGCTTCGGCGGTGCAGGGCGGGTTTTCCCACTTGGTGTGGCGTACGCGTACGGTCGCGCGGATGGGTGCCTCGGGTCTGTCGATCAGCCAGTTCATCTGCGCGGCATGCACCTCGGTCTTGAACAGTTCCTCCCACAGCGCCAGCACTACGCGGTTTTCATGCGCATCGATTTGAGACACGTAGAGCTTGCGTTCGTTGTACAGCCCCGGCCAGCGCTGGCCGACCGTGTAGCGATAGATGCCATCGTGCCGGCCGATGACCGCGCCGTGAAAGACGACATCGCCCGCTCCGGGCACCTGCGTGCGGCGGCAGATCCAGCCGATATAGTCCTTGTCGGGTATGAAGCAGATTTCCATGCTGTCCGGCTTTTGCGCCACGGGTATGCCGAACTCCTCTGCCAGCGCACGCACCTGCACTTTTTCATAGCCGCCCAACGGCAGCATCATGCGCTTGGCCTGATCGCGGCGCACGCGGCAGAGCATATAGCTCTGGTCGTTGCTCGGCATGCCGCGGTGGATCGCGCCGCCCTCGGCCCGTGCATAGTGGCCGGTGGCGACAAATTCCGCGCCCTGTTCGTCGGCATAGTCGATGAGGCTCTTGAATTTCACGCTCGGGTTGCACATGATGCAGGGATTGGGTGTCTCGCCGCGCAGATATGCCGCCACGAAGGGGGCGCACACGTTTTTCTCCAGCGCCTGCCGGACGTCCAAAATTTTGAGCGACACTCCCAGAAACTCCGCCGTGCGGATCGCATCCCGGCGCGCATTTTCGTCGCTCGTGTCCATGTACAGGCCCAATACTTCATGCCCCGCACGCTGCAGAAGACGTGCGGAAACCGCGCTGTCCACACCGCCGGACAGCCCCAGAACCACCTTTGCCATTTTCTGTGCTCCTTATTTATTCTATCAGCATCGCGTCGCCGAAGGAGAAGAAGCGGTATTTCTCTTCCACGGCGATCTTGTACGCCTCCAGTATGTGTTCCCGGTCGTAGAGCGCGGAGACCAGCATCACCAGTGTGGAACCCGGCAGATGAAAGTTCGTGATCAGCGCGTCCACCATCTGATAGCGGTAGCCCGGGCGGATGAATATGCTTGTGTCTCCCTTCTTTGCCACCAGTTTGCCGTCCTCGGCGGCGGATTCCAGGGTGCGCACACTGGTGGTGCCCACGGCCACCACGCGGCCACCGCGCTCGCGGGCGGCATTGATGCGACGGGCGGCATCCTCACTGACCTCGAAGTATTCGGTGTGCATCTCGTGATCTTCGACATTCTCCACCTTTACGGGGCGGAAGGTGCCCAAGCCCACGTGCAGCAGCACCGGCACGATGTCGATGCCCTTTGCACGGATGCGCGCCATCAGCTCGGGTGTGAAGTGCAGCCCTGCCGTCGGTGCGGCCGCAGAGCCTTCCTGCTTGGCATAGACGGTCTGGTAGCGTTCCCTGTCCTGCAGCTTTTCATGAATGTAGGGCGGCAATGGCATCTCGCCCAGTTCGTCCAGCACGGCCTCCATCGTGCCCTCGCACTCGAAGTCCACGATGCGCCCGCCGTCGGGCAGCACCTCGGCGATGGTGGCCGTGAGCCGTCCGCCGCCGAAGAGCACCTGCGCGCCAGTGCGCAGCTTTTTGCCGGGGCGCACGATGGCCTCCCATTTCTTGGGCGCAAGCTGCCTGAGCAGCAGTATTTCGCATGCGCCGCCGCTGGGACGTTCGCCGATCAGCCGCGCGGGAATGACACGCGTCTCGTTGATGACCAGCGCATCTCCGGGGTTGAGATAGTCGATGATGTCGTAGAAATGCTTATGTTCAATCGTGTGATCGCGGCGGTGCAGCACCATCAGACGGCTGTGGTCGCGGGGTTCTATCGGCGTCTGCGCAATGCGCTCCTCCGGCAGGTCGTACATAAAATCGGAAAGTTTCATTTTAGTATATCCTCAGTTTTCCATGATATTCGGATGAAGCAGGCGCAACAGCCATGGTGCATATCCATCACAAACAGGACAATTGGGAATGCGCAGCTCATCAAACAGACCCGGTGCGGGGAAAACCGAAACGGCAGGACGGACGAATGCCCAAACGATGGTTCCCGGTAAGTTTGAGCCGCTGCGCTCTTTCATGGCTTATACGTCCATTCTGATCTGCCTGTTGTCGTTTTTGCCGTTTTGGTTCTGCGGCAGGGCACGCCCCATGTGCTCATAGGCCTGCGGCGTGCAGACCCTTCCGCGCGGCGTGCGCATGATGAAGCCCAGCTGCAGCAGGTACGGCTCGTAGACGTCCTCTATGGTCGCCGCGTCCTCGCCCGTGGTGGCTGCCAGTGTGTCCAGACCCACGGGGCCGCCGCCGAAGCGATCGATCATGGCCGCAAGCATCGTGCGGTCGGTGTGGTCCAGACCCAGTTCGTCGATCTCCAGTATGTCCAGCGCCTCTCGTGCGTTTTCCTCGGTGATGGTGGTATCGCCGCGCACCTGCGCAAAGTCGCGCACGCGGCGGATGAAGCGGTTGGCAATGCGCGGCGTGCCGCGGGAACGGCTGGCAATCTCCAGTGCGCCGTCATGCGTGCACTCGATCTTGAGTATGCGGGCGGAACGCTCTATGATTACTGCCAGCTGCTCCGGCGTGTACATCTCAAGCCTGAAGGATATGCCGAAGCGGTCGCGCAGGGGAGAGGAGAGCATACCCGCGCGTGTCGTTGCGCCGATCAGCGTGAACTTGGGAAGATCCAGACGGATGGAGCGCGCCGACGGCCCCTTGCCGATGATGATGTCCAGTGCATAGTCCTCCATGGCGGGATAGAGCACCTCCTCCACGCTGTGGCTGAGGCGGTGAATCTCGTCTATGAAGAGCACGTCGCCCGCGTTCAGGTTGGTCAGAATCGAGGCCAGATCGCCTGCACGCTCGATGGCCGGGCCGCTCGTGACGCGGATGTTGTGGCCCATCTCTGCCGCCACGATGCCCGCCAGCGTGGTCTTGCCCAGACCCGGAGGGCCGTAGAGCAGCATGTGATCCAGCGGCTCGCGGCGCTCGATGGCGGCCTGCATGTACACGTTCAGGCTTTTCTTGAGCTTGTCCTGACCGATGTACTCGCTCAGCGCACGCGGGCGCAGCGATTGTTCGGCATCCGAGTCCTCCTCGCGAAAGCCGGATGTTATCAGTCTCTCTTCATCCTGCATGCAATCCGTCCTCCTTAGTTTTTATGGGCGCGGCGCTTAAGACCGCCCAGCAGCTCGGTCAGCGTGCCGACGCGCAGCAGCAGGCACGCCGCAAAATAGGCCACAAACGAGGCCGCAGTGGCGATCACCAACCTGACGAACACGCTCAGCGTCGTCATGGCCTCGGGCAGCACATGGTTCATCAGCAGGCATACCCCCGCGCAGGCTGCAGCCGCAATGATGATGCGCAGGTATTCGTTCGCGATGTGCCTGAAGCCCAGATGCCCCATGCGCTTGCGCAGCAGGAAAAACAGCACGGCCAGACCGCAGTAGCTCGATATGGATGTGGCCAGTGCGAGACCGTTGGCACCCATGAACTTGCGCAGTATCAGGTTGAGCACCACGTTCAGCGCCACGACCAGGCAGGAGACGCGAAACGGCGTCTTCGTGTCCTGTATGGCGTGGAAGGTGCGGTTCATATAGTCCCTGAAGCCGAAGCTGAGCACACCCACCAGATAGAACAGCAGCACGCCGCCGGTCAGCCGGACGGAGTCCATGCCGAAGTTGCCGCGCATGTACACCAGCTTGACCACATCCTGAGACATCACCATGGCGACCGCCACGATGGGCAGCGTTGCCATGGAGATCAGCAGTATGCCGCGGCGCAGCGATTCAAGCAGAGCACTTCTGTCGTTCTCGGCGGCCATCTTGCTCATCTTGGAGAACATCACCGTCGTCAGCGGTACCATCAGTATACCCAGCAGGAAGGTGATGAGCTTGTAGCCGTAGTTCATGGCCGAGATCGAGCCTGCCGCCAGCCCCGAGGCCAGACTGCGGTCGATCAGGTGGTTGATCTCGCTCACGCCCATCGACAGCACTGCGGGTCCGGCCAGCTTGAGCAGGCGGTGGATGCGCTTGTCCGCAGGATCGATGACCGGGTGATAATCAAACCAGCCCACGAGAAAGGGGATGAGTATCAGCGCCTGCAGTACGCTCGCAGCGCACACGCCCCAGGCGACGGCCTCGATGCCGAGCCTGCCGGAGAAAAGCACGGTGGAGAGTATCACCGCGACGCTCAGCGGGAAGCCCGTCAGCTGCGCCGCCATGAACTTTTCCATGGCGTTGAGCAGGGAGGAGAGCACGATGGAGGCCACGTTGAACACGAGGCCCAGCATCATGATGCGCGTGAGCTTCACCGTCAGCGCGATGCCCTCGGCATCAAAGCGGAAGATCAGCTTCACGATCGGTTCGGCAAAGGCGAACATCAGCGCAGCGACGATCAGCGAGGACAGCATGAACAGGTTCAGTGCATTGCTGGCGAAGCGGTTGGAATGCTGCAGGCTGTACTTTTCGCGCTCCTCCACAAACAGCGGCACGACCGTGGCCGTGATGCAGGAGTTAAACAGCAGTACCGGCAGATAGAACAGCGTGTAGGCCGAAGCATAGGCATCGTTGTCCACGCCCGTGCCGAAATAGCCGGCCGTGATCATATCGCGCACGAGGCCAAAGAGCTTTGAGAGTATGATGACCCCCGTCACCATGACGGTGGTTTTGATGATTTTATCCTTGCGTGCCAAAGTACATAAGACCTCCGGGGGAAGATTTTCCCTGATATTATAGCACAGTCGGCACTGATTTTCTATCCCTTCTGCTACCTATTATTGTGAAGAATGGCTGTAACACGATTTTCGGTTCAAAATTAACAGTCTGCGGTTGCTTGATGGTGAAATACGGTTTAGAATGACATAAAAGGGAACTCTTGTATCGGGAGGAAATCATATGAACCGCGTGTATAATTTTGCGGCAGGCCCGGCCGCCATGCCCGAAGAGGCACTGCAGACCGCTGCCAATGAAATGCTGTGCTACGGCAACAGCGGTATGTCCGTGATGGAGATGAGCCATCGCTCCGGGATGTATGCCGATATTTTTGATGAGACCGTCGCGCTGGTGCGGGAGCTTATGCACGTGCCGGACAACTATGAGGTGCTGCTGCTGCAGGGCGGCGCAACGGGTCAGTTTGCGGCCATTCCGCTCAACCTGCTCAGCGATGGCAGGTGCGCGGACTACATCGACAGCGGCAACTTTGCCCACGGCGCAATGAAGGAAGCCGGAAAGTACGGCAAGATCTGCTGCGTGGCCTCCTCCAAAGAAGTAAACTACGTGCGTATCCCCGAGTGGAACACCGCCGATTTCCACAGCGATGCGGCATATCTGTATATCACCACCAACAACACCATCTTCGGTACGCGCTATGCGACTCTGCCCGAGACGGGCAGTGTGCCGCTGGTGGCCGACATGTCCTCCAACATCATGTCCGAGGTCTACGACGTGTCGCGCTTCGGCGTGATCTACGCAGGTGCGCAGAAGAACATCGGCCCCGCAGGCGTGACGCTGGTGATCGTGCGCAAGGACCTGCTGGGTCATCCGCAGGCCATCTGCCCCAAGATCATGGACTGGACGATCATGGCCGAAAAGGGTTCCATGCTCAATACCCCGCCGACCTACGCCATCTACATGGCGGGCCTGTGCATGAAGTGGCTCAAGAAGCAGGGCGGCGTGGAAGGCATCGAGCAGATCAACATTGAAAAGTCTGCGCTCCTCTACGATCTGCTGGACGAGAGCAGGTTCTATCGTCCGACTGCCGAGAAAAATTCGCGCAGCCGCATGAACGTGACGCTTACCACCCCCGATGCGGACACCGATGCACAGTTCGTGAAGGAAGCCGCCGCACGCGGTCTGGTCAACCTGAAGGGCCATCGTCTGGTGGGTGGCATCCGCGCCAGCATCTACAACGCCATGCCCATCGAGGGTGTTCGTGCGCTGGTAAGCTTTATGAAGGACTTTGAACAGGAGCACAAGTAATATGTATTCGATCAAGACACTCAATTCCATTTCGCCCGTCTATCAGGACACCCTGACCGCCGCCGAGTATACAGTAAGCCCGGAGTGCGAGAAGCCCGATGCGATACTGGTGCGCAGCGCCGACATGCACGGGCTGTCCGTGCCGGAGAGCCTGCTGTGCGTGGCCCGCGCGGGTGCAGGCGTGAACAACCTGCCGCTGGACGACTTTGCAAAAAAAGGCATTGTGGCCTTCAATACGCCCGGTGCAAACTCCAACGCCGTCAAGGAACTGGTCATTGCGGGTCTGCTGCTGGCCAGCCGCAAGATCTGCGAGGGCGTTGCCTGGTGCAAGACGCTGCAGGACGGCGAGACCACGGTTGAAAAGCAGGTCGAGGCCGGCAAGAAGCAGTTCGTCGGCCCGGAACTGATGGGCAAGACGCTGGGCGTGATCGGCCTGGGTGCCATCGGTGTACAGGTGGCCAACACCGGTACGGCTCTGGGCATGAATGTGCTGGGCTACGATCCCTTCATTTCCGTCGAGCACGCATGGAAGCTCTCCCGCGCGGTGCAGCATGCCACCAAACTGGAGGAGATACTCGAAAAGTCAGACTATGTCACCGTGCACGTGCCGCTGATGGATTCCACGCGTGACATGATCGATGCCGCGGCGCTGCGCAAGATGAAGCCCACTGCCGCACTTCTGAACTTCTCCCGCGACGGTCTGGTGAATGACGAGGCCGTGAAGGCCGCGCTGGAGGAGAACCGCCTGCGCATCTACGTGACGGACTTCCCCTGCAAGGCACTGATCGGCGCCAAGAACGTGCTGCTGACGCCCCATCTGGGAGCATCCACGCCCGAGAGCGAGGACAATTGCGTGCGCATGGCCGCGCGTCAGGTGAACAACTACCTCAAGTATGGCTCCATCGAGAACAGCGTCAATTATCCCAACTGCACGCTGGGCGCGAACGCCATTCCGCGCATCACGCTGCTGCACCAGAATGTGCCCAATGTCATTTCTGCCATCACCAAGGTGCTCAGCGAGGAAGCGCTGAACATTGAAAACATGGTCAACGTCTCCCGCGGCGGCTATGCCTACACCGTGGTGGATGTGGGTCATGCCCCCAGCGAGCGCCTGGTGGCAAAGCTCGGCACACTCGACACCGTCTACCGCGTGCGCCTGCTCATGCCGTGAAGCGAGGGATCAGGAATCATTCAACGGACCGCTACCCACCGAATATAAAACACCGACGGGGATGCTTTGGCATCCCCGTCGGTGTTTTATTCAGTAATCTGTGTCCCGTCGGCCAGTGTGATCGTGTATCCGTTGAACTCTATCGTTCCGTTGTTTTCGAGGGTTGAGATCGTGCTGTCACCGGTCAGCACCCAGGTGCAGCCCTCGCCGATGCTCACGGCAATGTTGTTCTCCACCGCAGTGCCGCCCTCGGCGTTGTCGGTGATATTGATCGCACCGGTGTAGCACGAGCCTTCCGAAAGGTTCAGGCTGAGCGTCGAGATGCTGTCGACCGTGATGTTGCCGGCCAGTATCTGACTGCCGGCATTAAAGGTCACATTTGCGCCGTTCGCGCCCGCCGTGCCCCAGCCGCGGGCGGCATCGTTCCCGCTGACAGTGAGCAGCTGATCGTTGGCCAGCGTCATGGACACGTTCTCAAGCGAAATATCGCAATCGGTGTTGGTGACGTAGAACATATCGCCCGCATTCGCGATCAGGCTGCCGCCGGTCATGGTGAAGCTGCTCCGACCGACATCCGCATCGCCGGACATGCTCTGATAGAGCATCACGTTGTGAATGTTCTCATTCTCATCGCCCCGGTAGGTGCCGGACATACTGCCGCTGAGCTCGCAGTCGGTGAGGGTGACGCTGTTTTTGCCTTCCACGACCACGGCTTCGGAAGAGGTGGCACAAAGCGTCGCATTGCTGACGCTGATGTCGGCCACGGAGTAGACCGCAGGCGAACCCGTGCCGTGCGTGGTGTAGCTGCCGCCGTCCACCGTCATCGTGCCGCCGCCGCGATCGCTGCGGATGGCCGCCGAGGAGTTGCCGTAGGTCTCAACCGTCAGATCGGAGGCCGTAAGCGTACCACCGCCTGCGACATGAATGCCGCCGGAGTTGTCCTGCATGGTCGTGATCGTGCTGTTGAGTATCGTGACGGACGTGCCCTCGCCGTAGCTGAAGACGGCATTGCCGTTGCTTGCATCGCTCGATACGTCGGCGGTGTCGATGGTGACCTGTGCGCCGTCCAGTGCCAGCAGCGCGGCATTCATGCCGTAGAAGTTGCCGCTGTCGGAGTTGGAACAGCTGCCGCCGCTCTTTATGACGGAGATGTTGGCAAGCGAGACATTTGCACCCGTTATGCGCAGTGCGTTTTCATCGTCCCCCGCAGAGGCGTAGCTCGTATCGGTGATTGGTTCCTCTTGCGTCAGTTCCGTGGCGGCAGTGCCGTTGTCGCCCGCATCGGCCATGCCCGGACCGCCCTGACCGGGCTCTCCGTCGGGTTTCTCGGGCGGTTCGCCCGCCTGTTCACTCATTTCGCCCTGCGGCTTTTCGGGCGGCTGTTCCGCCATGGACGTACAGGGAATTGCAATCAGCGAAAGCGCCGTCATCAGCGCGAGTATCTTTTTCATATGGGATAGCCCTCCCTTGCTTTGGTATGGTACTATCCTAGCATCCAAATTTGAACAGGTCGTGAACGGATATAAAACCTCTTGCAAACAAAATGCACCCATGTACCGGGCGCATTCAGATTATTTTCCACAGATTTTCAGCGTGTGCTCCAGCCCCGTGCGGATGTCATACTCGGCGTGCCAGCCGAGCGAAGCAAGCTTTTCGGAATTGAGCACCGAACGGGTCACGGTGGAATAGCCGGCTCTTTCGGCCTCAGGCGGCAGATCAAAGCGCAGATTGACCCGCGCCAGGTCTGCAAGCGTCCCGGCGTATTGGCGTATGCTGACGATGCTCTGCGGGTTGGACACGTTATAGGCCTGCGCGGTTTCACCCTTGAGTAGCAGTGTGATCAGCGCGGAGACCGCATCGGCAACGTAGCAGTACGTGCGCACCTGCGTGCCCGCGGACTTGAGCACGATGTCCTCGCCTGCGAGCGCCCTGCGCAGAAATTGTGCGTCTGCGCGGCTGTTCCGGTCGGTGATGGTCGGCCCATAGACGTAGCACAGCCGGGCGCAGAGCGCGTCCACACCGTACTGGGCAGCATAAGCGGCGCAGAGCGTCTCTGCGGCACGTTTGCTCTCCGGGTAGCAGGCGCGTGCGCTCATGGCATCGATTTTGCCGAAGTCCGTCTCTTTGAATTCCGCAAGCGACGGGTTTTCACCGTAGGTTTCGCCCGTGGAGATCATCAGCAGCCGACCGCCGCAGCTGCGCAGGTTTTCCAGCAGATTCATGGTGCCCAGCAGGTTGGCCTGCATTGTGCCTACAGGATCGGCGGAAAACGCCAGCGGATGGGCGTTGGATGCGGCATGGACGATAAAGTCTGCGGCAATCGGCGATTGCAGCGGCAGCCGCGCGTCGTAGGGGCGATATTCCGGACCCTCGATATCCGAGAGCACGCGCCGCGTACTGTCGGTGTTGCGGCACAGCACAATCAGATGCAGATGCAGACCGTGACGGTCGCTGATGCGCCGGAGCGCGCGCAGCAGGTAGCTGCCCACGAGGCCGCTGCCGCCCGTGACGGCGATGCTCGCATCGCGCCATTTGCCGTAGGGCAGATTCAACTCGGCAATGCGGTCAAGCTCTGCGGCCAGCAGGGGATGGGAAGTGTTCATGAATGTGCCTGCCTTTCGGATATCAGCGCGATCTTTGCAGCATCAGCAGCGCACGGAAGATGTCGATGTCTTCGGGCGTGGTGAGCTTGATGTTTTTCTCTGAACCGTGCGAGAAGTAGATGGTGTGCCCCAGCTCCACCATCAGCGTGCAGGATGCGATGGAGTTGGTGATGCCCTTCTCGAGCGCTTCGCGGTGCGCGTCCGCAAGCACGCCGATGGGGAAGGCCTGCGGCGTCTGCGTGCGCTTGAGGTTCGCACGGGGATAGCTCGAACGGGTGGAAATCTGATCCTCGGTCTCCAGCATGGCCTCCTGACAGGGCACGACGGCGATAGCCGAGCCGTGCTGCGAGGCTGTGGCAATGCAGTCGGAGATGATGTCGCCGGAGACCATCGGCCGTATGGCATCGTGCACCAGCACCAGATCGTCGCGGCCGTAGTGCTTTTCCAGTTCAAAGATGCCATTGCGGATCGAACCCTGGCCGTTTTCGCCGCCGGGGATGATGCGCACAAGCTTCGTGATGCCGTACTGCCGCGCATAGGCCGAGAGTATGTTTTCCCAGCCTGCGATGCAGACTACGGCAATGGCATCGATATCGGCGTGGCGCTGGAAGGCCTCGAGCGTGTAGACGATCACCGGCTTTTCGTTCACGGTGATGAACTGCTTGGGAATTTCCTGATTCATGCGCACGCCCTTGCCGCCGGCGATAATCAGCGCGATATTCATAAGGCTTTTCTCCTTCATATTTATTTGCGGCTCAGTGCATCGCGCAGTTGCGTGCTGCTGGTGCCCTGCGTATAGGGGAAATAGATGATCTTCACGCCCAGCGGCGTAAGCTCTTTTTCGTAGCGGTTGAAGCGCTCCGTGCCCTTGTAGTCGCTGCCGACAAAGAGATAGTCGTAGGGGTAGAGTTCATACATCGCATCGTCCTCATCGAGGGTCACGACCACCTTGTCCACATATCTGATGCTGCCCACGATTTCCATGCGCTCCTCGAGCGGAATGAAGGTGGGCTTGTTCTTGTGTCTGGAGGTCGGCGGATGCACGCCCACGATCAGATAGTCGCAATACTGCTTGGCACGGCGCAGCAGGTTGAGGTGGCCGATGTGAAACAGGTCAAACGTGCCGCTCAAAAAGCCCACGCGCCCGCGCGGCCTGTCCGAAGCGCGGCCGCTCGCCGCCTTGTAGTTCCAGCTGTCCACGCCGAATTTTTCCGGATCGTCACGGTAGCGTTCGATAACGCCGCGATAGGTCTTTTCGTAGTCGGGAATAAAGAGCGTCTCGCGACTCAGCATGCGCGATACGATCTCTTCGGCAAGGCCCATCGTCTTTTCAGGCTCGTCCGGACCGCCGTAGAAGCAGGTGCCTTTGATCGAGCCGGGCGCGACGTTGAGTATGCGGTTGTCGCTGCCTTGCGCGGCAAGCTCGGCATTGACCGATTCGCACAGGCTGGCTACGGCGGCCTTGGTCGCGCCGTAGGCGGCAAACATCGGCGAGGAGACGAGCCCTGCAATCGAGGAAATCACCGCACAGCAAAACGGCGCAGTCCCCTTCAGCTTGGGCTGATAGAGTCTCAGCACGCGGGCAAAGCTTTCAGCGTTGGTTCTGAAGGAGGTGACGATTTCCGCATCGGTGAGATTGTCAAAGGCCGCAATGCGCCCAAGCCCTGCGGCATAGATGAGCGCATCGGCATCCGTGTGGACGCCAAGGCTTTCGATGTCATCGCAGAGCAGGTTGAAGCGGTGATAGCTGATATTGTTTTGCACTGTTTCGGGAATCGAGCGCCCGTAAACATCCACGTGCGCACCCTGCCGGGCCAGTACAGCGGCGATGGAGTGCCCGAGACCGCTGGTACCTCCGATCACGACGGCAGACCTGATTTCGTTCATGAAGCCGGTTTCCCTTCATATAATATGTGTTAAGTATAGCATCGACCCTGATGCTTGTCAAGCAAGGCAAAACAAGCGGGAGGGCGACGCTGTGGCCGCTCTCCCGGGAGAATAGCTTATTTATAGTTGTTATTCGGCATCGTCTGTATCGGCCGGCAGTTCGAGTGTCACATCCACGGTGACGAAGTTGTAGCCGCCGCTCACGGTCAGGTCGGTCACGGTCGTGTTGCTGCTCTGGCTCGAGGAGGAACTGTCGCTGTTGTCATTGCCGTTACCGTAGCCATAGCCATAGCCGTAGTTGCCGCCGTAGTTGCCGAAGCCACCGAAGTAGTTGCCGTAGTTGCCGTAACCGTAGCCGTTGCTGCTGCCTGTGGAGACAGGATAGACGCTGTCGTAGCGGACGACCGTCACGGACACCGTGTCACCGGCCTCGTACTGGTCGAGCACCTTGGTCAGCTCACGGAAGCTGGTCACGCGCTCACCGTTGACGGCGTAGATGAAGTCGTACTGCTTCAGACCGGCCTTCTCGGCAGGGCTGCCGGCATTGACACCGTAGATGCACACGCTGGCCGGCGGATAGTTGCCGGTGGGCTCGTCGGGGCCTTCGTAGTCGGCCACGCTGATGCCCATCTGAGGACGGATGACCTTGCCGTTTTCAATCAGCTGCTGCGCAATCGGGTAGGCCGCATCGATCGGGATGGCGAAGCCCAGTCCATCGAAGGTGACGCTGGAATAGGCGCTTCCGGAATACTTCAGTGTGTTGATGCCGACCAGATCGCCCTTGTAGTTGAACAGGCCGCCGCCGCTGTTGCCGGAGTTGATGGCTGCATCGTGCTGGATGTAGTCCACGTTGCGGGTGGTGTTGTCGGAATAGACGCTGCTGCGCTCCAGTGCGGAGACAACACCCTGGGTGACCGTGTTGGCCAGCACTTCGCCGCCGGGGTTGCCGATCGCAACGACCGTGCTGCCCACGAGCAGGTCACTCGAGGAACCGATCGTCACGGGGGTCAGCTGCTTGGCATCCTCTTCGGAGACCTTCAGCACAGCCAGATCCATCGAGGAATCGGAGCCGGCAACCGTTGCTTCGACCTTGGTGCCGTCGGGCATCAGGATTTTGTAGCTGTCGCCGCTTTCGATCACGTGGTAGTTGGTCAGTATGTAGCCGCCGTCCTGAATAACGACGCCGCTGCCCTGTGCGTAGGTGGTTTCTTCAACCTCGCCCGAGGAGCGAT